>NZ_JBHVWW010000032.1:50859-92486 GCF_042882025.1 Kitasatospora sp. NPDC058243
GAGTGCGGAGGGCAATCTGATAGGGGTGGGCGCTAGTTCCGGTCGCCACGCGAGCACCTCTTACCCCCCCGTCGTGGGCCCCGTCGGCCCCCCCCCCGCCCCGGGCCCGCCGAAAATCCGCGGCCCGGCCTGCGAGCGCCCGCTAGGGTCTGTCCGGGCACCCCGGCCGCACATCCACGGAGGAGTTCCGCGATGCCCGAGCTGCACCCCCACTACGAGCCCTACGCACAAGGCCTGCTGGACGTCGGAGACGGGCAGCGGATGCACTGGAACGCCTCCGGCAACCCGGCGGGCAAACCCGCCGCGATCGTGCACGGCGGGCCCGGGTCCGGCCACCGGCCGGGCGCCCGGCGGTACTTCGACCCCGAGCGGTACCACGTGGTCCAGTTCGACCAGCGCGGCTGCGGACAGAGCCTGCCGCACGCCGCCGACCCGACGACCGGGCTGGAGCACAACACCACCGAGCGGCTGATCGCGGACATGGAGCGGCTGCGCGACCACCTCGGCATCGAGAAGTGGCTGCTGCACGGCGGTTCCTGGGGCTCGACGCTGATCCTCGCCTATGCCCAGGCCCACCCCGAGCGGGTCTCCGAGATCGTGCTCTGCGGCGTCACCACGACCCGCCCCGAGGAGACCGACTGGCTCTACCGGGGCGTCGCCCGCTTCCTGCCCGGCCCGTGGGAGGAGTTCCGGAACTTCCTGCCGGCCGCCGACCGCGACGGTGACCTGGTGGCCGCCTACAGCCGGCTGCTCAACAGCCAGGACGAGACCGTCCGGCGGGCCGCCGCGAACGCCTGGGCCACCTGGGAGGACGCCGTCATCGCGCACGAGGCGCTGGGCAAGCCGAACGCCTACAGCGACCGCCCCACCGACGCGCTGATGGCGTTCACCCGGATCACCGCGCACTACTTCGCGCACCACGCGTTCCTGGCCGACGGCCAACTGCTGCACGACGCCGGACGGCTGGCCGGTATCCCGGGCGAACTGATCCACGGCCGACTGGACCTCGGCTCGCCGCTCGACACCGCGTGGCGGCTGACCCGGGCCTGGCCGGAGGCCCGACTGACCGTCATCGACGAGTCCGGGCACACCGGGAGTCCGGCGATGACGGAGGCGGTCCTCGCGGCGATCGAGCGGTTCGCCTGACCTGCCCGCTCGTCCGGTCCCCTTGTCCGGTCCGTTTGCCCAGTCCGTCTGCCCAGTCCGTCTGCCCAGTCCGCCCGGCCGGTTCGTCCACGGGCGGACGGGCGGTTCACGCGAACGGCCTCCGCCTACGATACGAAGCATGATCGCCTATGTCCCAGCCGCCCTGTTCTTCCTGTTGTTCGGAATCGGGGTACTACGCGACCGCCGCCAGTTCAGCAATGCCGTCCTGCTCGGCATCGCCGTCTCCCTGCTCGCCCTCGCCCTGCTCACCGAGCTGCGCAAGGCGCCCACACTGGTGATGGAACTGGCGGCGGTGGCGATCATCCTGCTGCCGGCCCTCGGCACGGCGGCCCTGGTCTGGTTCCTGATCGCCAACGGCCTGACCATGATCCGCAAGGAGGGCAGACGGCCCGCCAACCTGCTGTCCCTCCTCGCCGGGCTGGGCATCCTCGCCGTCATCGCGCTGCTGCTCGCTGCTCTGGCCACCCGCTCGCCCCGGCTGGGCGTACTGGCGGGCACCGCCGTCCTGGTGGTCGGCTACATCTCCTTCCTGTTCGTCTGCTTCGTCGGCTACGCATTCCTCTACGGCCGCCACCGGCCGCGCCGGAACGTGGACTTCGTGGTCGTCCTCGGCTCCGGCCTGATCGGCGGCGAGCGCGTCCCGCCGCTGCTGGCCAGCCGGCTCGACCGGGGCCGGGAGGTGTACGACAAGCAGGCCGCGCGCGGCAACCCGCCGGTGCTGATCACCTCCGGCGGCCAGGGCCCGGACGAGAAACTGCCGGAGTCCCACGCGATGGCCGACTACCTGACCGGGCGCGGCTTCCCGGCCGAACACATCGAGCGCGAGGACCGCTCCCGCACCACCGAGGAGAACCTGCTCTTCAGCAAGGCCATCATGGAGCAGGCCAAGCCCGACTACCGCTGTGTCGTGGTCACCAACAACTTCCACGCCTTCCGGGCGGCGCTCACCGCCCGCAGGACCGGCGTCAACGGGCAGGTGTTCGGCTCGCCGACCGCCGCGTACTACTGGCCGAGCGCGACGATCCGCGAGTTCGCCGCCGTGTTCCTCTCGCACAAGCTGATCAACTTCGGGATCTGCGGCCTCCTCGCGCTCTGCGGGCTGCTCGCGGCCCTCTGAACCGCAGCCGACCCCGGGCCCCGGCCGCCGAAGCGACCGGGGCCCGGCCTTACCTTCAGCCGAACCTCCGTCAGGTCTCCCTCCGGTCCTCCGAACCTCTGCCCAGGCCTCCGGTCATGCCACCGGTCGGACCACCTGTCAGGCCGCCGGGCGGGGCGCCAGGATGGCGCAGGTGGTGGTGGCGTGCGCGTAGAGCTTGCCGTTCTCCACCCCGACCACCCTCGCCTCGGCCGTCGCCATCGTCCGGCCCAAATGCAGCACCAGGCCCTCGCAGCGCAGCAGCCCCGAGTCGGCGAACAGCGGGCGCAGCATGTGGACGTTCAACTGCGTGGTGGTGTAGCCGATCCCGGCGGGCAGCCGGCTCAGCACGGCGCAACCGAGCGCCGAGTCCAGCAGGGTGGCGAGGTAGCCGCCGTGCACGGTGTTCATCGGGTTGTAGAGGTGATCGCCGAGTTCGCCCTCGAACACCGCCGTGCCCGGCTTCACCTCGGTCAGATGGAATCCGAGGGTGCTGCAGATCGCCGGCTCCTGAATCCGGCCCGCGAGGATCTCGTGCAGGATCTCCTCTCCGCTCAGGCGCGGGAAGGCGGAGATCGGCGGGCCGGCCGTCCAGGTGTGGGTCCTGGTCCGGGGCACCTGGCCCTCCAGGGCCTGCCGGCCTTCAAGGAGCTCCTGGCCCTCCGGGGACGTCGCGCCGCCGGGGTCTGCCTCATTCGTCGTCATGGGATCAACCTGCCTTGTTCGCGCACGCCCCTCAAGTGCCTTCCGGGTACGGCCGGCGCGCGGCCCCCGGACATCGGACCATGGCGGTCCACGCCATGGCGGGGCGGTGGACCTCGGGTGGCCGTCACATGGCACCGGGGCGCGGGGCGCGCCACGCTGCACGGCATCCGCCCCCACTCCTCCCCCACCCAGGAGCCCCCATGCCTCTCCGTCCTGCCGCCGCCGCGTTGCTGACGGCCGCCGCACTCGCGATCGGCACCACCGCACCCGCCCCGGCTGCGGCCGACACCGTGAGCGGAACCTTCCAGCAGGTCACCGGATTCGGCGCCAATCCGGGAAACCTCGCGATGTACTCCTACACCCCGGCCGGACTGCCGAGTGGCGCGCCGCTGGTGGTCGCGCTGCACGGCTGCCTGCAGACCGCCAACGACTACTACCGCAACTCCGGTTGGACGACCTTCGCCGACCGGTACGGTTTCGCGGTCGTCTTCCCGCAGACCAGCAGTGCCAACAACAGCCTCTCCTGCTTCAGCTGGTTCGACGCGACCAAGGACGCCCGGGGCACCGGCGAGGCTGAGTCGGTGATCGAGATGGTCACCAAGGCCAAGGCCCTGTACGGCTCGGACGGCCGGCGGGTGTTCGTCACCGGGCTGTCGGCCGGCGGCGGGATGGCCTCCGACCTGCTGGCCGACTACCCGGACGTGTTCGCCGGCGGGGCGATCGACTCCGGCCTCCCGGCCCAGTGCGCGACCACCCAGGGCGCCGCCTCCGGCTGCCAGAACTCCGACCAGGGGCTCACCCCGGCCCAGTGGGGCGACAAGGTCCGGGCCGCGTACCCGGGCTACGCCGGGCCCTGGCCCCGGTTGGCGATCTGGCAGGGCAGCGCGGACACCGTGGTCAGGCCGGTGAACGCGACGGAGCTGCGCGACCAGTGGACCAACGTCCAGGGTGTCGGCCAGAGCCCGACCAGCACCCGGAGCCTGCCGGGCGGCACCACCGAGGAGGTCTACGCCGACGCGGGCGGGCGGCCCGCCGTGGCACTGTTCAGCATCGCCGGGATGGGCCACGGGCTGGCCGTCAACCCCGGCGCCGCAGCCGACCAGTGCGGGGCCACCGGCAGCTACTTCCTCAACACGATCTGCTCCAGCTACTACACCGCGCAGTTCTGGGGCCTGGACGGCGGCACGGGGCCCACCAACCCCGGTCTGCCCGCCCCGACCGGGCTGACCGCGACCCCGGCGGGCCAGAGCTCGATCGTCCTCGCCTGGCAGGCCGTCAGCGGGGCCGCCTCCTACCAGGTCTACCGGGACGGCACGATGGCGGGCAGTGCCACCGGCCCGTCCTTCACCGACACCGGGCTCGCCCCCGGCACGTCGTACGGCTACACCGTGGCGGCGGTCGACCCGTCGGGCGCGGTGGGCACCCGATCGGCGGCGGTGACGGCGACCACCGGCGGCGGCGCCGCGCAGTGCTTCACCGACAGCAACTACAACCAGGTCCGGGCCGGGCGGGCCACCCAGAGCGGCGGCCTGACCTACGCACTCGGCTCGGGCCAGAGCATGGGCCTCTGGAACACCTTCGTGACGCACACCCTGAAGCAGACCGGCCCGGGCTACTTCGTGCTCGCCGACGGCCAGTGCTGAGCGGGCGAAACCCGACCTCCGGCTCATCCGTCCCCCTCTCCCGGGCGCAGCCCCGCCTCTCCTGAGCGCAGCCCGGCGAACAGGTCGGTCTCGGACCCCTCGCCCTCGACCGGCACCAGGCTCCGGGCGAGGTGGTAGTCCTCCGTCGGCCAGACCTCGCGCTCGATGTCCCGTGGGTGGGCCATGAACGCGACCCCGGGCTCGATCTGGGTGGCGGGGGGGGGGGGGGGCGGGGGGTGGGGGAGGGGGGGGGGTCTCTTTGGGGAAGGGGGGCCCGCGGACCAGGGCGGCCACCGCCGCGACCGCACCACGGCCCGCGCCGCGCGTCGTCCGTCCAGTCCGGAAGCCCGGAAGCCCGGCAACCCTGCGCCCAGGCCGCCTGCTCGCCGCCCCCGGGCCGCCCGCCGAGGGCGGCGTTACGCTGAGACGACCAGATCGGTCCTCGCGGCCCCCGCTGCGCACTCAAGGGGGTGGGGCCAGTGCCGGCGTCCCCGACCAGCCCCCCGACCGGCGGTCCGAGCGACCGTCCGACGGGTTCCGGTGCGGGCGAGAAGGGCCTGAAGAGTGGCGCCCTGGGCCTGCTGTCCTCGGTGTGCATCGGTCTCGCCTCCACCGCCCCCGCCTACAGCCTGGCCGCGACCCTCGGCATCGTCGTGGTCGGGGTCGGCCTCCAGGCGCCCGTCGTCACCGTCCTGGCGTTCATCCCGATGCTGCTGATCGCCTACGCCTACAAGGAGCTCAACGCCGCCGACCCGGACTGCGGCACCACCTTCACCTGGGCCGCCCGGGCGTTCGGCCCGCGCACCGGCTGGATGGGCGGCTGGGGCATCGTCGTCGCCGACGTCATCGTGATGGCCAACCTGGCGCAGATCGCCGGGGTGTACGGCTTCCGGCTGGTCGGCCTGGACTCGCTCGCGGACAGCCGGGTGTGGACGACCAGCGCCGGGGTGCTGTGGATCGTCCTGATGACCGCGATCTGCTACGTCGGCATCGAGCTGTCCGCCACCCTCCAGCGCCGGCTGCTGGCCGTCGAGGTGGTGATGCTGGTCGCCTTCTCGCTCACCGCGCTCGTCAAGGCGTACGGCTCCGCCGCGCCCCCGACGGCCATCCCCGTCGACGCGTCCTGGTTCAACCCGTTCAACGTGCCCTCGACCTCGGCGTTCACCGCCGGCATGCTGGCCGCGGTCTTCATCTACTGGGGCTGGGACACTGCCGTGTCCGTCAACGAGGAGACCGCCGACTCCGCGCGCACCCCCGGCCGCGCGGCCGTCATCTCCACCGTGCTGCTGCTCCTCATCTACGTCCTGGTCGCGACCTCGGCGCAGTCCTTCGCCGGGGTCGGCACGGACGGCATCGGGCTCGGCAACCCGGCCCACTCGGGGGACGTGCTGTCCGGCCTCGGTGACGCGGTGTTCGGCACCACCGGGATCGGCGCGGTGCTCAGCCGGCTGCTGATCCTGATGGTGCTGACCTCGGCCGCCGCCTCCACCCAGACGACGATCCTGCCCACCGCCCGCACCACCTTCTCGATGGCCACCCACCGGGCCATCCCGACCGGCTTCGCCCGGGTGCACCCGCGCCACCGGACCCCGACCTGGTCGACGGTCGCCATGGGCCTGGCGTCGATCGCCTTCTACGTCCTGCTCACCGCGATCAGCGGCAACGTGCTGGCCGACTCGATCGCCTCGGTCGGCCTCGGCATCGCCTTCTACTACGGCCTGACCGGCTTCGCCTGCGTCTGGTACTACCGCCGGGTCCTCACCCGCAGCGTCCGGGACTTCGTCTTCAAGGGCGTGCTGCCGCTGGCCGGCGGCCTGATGCTGCTGTACTTCTTCGCCTACGGCGCCTTCGACGTCTACGCCGACCCGGACTACGGTGCCACCTCGATCGACCTGCCGGGCATCGGCCGGGTCGGCGGGGTGACGGTGATCGGGCTGGGCGCGCTGCTGCTCGGCGCGGTGCTGATGCTGGTGCAGCGGCTGGTGCAGGGGTCCTGGTTCCGCCACCCGGACGTCCCGGTGAGCGCCGCCGACCCGGCCTCCGCGCCCTGAGTCCAGAACCGGCCGGTTCTGACGTTTCCTTGACGCGCAGTCACGTGTAAAGGGCGAGCAAAGCAGGCATATAGTTCGGGCAAAACATCATGGTGGGAGGGCTCGGATGGAGACGACGCTGGAACCGGACTGGCGCACGCTCGGCGTCCTGGGCGCGGCCCGGGGCGCGCGCGGCGGGGGTGACGGCCGCCTCGGGACGGAACACCTGCTGGCCGCCGTCGCCGGGGCGAAGGGCCCGGCCGGTGAGGCCCTGTCGGCCGCCGGGGCGACCGCGACCGCCCTGCTCGCCGTCCTGCGAGACCGCCAGGGCGGGGTCGACACGGCACGCTGGGGCTCGGACGACGGGGCCGGTGCGAGCGTGCCGGCCCGCGACGTGCTCGGCCCGACCGGGGAGCGCGGCCTGCTGCTCAGCGGCGCCGCCGCCCGCGCCCTGGCCGGCGCCATGGAGCGGGCCCGGCAGGACGGCGAGCGGAAGTTCAGCGCAGAACACCTGTTGCGCGCCCTGCTCGCCGATCCGCACGCCCGGGCCGCCGAACTGCTGCACGCGGCGGGCGTCGCGCCGGGAGCGGTACTGGAGCGACTGGCGGTGCCCGCCGGCCCCGACGTGCCGGACGGTCCCGGTGCCCCGGGCGCCCCCGGCGACCTGGACGACCTCGACCCGCTGCTGCGCCCCACCCGGGACGCGCTGCTCGGCCGCACGCCGTACCGGCTGCCGCGCTGGAAGCGGCTGCTGGTGCCCGGCTTCGCCAAGATGAACATCGCGGTCGCGCCGATGGCCTGGGTCCGGCTGGAGGTCGACGGGCAGGCGCAGCGCCTCGGCCGCCGTGCGCCCGGCACCGAGCACGTGCTGCTGGCCGTTCTCGCCGTGCACGAAGTCGCCTGCCGGCACCCGCAGTTGGCCGGTGAGGGCGGCGCGGACCCGGCCGAGCGGCACGCGGGCGGGGTGCGGCTGGCCCGGCTCGGCCTGGACTACGCCCGGGCCCACGCGGCGCTCACCGCCGGGCGGGTGCCGCTCGCGGCCGACCCGCGAGCGGTCGAGGCCTACCTGTCCGGCGCCACGGACAGGCAGGGAACCGGGCCGTTGGTGGAGACGCTCCTCTCGGAGGAGACCCGGGCCCGGCGGCTGGTCGAGGCCCTGTGCGGAGATCGGCTCGATCGCCCCTGATTACTACTGAACGGCGTTGGGACTAGGGGCTCTCTTTCGGATCACGTCGGATCAGCGCGCGGCGTCGGAGTGCGTGCATCGCAAGGCGGAGGAGGGAGTCCATGCGGAGTATCGGCGACCGACGACAACGCGGCGAGGTGCGTGCTCCGGCGTCGCGCGCCCGGCGTGATCCGAAAGAGAGCCCCTAGACCGCGGGGACCATCCCGAGCAGCTCGCTCAGGCGGCGGACCGTGGCGGGCGACTCGCGGTGCAGGCCGGCGACGTCGAGGCCCTCGTCTCCCAGGATCATCAGCAGCGCCTGCTCCCCGATCGCCAGCACCACGACGTAGCCGCTGTTGCAGCGGGTGACCACGTCGCGCAGGCCGCCCACGCCGACCTCGGCCGCGGTGCGCCGGCCGAGGCCGAGCATGGCGGCCGACAGGGCGGCGGCCGACTCGGGGTGGACGGCGGCCGTGTCGGCGGCCACCAACAGGCCGTCAGTGGTGGAGATGACACTCTCCGAGATGCCCATGACCCGGTCGCGGAGGGACTTCAACTCGTCGACCAGCACGGCGGTCGGTGTCTGGCTGCTCATGGTGCGCTCTTCTCACTCTGCTCGGTCGTCTCGGTACGCGCGGTGTGTTCGGCGCGGTGTGCGTTCGGTGGACCCTCGGAAGCGGCCGCCGCTCCCTCGGATCGGGCGGGCAGGCCGCCGGGGCCGCCCGGACCACCCGCGCCGCGTCCGCTGCGGACGCGGCGCGGCAGCGGCCCGGTGCCGGCCGGCGGCGGTTCGCCCGTCGGCATGCGCGGGGCCACGCTCGGTGCCAGGGGAGTGGGGTGCGCCGGTTCCCGGTGGAGCAGGTGCCGGGCGTCCATCCGTACGACGTCGAGGAGCACCGCGAACACACCGCGTCCCAGGGCGAAGCCGAGGTCGCGCGCGGTGCGGCGGCCGGTGGCGGCGGCCAGGATCTCCCGGTAGCGGACCGGGATCCGCAGCGCGCCGGATTCGGCCCGGGCGGCAGGACGGATCCGGATGCGGGCCAGTTCGCCGGGCGGTCCCCAGAGGCGGGTCAGCAGGGCCGTCCGCCGGGCGGTCTCCTCGAAGAGCTGCTCCGGCTCGATGCCCGGGCGCAGCGCGATCCTGGCAGGCGGCGCCGCCTCGGCCGTCTCCCAACTGCCGGGCGGGCTCAGCACGAGGGCGAAGGCCCCGTCGAAGGCGGCGGCGGTGCAGACGGCTTCGAGCTCGGCGGCGCCGATCGACCCCTGAGCCACCAGGGCCGCGCCGAGGTCGCCGCCCCAGGTCGGGGGAGCGTCGGCCGGCCGGCCGACGGACGCGGCCGTCTCGGCGGACGCCCACTCCTCCTCGCCGACGCGCCGGGACTTCAGCAGCAGGGTCGCGGCGGTCGGGGCCCCGGGGGTCTCGATCGCCGCGACCAGACCCTGCTCCAGGTGGATCGTGCCGCCCGGTGCGCTGGAGACGGTGACCGAGCCGGTGAACTCCGTCCGGCGCAGCGCGAGCAGCAGCGCGGGCACGTTGCGCGCGGTGGGCGGAGCCGGCGCCGTGGGAGCTGCGGGCATGGCGGGCGGAGCCGTGTCGTGGGACGGGTCGGTCATGCCAGCAAGTCCTGCGCGCGGTCGGCGGTCTGGCGGACGGCCAGCGCCAGGTTGGTCCGTTCCCGGTCCAGCACGGTGGCCAGCAGCAGGGGGTCGCCCTTCCGGGACACCACCTGGACGACCTGGTGATGGCGGGTGCTGGTGATCACCAGGCTCTCCAACTCGCTCTCCGCCCCTGCCTCGTATAGCCGCTCGCCGATCAGGTTGGTCAGCTCGGCGAGTTCGGCCCCGGTCCCGAGCAGCCGGTGGTCCCCGGCGGACTGGTAGCTGAGACCTGTGACGGCGTCGACGAGCGCGGCACCGACCACTCCGGGGGAGCCGAGCACATCGGAGAGAGAAGCTTCGAGTGCGCGCACCAGTACCCCTTCACATTCTGAACCCCGGTAGCGTACTTTATTCCATCATTTTCACGAGGCGACCACAACCGGTGACTTCTTGCTATTTTGTTCCTGCACACGGGAGTTCTGCCCGGAAGTCACGCAAAGGACGAACAGCGTATGAACATTGACGACGCACTCAAGGACGCGATGGCCATCGAGGGGGCCATCGGAGTGGCCGTGGCCGACTACGAGAGCGGTATGTCGCTCGGGTCCCTCGGCGGGGGGCAGCAGCTCGACCTGGAGATTGCGGCCGCCGCCAACACCGAGGTCGTTCGTGCGAAGATACGCGCCCTGGCCGCGCTGTCGATCGACGATGTCATCGAGGACATCCTGATCACCCTCGGCACCCAGTACCACCTGATCCGCCCGCTGACCCGTAGTCACGGCTCGCTCTTCCTCTACCTGGCGCTGGACCGCTCGCGCGGCAACCTTGCGCTCGCCCGGCACGGTCTCAAGCGCATCGAGGCCGCTCTCGACGTCTAGCCGAGGCCGGGCCGGCGGCCCGGGTGTCCGCGCCCCGTCCGGAAGGCCCGTCCGGAAGGCCCGCGCGGGCCGCGTTTCGCGCGTGGAATTCCGGGCGGAGCGAATGCGGGGCGTGACGAACCGACTACGGGGATCCGTCCGTGGGAATCGGGCCGCGAATATCGCGGGTGTGCGCCGACCATGGAAATGCGTGACTTTCCGATGACTGGGCGTCATATTCGCCCCGGCTGTTCCGGCCGGTGACGGAGCGCCGGAATACCGTGGTCGAACCGCCGGAGCGCCGGTGTTTCGGCGGTGCCGCGGAACCGGCTCGACCATGCCGCGCGCGGCACGAAGGCGCGCCGCCGAGCCGCCGCGCCGGACGGCAGGGGAAGCGGGGGAGCCCGATGGGTACCGCCGACGTCCAGCGCCAACGCCGTTCAGTTACTGAGGTTCTCAGGGCCGAGTCGGTGGAGCGAGTGACGGGCCGGTGCCGGCCGGACATCCCTCGATGAGGGGTGGCTGGAGCTGGATGTGTCGCAGGCCCCGGCGGAGGGTGCGGGTGAGGTGGTCGGCGTCGGTGAAGGCGGTGTTCGCCATCGGGCCGCCACGAAAACCTCAGTAGACTGATCGCTTCTTGATCATTTCCCGGTCGCCGCCGGTCGCCGCCGGTTGCTGCTGGTAGTTGCCGGTTGCCGGTGATCGCCTCTGATCCGCGAAAGGAATGGAGCATGCACGTCACCCTCGCCGAGGAGCTGATGCTGTTGTCGCTGGACGACAAGTCCGGTGCTGCGAAGGCGGGTACGACCGCCGGCTGGGCGGTGGCGGGCGGGTTCCTCGCGGACCTCGCGCTGGCCGGGCGGGTCGTGGTGGACGACGGCCGGCTGACCGTCACCGACCGCACGCCGACCGGCGAGCCCCTGCTCGACGGGCGTCTCGACCGGCTCGCCGAGTGGGCGGAGCGCAAGGGCGCCGGAAAGGCCAAGCCGGCCGAGTGGCTGGCCAAGGACCAGCCGACGGCGATCCGGGACACCGTCCAGCGGCTGTGCGAGCGCGGCCTGGTCGTCGAGGAGCGCCACCGCGCCCTCGGCCTCTTCCCGGTCCGCCGCTACCCGGAGGCGGACGGCTCCGTCGAGCGCGCCCTGCGCGCACGCCTGGCCGCCGTGGTCCTGGACGGCGCCGAACCGGACGTCCGCACCGCCACGTTGATCGCCCTCCTGCATACCGCCCGCCTGTACAAGGTGGCCTTCCCGGAGCAGCCCCGCAAGCAGGTCGAGCCGCGCTTCGCGGAGATCGCCGAGGGCGACTGGGCGGGCGAGTCCGTCGGCCAGGCGATCCGGAACATGCAGGCCGCCGTGGCCGCCATCGCGGCCGTCACCATCGCCACCACGGCCGCCACCACCGTCATCACCTGAGCCGGCAACGGCGCCGGGCCCGCCCCACGACTCGGTTCTGATGAACGTCGCAACCGTCGGGCAGCCTCACAGAACGGCGACCGCCAGCGTGATCGCGGCCAGCACCATCAGCAGCCCGAGCGCCACGAAGCCGTACTCCAAGGGCCTGCGTTCGCGGCCGTCCACCAGGACCTGCCGGGGGTCGGCCGGGTCGTAGCGGACCTGCACGTGGCCGCCGTCCGGCAGCGGGTGGCGTGGGGTGGACGGGACGGGCGAGAAGACCTCCACCACCCGGCCGTCCTCGGTCTCGAACTGCAGCAGCGGGCGCGGTGGCAGCGCGCGGTCCTCCGGGGCGGGGACGCGGGCGCGCACCAGGGCCTGGGCCGGGACGCCGACCCGGCGCAGCCGCCGCAGGTCGCGCAGCCCGACCACCCCGGCGAGGTAGGCGACCACGCCGCCCAGCCCGCCGAACACCACCACGGCGAATCCGGCCGTCCCGCCCACCGCGCCTCCCTGTCCGAATCGCCCCCGGACACCCCAGTATTGCCGACAGCAGGCACTCCTGACGCCCGGAACCCGCCCAGTTCACGGCGGAGCCCCGCCACTCCGGAAAAGGCGTGACGGGGCCTCCTCTCTCCGCACAGGATCGCGGCACCGTACGGTCTTGCCCGGGACGCACTGTTGGGGTCAGTATCGATCACGGCTTGGTCCTCCTGTCGGCGTGCGGACGTGGCTCGTCCGACCGACAGGTGCACCGACCGAGTCCGTCCGCGACCGCAGACGGCGATCCCATCGGGACGGCGCGATGCGCCGGAGGTCGGGAATGGCCGCGACGTACGATCGCGGTGAAGGCGAAGCGCCAGGCCGAGAGTCCGGCACCGGTGTGAGGGAGGGGCCAGGATGTTCGGTTCGCGGAAGAAGCTCAACGATCTGATGGCGCAGCTCAGGCCCGACCTGAGTCGGGAATCGCTCGGTGTCGGGCCCGACTTCCCGGGCGTCGCCCCGAACCCGTTCCTGAGCAGTGAGGCACGGAAGCGCAATGCGGAACTGCGTACGGGGGCGCTTGCGCTCGGCGTTCTCGTCGACTGGCGGGAGGTCAACAGCAATCCACGCGTGGTCCTGATGCTCGACGTGGAGACCGCCGGCGGCATCTCGTTCCGCGGTATCGCGGACGAAGACCTCACGATCACCGAGCTCACCCGACTCGCTCCGGGAGAGACGTTCCCCGTGCGTTACCGGCCGGCCGTCATGGACCACTACGTCGCCCTCGCCCGGGACGCGGACCCCGACCACGTGCAGCAGCTCGCTGACGAGATCGCGAGCCGCAAGCGGACCTGACCTGAAGTCATTGGCCGGATCCCTGGAAGCCTGTTGAAGATCTTGCTCTGGCTGCCCAAGCCGGGCGCGCTTTCAACATCTTCGTCAGGTAGCGGTCAGCCAAGAGACCCCGCCACTCCGGCAAGGGGTGGCGGGGTCTCAGGGCAACACACCGACGTCAGACGTTTCCGAACTCGCCGGTACGGACGGCGGCGACGAAGGGCGACCAGGCATCGGCCGGGAACATGAGGGTAGGTCCCTCAGGGTCCTTGGAGTCGCGGACGGGCATCACACCGGGGAAGCCGGGAGCCACCTCGATGCAGTTGCCGCCTTGCTGGCTGAAACTCGACTTCACCCACTGGGCAGCGAGCAAGTTGATGTCGGACATTCGATCCCCTTCCGAGCAGCGCGCATCCATTCGAGAGTCGCTGTCTCGGCCAGCGCTCCCACCTGAAGGCGATCGTACTGTTTCCTCCAGGTGGACAGCCTCTCAGTATCTCGTTCCAGGTGGCTGCGACCCTCAGACTCCGAATAGCCCAGGAAGGACTGATCCGGGAGGGTAAGGAGCACCATCGGTAAGGCGAACGGCCGGTCTTCCCCCAGCGCAAACGGCGCAACTTGAAGGATGACGTTGTTCACGGCGTACAGCGTCTCCAGGTGGGTAAGTTGCGCCTGCATCACATCTCGCCCTCCGATGATGCGCCGCAGGCAGCTCTCGTCGAGTACTGCGTGTACGAGTGGGGGTCGCTTTCGCCTCACCAGCTCCTGCCTCGCGAGCAGGAACGTGACCCGCTCGTCCGCCTGTTCCTGCGTGATCGCGCCTCTTCGAACATCACCGACCGCCAACGCCCTCGCGTACGCCTCGATTTGGAACAGGCCCGGCACGATACCCGCTTCGTAGATCCTTATCTCAGCGGCGTTCTGCTCCTGGGTCGCGAACTCGGGGAAGCCATCCAACAGTGCCGAGTGCTTGGCTTGAAGCCACATGAGGAGCAGGGTGCCACCCGTATCAAGCACCCGATCAACGTCGCGGGCAAAAGCTTCACTTGGCGGTGTCCGATCCGGCGGGGCAAGTTCAGCGTAGGAGACGTAGGAGGGGTCAACCCCAACAAGCTTTGCCAGTTTGGCCTGGGTCATCCCAGCTGCCTCGCGCGACCTGCGGAGTTGTACTCCGAAAGGTGCCCACGGGCCTGACGTTGGATCAAGCTCCTTGCGGTTCACCATGCTTCACCAACCTGCCGAGTGGTCGCTTCAAGTTTCAGATCCGCTTCCGATCGTAGGTGCAGGCGCGCCACCATGGCTACAGCAAGTGAGACGCCAAGTGCGAAGCGCTACGGAGACCCTCATGTCCGAAGATCCGAAATCCGCGCTGCCCGACTTCGTTCGCAACGAGGTGGTGCAGGACCTGAAGCACCGTGACGCCGACGGCAAGCCGAAGGAGGGGGTCTTCATGGAGATCCTCTGCGGGGCGGCCTTCCTGAGGCCGATCGGCGGGGGACAGGAGTGGACGACCAAGCCCGACCAGCTGCGACGGTGCGACCCCCGGGAGATCGCGCCCGGATCCGGGTGCAACCCTCACCGCCGGCCGCTCTCGTGACCGTCGAACTGGTCGCCGCAACGGGCGTCTTGGCGGGCATCGCCGCCGCGCAACGCCCTCTTCGATGTACCCCTGAGGGGCTGGCCGCGATCCGAGTTCGTATGGGGCTCAAGGCCGAACTGGTCGCCCGGCCGCAGCGCGAGCCGGGCGGCGGGCGCGAGTGGATGGTGGTCACCCCGGCCGGCGTGTGGTGCGGGTGGGAACCGGACCCGCCGGACTGACAGGCTCCCGTCGTCGCAGCGTGAGCGCTCATCCTCTGCGACGACGGGGTTCAACGCCCGTCCGCGAAAGACGGCCGCGGACGGGTGAGTACCGGCGGGCCTACTTCCCTGCCGGTCGGCTCCGAGGGCGTGTTGGTGCCGGGCCCTCGTCGAGCCACACCGCTCCCCGCCAGTCACCCCCCTTCTGGCGGGGAGCGGCCGTCCCCCTTGATCACCGGCCGGTGGAGTCCTGATCCTCCGGCCGGAACCCCCGCCCTGGAGCCGTTACACGTCACGGACGGACAACCAGGGCGGGCCTGAAACTCCCGCCCCCGGTGACCCCGGGGGCGGGAGCCGGCTCTGTGGGGGCCGGGCAGCACGTCGCTGGCTCACGGGTGCCTCCGTCCGGTCGGCGACGTGTGACATCAATCGTGAATGAAACAAATCGGCTTAATTCATAGATCAGTTCAGGGAGGAAGACCATGACTGACCTCGGCCTGCCGGCTGTACCGCCCCGCAGCGACCTGTCGATGGGCGACGGACTCGCCTTCGCCGCCCGCGGCCACCACTTCACGGCCGCACCGGGAACCGACATCCAGGAACTCGCCCAACGGTCCACCGAACCCCTGTCCGCAATCCTCCAGGTCACGAAGCGCTGTGACTTCGACTGCTCGTTCTGCTCGGAAGTCCTCCAGCTGCCGGACCCGAAGCTGACGCAGCTGGAGACCATGAGGGACCACCTCAAGGGGACCAAGCGGATCTTTCTGTCCGGCGGTGAACCGCTCATGCGCCGCGACTTCGGTGAGATCGTGGACATGTTTGCGGACGATAACTTCGTCCTGGCCGTACCGACGAACGCCACCCACGGCCTCCAGCACGCGAAGCGGATTGCGGGGAAGGTCGCGTTCGCGAACATCGGCCTGGAAGGTCCGCGAGGGATCACCAACCGGGTACGCGGGGACTACGACAAGGTCATGCCCGGCGTTCGCGCACTCCAGGACGAGGGTATTCCGATCTCCCTGTCCGCAGTCGTCTACCGCTCGACCCTGGCGGCGCTGCCGTTCACGGTGCAGATCGCCGACGTTCTCAACGCGGGCAAGGTCAAGCTGATCATGCCGCTCAGGAAGGGCAATGCCCTCAACCTGGACGCGAATGAGTTCATCACCGATGGCGAGGCCAGCGAGGCGTTTGGCCGGCTCGGCGAACTTCGCTCCACCTACCAGTGGAGTCCCGCGCTTCGGCTCACCACGTGGACGCCGGAGAACGAAGGCCACATGATCGTGGTGGAGCCCACCGGCAAGGCCAACGCCTGGCCGGTGTACGACTCGAAAGACCTGTTCGAGCCCATCGGCAACGTACTGGAGGAGCCGATTCAGGAGATCTGGAAGCGATACCGCTTCAAGGAGAACCACTACCGGAAGTACCTCGGGGCCTCGATCCGCGCGATCGGCCACGGGGGAGGCGGAAGTGCTGCGTGAGTTCTCCAACCTGGCATGGCCCAAGACGCCCTACGCGGCCGACATGCGTCCCGTCGCCCGAAAGGTGCGGCTCCTCACCGGGATGAGCATTCAGTGGGCCGACGACGGCAGTGAGGTCGTTCCGATCGGTGCCGCTGCCGTGTTCATCCCCGTACACCGGACCGCAAGCCGCGAGATCGCCGCCGATACCCTGCACTTCGGGTATCGCAGTGTCGCCGTGGAACCGAACGGTGACCGGTCCGACATACCGGCCTTCGTGGACAGCGTGCTCGTCCAGGCGCGCCGCGAGGCCGAGATCATCGGGTGGCACTCCTTTCCGGATGACCTCCACGCCCTTCGTCCCCCGCTGACGGCTCCGCGCGCCGGTATCGACGCTGTGGGTGAAGCGTGGGCTGACCGGCCCCGCCGCGAACGCGGTACGGCTTTGTTGGTCGACACTGCCGACTCCGGCATGCAACTCGACAACGCGCTCACGGCTAACCGCCTCGACTTCGGCCGGGAACTCTGGCGGTACCGGTCACCGGTGGCCCTCCAGCAGGCATACGAAGAGCTCTGGTCCTCGGCCGGGCGGGCGACGGGCCGGGACTGGCACACCCAACACATCGGTGCGGCAGGGGTCATGTCTGCCCTCGCCGTTGCACTCCTGGCCGGCCACCAAGCCCAACGGCTGGAGTGGACCGGGGTGTTCGACGCGACCAAACCGCTTGGCCTGGTTGCCTGGGACGCGTTCCCCCTGGTACTCGCTCCGGATGAACGACAGGACTGATCCAGGGCATACCGTGGGCTCGGCCCGCGAAGGGCCGGGCCCGCACCGCTAGGAGCAACGTGATCACGGTCAACAACCTCTTCGATCCGCGACACTTGCCGCGCAAGAACTCTCGAACGTGTCGGGTGGCCTCGCTCGACGTCGAGTGGACCAAGAACTACCGGATCAAGAACGGGAATAGGGCGTTCTGTTTCTCGCTTGCCGTGCTTGATGTCCCGACCACGGACCCTGTGGCTGACCTTGCTCAACTCTCCTTCGGGTACGTCAGCATGTACGTCGAGGACGCTGGTGAGACTGGGGAACTCGTAGTCTCCGCGGCCGACACCATCGCCCGAACATTCGCGGACGCCGACCTCATCACTGGGCACCAACTATGTTCCGACCTAGCCGTGTTGGTCGCCAACCGAGAAAACGCTGAACCGGCTCTCGACAGTGCCCGAGCCGCTTGGTCAACCCGTCGCACCCCCAAGGATGAAGGCCCTCGGATCATCGACACCCGGTACGACGCCGGCCATCTGCTCGACGGGACCTCCCGGCGGCTGGTCGACGTCTGCACCGAACTTGGCCTTGACGTCACTCAGCCGGAACTACGCAGTACCTCGATGACCAGCTTGCACCGTCGGTGGCTGGAGAAGAACGACATCGAGGCTCGTGAGCGGGTCAGCGTCCTTAACCTCAGGCACTCCCTCTCCACCGCCCTCGTTGCCGTGTCTGCGGCTGGCCTCGGCGGTTGGGGCGAGGTCGGGCTCAACGTGAACCGCATGATCGCCGCCCACGCCGACGGTTGGGGCTGGCTCCAATCCCGAACCTTCCAAGACCTGTTGGGGGAACCATGCCAATCCGCGAGTGCAAGGTCGTAGCCGTCGAGGGAACCGCTGCGGCTGGAAAAACCACTCTGGTCCACGCCCTCGCGGCGTACTACCGCGAGCAGGGCGTCAACGTCGCAGCCACGGGGGAACCCGCGCGAGTGAGCCCCTTCATGGAGGAGATCGTTCTTCACGGAAAAGGCGAATTCGACCTCACTGTCGAACTCGACACCTTCGCTGCCCAGCTCACCACCACCATGCGTACGGCGCGAAACCACAGTCTCCTGATCACCGACAAGACCCCGGCCAATGTCCTGGCCTACGCCCGGATCGTCCTTGACCAGGATGACCCGCAGGTGCGTGCAGTCCTTCGCTCGATGGAGTCTCTCTGTAAGGCCTGGATGCCCATCACGTACTCCGCCGTGGTCCATTGCCGCGACCACTACGACCAGGAGGTCGGCGGCGACCAGTTCCGTGGCAAGGTGCTTGATCTTCAGAGTGCCACCGAGACGGCCGTCTACGAGGCGATCCGGGCCACCAACGTGCCGATCTTCGACCTCCCGCAGGGCCTCACCACCCAGGCCCGCGTCGAGTGGATCGCCAAGCACCTCCACCTCCTGGGCATCAACGTCCACTGAGGTGGCCTATCGTCCTCCTACGACACACCTTCGGAGGACCTGGTGCAGCCCCAACGTCCGATCAACGACGCCATGATCATCCTCGAACGGAACGGCCTCGTCCTGCTGGCCGAACGAGCCAACACCGGCTACAGCGACGGCCTGCTCAATCTCCCCAGCGGGAAGGTCGACGTGGACGAGGACGTGATCTCGGCAGCGATCCGCGAAGCCCGAGAGGAGGTGGGCGTGGAAGTTCACCGAGAGGCCGTTCGGGTTGTCCATGTCATGCACTACCGCAACCCAGAGGGAGAGGCGCGCGTCGGCTGGTTCCTCGCCGCCTCCGAGTGGAACGGCGAACCGTACAACGCCGAACCCCACAAGTGCGCCGGTGTCGGGTGGTACCCACTCAACGATCTTCCGGAGAACACCCAGCCCTACAACGAGGCCGGGATCAGCCGGTATCTGAAAGGCGAACCATTCTCCGTGGTGGGCTGGTAGCCGGCCTGAAACACGAAAGGCGCCCTCCCCGATCTGGGGGAGGGGCTTCTTTGCGTTCAGGGTCAGGTGGTTTACCTGGCCTGGAGTGACGTGAGCAAGGTGCGTTTGCCGTAATGGGTCTGGGCTGGCGGGAACTGGCCGTTGTCGGATGGCGGGCAAGCTGCCAAGCTCAGCGTCGAGGCTGGTGGCATCAGCGGCGTCGGCACCGATCTTCACGGGGGGACCAGAATGAAACGGAACCTGAGGCAACGTGTGGTGCGGACTGTTGTGGCCGGCGCCCTGGCCGTCGGCGGGCTCGCGCTGACGACCGGACCCGCCCACGCGGGCACCGGGGACTACCCGGTCACCCTGAAGACGACCCACCATGTGGGGCTGTACTGGTCACCCTGGACGGCCAACAAGGACATCCACCGGGACCTTGCCCCCGGGGATTTTGTGAATGTCCGCTGCTGGACGGTTGGTGAGGACATCGCCCAGCAAGGCGACGTTTGGTATTACATCAACACCGAGTACTACTACGGGTCTATCGGTCGGCAATACTTCAACGACTATGTGTATGGCGCATATGTCGACAACTATGATCTGTGGCACGCGCGAGGCAGCAACGGCCTCCCCCAGTGCTGAGGGACTGACTTCAGATGCCCCTCCCCGAAACGGGGAGGGGCATCGTTGCGTTGGGGGGGGGGTCAGAGGCGGACGATCCGCGTGGTCGTGCGGACGACGGGTGTTCGTCCCTGTGTCAGATCTTGCCGAGCGGGGTGTCCGGGTCGGCCAGGGCCTTCGGGTCCACCGTCCGGCCGGAGCGCACGAGTTCGCGGATCGGGTCGGTGACGTCCCAGACGTTGACGTTCATGCCCGCCAGGACCCGGCCGGCGGCCAGCCAGAAGGCGATGAACTCCCGGGTGGCCGGGTCGCCGCGGAACACCACCTGGTCGTAGCCGTCCGGTTCGACGTAGCCGACGTATTCCATACCAACGTCGTACTGGTCGCTGAAGAAGTACGGGATTCGGTCGTACACCGCGTCCGGGTGCCCGAGCATCGCGCGGGCGGCGGTCTGCGGCTGGTTGACGGCGTTGGCCCAGTGTTCGACCCGCAGGTGCATGTCGAACAGCGGGTGGTAGGCGTTGGCGACGTCGCCGGCCGCGTAGACGTCCGGGTCCGAAGTGCGCAGCTGCTGGTCGGTCTTGATGCCGTTGTCGATCTCCAGTCCGGCGGCCTCGGCCAGGCCGGTCGTGGGGGTGATGCCGATGCCGACCACCACCGCGTCGGCCGGCACCGTGGTGCCGTCGCCCAGCCGCACCCCGCTCACCGTGCCGCCGGAGCCGGTCAGTTCGGTGACCTCGACGCCGAACCGCAGCTGGACGCCGTGGTCGCGGTGCAGATCGGCGAAGACCTGCGCCACCTCCCGGCCCAGCACCCGCAGCAGCGGCAGTTCGGCGGCCTCCAGCACCGTCACCTCGGCGCCGGCCTCCCGGGCCGCGGCCGCCACCTCCAAGCCGATCCAGCCCGCGCCGATCACCGCGACCCGGGCGCCCGGGCGCAGCACGGCCTTGATCCGGTCGCTGTCCTCGACCCGGCGCAGGTAGAGCACGCCGTCCTGGTCGGCGCCCGGCACCGGCAGCCGGCGTGGGGTCGAGCCGGTGGTGAGCAGCAGTTTGGCGTACTCGATCTGGCCGTCGTCGGTGAGTGTCACGGTGTGTCCGGCCGGGTCGATCGCGGCCACCGCCGTGCCCAGTCGCAGCGTGACGTCCTGCTCCCCGTACCACTGCGGCGGGTGGACGTAGATCTTCTCCCGGGGCGTCTTGCCGAGCAGGTACCCCTTCGACAGCGGCGGCCGCTCGTACGGGCGTTCGTGTTCGTCGCCGATCAGGACGATGCCGCCCCGGTACCCGGCCTCGCGCAGTGCCTGGGCGGCCTTCGCGCCGCCCAGGGACGCCCCGACGATCACGATCGGCCGCTCGCGCCCGCCGCCCTCCGCCGTTCCCGCTGTTCCCGCCGTGCCCGTGCCCATGCTGAACTCCTCGCTCTCCGGCCGGAATCAGGGGCCAGCCTGCCGCCGTCCGGGTGGCGTGTCGAGGCCGTGCCGGGCGCGCCGCGCCATGCTCCCCCGTACGGGTGAACGCGAACCGGTACGGGCGCGGTCAAGGAACCCGCTACGGGGTCATCGCCTCCCGGACCAGCGCGGTGTCGGCGAACTGCTCGAAGCGGACGATCCGGCCGCCGCGCACCGTGAAGTGGTGGGCGACCCGCACCGCGAGCGGCTTTCCGGTGATCTTGTGGACGGCCGTGTAGCGGGCCAGCACCACCACGTTCTCGCCGTCGACCACGTAGGTGTCGTCGTGTGCCGTCCAGTTCTCCCAGGCGGCGGACAGGCGCTCCATGACGTTGGCGGTGACGCCCTTCGGGGTGCGGTAGGTGCCGGCCAGTGGGAAGCCGGCCATCTCGGTCCACTCCACGTCGTCGGCGAGCGTGGCGCGCAGGGCGGCCAGGTCGCCGTGGGCGGAGGCCAGGTACTGGCGGCGGACCACGTCGGCCGGGGCGGAGGACTCGGCGAACGAGGCGGTGTCCCTCGGGATCTCGATCATCGTCGCTCAGCCCCAGGCCATCTCGCCCATGGCGACCTTGGTGCCGAGGTCGACGGCGATCTTCAGCCCCAGGTCGGGGAAGCGCCGTTCCAGCGCCTCCTTCGCGGCGGCGGCGTCCGGGGCCCGGCCGATCTCGGTCTCGAAGGCGCGCAGGTAGTCCCGGGTGTGGCGGACGGAGGTGAGGTCGGTGGCCGCGCCGGCGGTGCGGTGGCCGGCCGCGACGAACTGCGGTTCGAGCGCCTCGATCCCGTCCAACAGGTCGATCCAGGCGGCGCGTTGGGCCTGTTCGGGGGTGTCGGCCGTCCACACGTGCAGGCCCTCGAAGAGCAGCACGCCGCCGAGTACGGCGTGGTGGTGGTGCTGCCAGAGGTAGTGCCGGTCGGGCAGGTGGAAGTCGGCGCCGCGCAGCTCGAACCGGTGCCCCTCGAAGACGAGTTCGTCCCCGTGCAGCACCTCGGGGCGGACCAGCCGGGTGGGCAGCTCGGGGCCGAGGTGGGCCCAGGCCTTGAGCTTGCCCTCGAACGTCTCCTGGATGTGCTCGACGGTGGAGGCGGTGGCCAGGAACCGTGCCTCCGGGAAGGCGTCCTGGACCTCCTGGGCGCCGAAGTAGAAGTCCGGGTCCCCGTGGCTGACGAAGACCGCGGCCAGCCGCTTGCCGGCGGCGCGGATCCGCTCCACCAGCCGGCGGCCGTCGGAGCGGGTGAACCCGGCGTCCACCAGCAGGGCGTCCTGCGGGCCGGTGACCAGGACGGAGGTCTTGTTGAGCGAGCTGTCGGGGCTGTCGATGATCTCGAAGTCGAGAGCACTCATGGGTCTGTTGTCCTTCCTCCTGCCGGGCACGCCTCGCCGCCAGCATCGGCCTTGCGGGTGCGCTCCGCATCCGGAGGAGGGGCGGGGGTGGGACCGGGCCCGATCCGACCCGCGCCGTGGGCGTCACGCCCTCGGGGCCAGTCGCAGCACCGCCAGCGCCCCCAGCAGCGTCGCCCCGGCCAGCACCGGCCACAGCACCCCCGGACCGGCCGCCAGCAGCGCCATCAGCGTCGCCGGCGCCGCCGCCCGGCCCACGCCCGAGGAGAGCTCCCAGCGTGCCAGCGCCCGCCCCAGCAGGTGTGGTGGGGCGGCGGCCGTCACCAGGGCCGTCCCCGCACCGGTGTAGAGGATCTCGCCCAGCGTGAACACCACCGAGACCGCCGCGGCGCCCGCCGCGCCCGCCGTGCCGCCCAGCGACCCGACCGCCCAGTACCCCAGGTAGGCCAGGGCCAGCGTCACCCCCGAGGCGGCCAGCACGGCCCGCCGCGAACGGTCCGCGAGCCGCAGCACCAGCACCAGCTGCAGCGCGACCACCAGCACGGTGTTGCCCACGAACACTCCCGACGACCACGCCGGGGAGGCGTGCAGGTGCAGCACCAGCAGCGCCGGCAGCGCCACCTCCAGCACGTCGAAGCAGAACGCGTACGGCAGGTTGGCGAGGCTCAGCAGGCTGATCCGCCGCAGCGACTCGCCCTGCTCCCGCACGTCCACCGCCCGGTCGGCGGCCCGGTGTGGCGCGCGCACCCGCAGCGACAGCACCAGCGCGGCGGCGGCCAGGCAGGCCGCGCCCGTCGCCCCGGCCAGCACCCGGATCGCGCCCGCCCCGCCGGTCACCACCAGCGTGGCCAGCAGCGCCCCCGCGCCCAGCCCCGCGTTGCGCAGCGACCGCCCGGCCGCCAGCGCGGCGTCCCGCAGCCGGCCCTCGGTCAGCGTGCTGACCACCGCCGCGTGCGTGGTCGGCCAGGACTGGCTGCCCACCCCGATCAGCACCGACGCCGCCACGAACCCCGGCAGGCCGTCCGCGACCAGCAGCGCCAGCGCGCCCGCCGCCCGCACCGCCAAGGTGGCCGCCGCCGGGAGGGTCCGGGCGCCGCGGTCGATCCACCGGCCGGTCAGCGGCATCACCAGCAGGCCCGCCACCATCCCCGCCGACATCGCCAGCCCCGCCGCCGCCGCGCCCAGGTGCAGCACCCCGATCCCGTACAGCAGCAGGAACGGCCGCAGCAGGCCGGAGCCCACCGCGTCCACCACCAGCGCGGCCGCGTACCGGGGCCCGCCCGCGGCGGTCAGCAGCCGCAGCAGCGTGAACGGGCCCCGGCGGCTCGCACCGATCGGCGGGGCCTGCGGCCGGCCGTCGCGGGCGGCGGCGTGGTCATGGACGGTGGTGTGATCGCGGGCGGCGGCGTGGTCATGGACGGTGGTGTGATCGCGGGCGGCGGCGTGGTCATGGACGGACTTCTCCTGGATCAGGCTCATGGCCGGTACCGTCCGCCCTGCCCGGCCCGCCGGGCACGTCGATTGACGCTAACCGTCAATCGACGCGGGAGCGGATCCGGGCGGGTGGCAGGATCGCCGTCGTGAGTGAACCGATCATCAAGGGGCGCGGGTGGGCGGACGCCCCTGCCGGGAGGAGCACGGCGGGCGCATGAGCGTGACCATCGACATCACCGGCCTGCCCGACGAGCGCCTGCTCTTCACGCCGTCCCCGCTGGGCGAGCTGACCGCGATGCTGGACGTCCTCGCCGAGCCTGCGCACCACCCCGCGCTGCACGGCTGGGCGTCCAGCACCGCCGCGACGATCCCGCCGGTGCTGTCCGAGCGGCTGCTGGAGGCCGACTTCCTCTGGCGCTCCTCCCGCGCCGACTTCCTCGTCCCCGGCCTGCCCGGCGCCACCCTGGCCGCCGAGCTCGACGCCGTCGACCGGATGGACGACGAGCTGTACGTCGCCGCCGCCCTCGTCACCACCTGCGGCTCCTCCCGGCCGGCCCGCCGGACGCCCTCCCCGCTCACCGACCCGGTGGCCAACGAGCGGGCCCGCGAACTCGCGCTCGCCCGGGGCCCCCGACAGGCCGCCTTCGCGGACCGGCTGCTCGCCGACCCGCCCGCCGTCCGGGCCCTCGTCCGGCGGATGCTGGAGGACTGCGAGTCGGCGTTCTTCGCCGACGCCTGGCAGCGCGTCCTGCCCGCCCTGGCCGCCGACGCCCGGCGCAAGGCCGACCTGCTGGCCCGGCGCGGCCCCGCCGAGGCACTGGCCGCGGTCTCACCCTCCGTCACCCTCGACCAGGGCGCCGACGGGCGGCGGCGGATCGTCGTCGACAAGCTCCAGGACAACGCCACCAGCGGCACCGACGGCGGCGGCGTCACCCTCATCCCCACCGCCTTCGGCCGGCCCCACCTCGTGGTGGTGTACACCCCCGGCTGGCGTCCCGTCCTCCAGTACCCCGTCGCCGAGACGGGCATCCCCGAACCCGTCTCGCCGGCCCTCGTCCAGCAGCGGCTGGAAGCCCTCGCCCACCCCGTCCGGCTGCGCCTGGCCCGCACCATGGCCCGCGGCGCGCACACCACCGGCGAACTCGCCACCGCCTGGCAGCTCAGCGCGCCCGAGGTGTCCCGGCACCTGGCCGTCCTGCGCAAGGCGGGGCTGCTCATCACCCAGCGGCGCGGGCGGTACATGCTCTACCAGCTCGACCTTCCGGGCAGCGCCCGGCTCGGCTCGGACTTCCTGGAGGCGTTGCTGCGGTGACCGGTGTCGTGGTGACCGGCGGGCCGGCGAACCGGCAACAGGTGAGCGGGAACAGCGGGGGAGCGGAACGCGTTCGTCCGGGCATGACCGACGACGCCTCACCCCGCATCCTGCGCTACGCCGCCTTCACCACCCGCCCCGAGGGCGGCAACCCGGCGGGCGTCGTACTCGACGCCGCAGGCCTGACCGACGAGCGGATGCTCGCCATCGCCGCCGAGCTCGGCTACTCCGAGACGGCCTTCCTGACCGCGGGAGCGGCCGAAGGCGCCTACGGAGTCCGGTACTTCAGCCCGCTCACCGAGGTGCCGTTCTGCGGCCACGCCACGGTCGCCTCCGCCGTCGCGCTCGCCGCCCGCACCGGCCCCGGGCACTACGTCTTCACGACGGCCGCGGGCGAAGTCCCCGTCCAGGTCGACCAGGACGCGGAGGGCGTCCTGCGCGCCACCCTGACCAGCGTCGAGCCGCAGGTGGAGGACGTGACCGACGCCGACGTCGACGAGGTCCTCGCCCTGCTCGGCTGGGCCCGCACCGACCTCGACCCGGCCCTGCCGCCCCGGATCGCCTACGCCGGCGCCCGCCACCTCGTCCTCGCCGCCGCCACCCGCGACCGCCTGGCCCGCCTCGACTACGACTTCGACGGCCTCGCCGCCTACACCCGGGCCCGCGACCTGGTGACCCTCCAACTCGTCTGGCGCGAGGCCCGGGACGTCTTCCACGTCCGCAACCCCTTCCCGGTCGGCGGCGTCGTCGAGGACCCGGCCACCGGCGCGGCCGCGGCCGCCTTCGGCGCCTACCTGCGGGAGCAGGGCGCGGCGGCGGCCCCGACTGTGTTGACCCTCCACCAGGGCGAGGACCTGGGCCGCCCGGGCGTGCTCCACGTCGAACTGCGGACGGCGGACAGCCGGATCCGGGTGTCCGGCGCGGCGGTGGCGATCCCGTAGCGCGAACGCGATCGGCCCGGTCCCGGCCCGGTCCCGGCCCTGGGCGCCCGGAAATTCGCTCGCATACGGGGCCCGGGTGGGCGAAGCTGCCCGGATGCAGCGAGCGAACGAACGCACCGTCACGGTCCATCTCACCCACGGGGCCGAGTACTTCGGCCCCGTGGGCCCGTTCGAGGCGGCGGGCGGGTGGTGGTCGTCGGTGGACGGGGTGGGGGCGCGGGCGGCCGAACTCGCCGGGGTGCCGGTGCTGGTGCTGCGGCTGGTGGAGGGGCGGAGCGAGCAGGGCGGGCGCGGCGGCCACGGCGGGCAGGTGTGCTACCACGCCGAGGCGCTGGAGCGGCCGACGGCAGTCGATGCCCGGCCGCTGGACGCCGGGACGGCCGCGCTGCTCGGCCCCGCCGAGCGCCGCGCGGCCTGGGCCACGCCGGCCGGGCTGGGGGAGGCGCTGGCCTGGGCGGAGGCGGAGCTGGCCGGGGCCGGCCGTCCGGTCGCGGGCCCGGCGCGGCAGATCCGGACGTGGAACCTGTCGGGCCTCGTCCGCCTCCCGACGGCCACCGGCCGCGACGCCTGGCTGAAGACCACGACGCCCGCCTTCAACGCCCGGGAGGGCGAGGTGATCGCGCTGCTCGGCAGCGTCGACCCGGGGCTCGTGCCGCCGGTGCTGGCCGCCGACCCGGCGGGCGGGCGGCTGCTGCTGGACCACGTGCCCGGCGAGGACTGCTGGTCGCCGTCGCTCGACACCGTCGAGGAGGTGGTGCCCCGGCTGGTCGCCGCCCAGGCGGCGCTGGCCGCCGACGGGCGCGCGGCGACGGCCGGGCTGCGCGACCGGACGCCCCGCACCCTGCTCGCCCAGGCGCAGGCGCTGCTGGACCGGCTCCCCGGCGAGACCGACCTGACGCCCGGGGAACTGGCCGGCGTCCGTCGACTGGTCGCCGAACTGCCAGCGCTGCTGGAGGAGTTGGCGGCCTGCGGCCTCCCCGAGACCCTGGTGCACGGCGACTTCCACCCCGGCAACTGGCGCTCCGACGGCGAGCGTCCGGTGGTCGTCGACTACGCCGACTCCTGCCTCGGCCACCCCGCCCTGGACGGGCTGCGCCCGCGCGCCTACCTCGCGCCGGAGCGCTGGCAGCACCTCGTCGAGGTCTGGCTGAAGGCCTGGAGCGAGCACGCGCCCGGATCCCGGCCGTGGCGCGCGCTGGAGCTGGTCGAGCCGCTCTACCACCTGTCCTACGCGCTGCGCTACCAGGAGTTCCTGGACCACATCGAGGAGAGCGAACGCCCGTACCACGCGGGCGACCCGGCCGCCGAGCTGCGCGCGGCGCTGGCCTGCGGCGTTCCCGACCTCACGGGTCAGAACACCTAGGGCGCGCAGGCGGGGGTTCGAGGACGCGCCCTAGACTGCCGGGGTGGATCGGACGACGCCAGGCCCCGTGCTCCCGGAGCTGCCGCTCCAGGAACTGGAGTGCTTCTCCGTCCTGGTGCGCCAGTTGCACTTCGGGCGGACGGCGCAGCTCCTGGGCGTCTCGCAGGGCCGGGTCTCCCAGCTGATCAAGCGGCTGGAGGGCCGGGTCGGCGCCCCGGTGTTCGAACGGATCAGCCGACGGGTCGAGTTGACCGAGCTGGGGCGCGAGCTGGCCGAGCAGGTGGTGCCCGCCGTCGACCGGCTCCGGGAGGGCTTCGAGGCGGCCCGCGCCCGGGCCGCCTCGACGGACCGGCCGCTGCGCTTGGGGTTCCAGTGCGCCGTGTACGAGCCGGTGGCCAGGGCGATCGCGGGCCTTCCGGAGGGCGCGGCCCAGCTCGTCGAACTGTCCTGGGGGGATCCGTTCTCCCACCTGGGCCGGGGCGAGATCGACCTGGCCATCGTGTTGTCCCCGTGCCGGGAGGACGGCCTGCGGGTGCTGCTGGAGTTCTCGCGGCAGCCGATGTACGTCGCCCTCTCCGCCGGGCACCGCCTGGCCGGGGCGGCGAGCGTGTCCGCGGACGAGCTGGCCGGGCTGGCGCTGATCGAACCGCGGGGGCCCGCCCCGGACTACTGGCGCCGGGCGAACGCCCCGCGGCAGGCGCCGGACGGGCGGGAGCTGGCCTACCCGGCGGGCGCGGCCACCCTCCAGGAGGGGCTGTCGACGGTGGCCAGCACCCGCCTGGGGCTGCTGCTGTGCGAGGCGAGCACGGCGTACGTCCAGCGGCCGGACATCCGCTATCTGCCGGTGCCGGGCCTGGAGCCGTCCACGCTGCTGGTGGTGCAGGGCGAGCGGCGGCCGCACCCGCTGGCCGGGGCCTTCGTGCGGGCGCTCACCGCCGTGGGCGCGTGACGGCGGCGAGCAGCAGTCCGGCCGCCGTGATCAGCGCCGCCGTGAGGAGCACGGCGTGGGTCCCGGCCCGGTCGATGACCAGCCCGCCGGCGAGCGAGCCCAGCGCGATGCTCGCGTTGAACACGCCCGCCCACAGCGCCGCCGAGGCCTCGATCCGGGCGGGGTCGGCGATCCGGACCCAGGTCTGGGTGGAGATCGAGACCCCGCCGTACGAGGCGCCCCAGACGACGAGCGCGATCAGCACCGCCACCACGTTCCCGGTGAGGAACG
Source organism: Kitasatospora sp. NPDC058243 (assembly GCF_042882025.1). Lineage (NCBI taxonomy): Bacteria > Bacillati > Actinomycetota > Actinomycetes > Kitasatosporales > Streptomycetaceae > Kitasatospora > Kitasatospora sp. NPDC058243. The sequence continues at coordinate 79,495 of NZ_JBHVWW010000032.1, forward strand.
GCAGGAGGGCGGTGGCGAGTGCGACGCCCGCGAGGGCGGTGGCCACGGTCGCCTTGGGGTGCCGGCCGGCCAGTGGGCCGAGGGTGAAGTTCCCGGCGACGCCGGCCAGTCCGTAGACCAGCAGGCAGGCGGCGATGACGCCGCTGCTCAGGCCTGCGTCGATTTCGAGCACCGGCCGTACGTACGTGTAGCCGGTGAAGTGGCCGAGCACGACCAGCGCCGTGACGGCGAGTCCGGCGGCGACGCCCCGGCTGCGCAGCGCGTCCGCGATCCGGTCGAGCCGGCCGCGCTCGTGGACGGGGAGGGCGGGGAGCGTGCGGGCGAGGACGGCGGCGGACACCGCGCCGAGCAGGGCGAGGGCCCAGAACGCGGAGCGCCAGCCGAGCAGCGCCGCGAGGTAGGTGCCGAGGGGGACGCCGAGCACCGAGGCGATGGAGACGCCGGAGAAGATCAGCGTGGTGGCGATCGCGACCCGCGGCCCGTCGGCGAGGCGTGGGCCCAACCCCGCGGTGATGCCCCACACGACGCCCATCGCGAGGCCGAGCAGGACGCGGGCGGCGGCCAGCACGGGGTAGCTGGGGGCGAGCGCGGTGAGCGCGTTGGCCAGCGACAGCAGCAGCATGAAGGCGATCAGCACGTGCTTGCGGTCCCGGAGCCCGATGAGGGCGGGAACGAACGGGGACAGGACGGCGGCGAGGAGCCCGGTGATGGTCAGGGAGAGCCCGGTGACGCCGTCGGAGACGCCGAGGGTCTTCGAGACGGGGGTCAGCAGCCCCACGGGCATCATCTCGGCGGAGACCACGGTGAAGGTGGCGAGAGCCACGGCGGTGATCGGTGCCCAGCGGGGCGGGCTGCCGGGGGCGGCCGGGGGCGCGAGGGTGTCGGCGTCGGTCATGGGGCCAGCCCATCAGCCGCGCCGAGGACGGAACAAGATCGATGAGCTCATCCGTCGATTAGCCCGGCTCATCGATCCGGGAACGCCCCCGGCGCCGCCCGCCGTGGTGCGGCAGGCGGCGCCGGGGCGCGGTCACTCCGCCGGGGCGATCCGGTAGCCGCCCGCGGCCGAGTAGAGGGTCAGCGCCTCGACCGGGCAGAAGTCGACCGCGTCGGCCAGTGCCTCCGTCAGCTCGGCGCCGTCGGCCGCGTAGTCGGCCACCGGCTCGGCCAGCCCGTCGGCGCCGAGCGCCAGCGAGCCGGGGGCGCTCAGGGCGCACATCCCGGAGCCGATGCAGCGGTCCCGGTCGACCCGGACCACCACCGCGTCGGCACCCGTCCCCGGCGTGGCCGTCACCAGGCGACCTGGAGGGCCTCGGGGCTGCGGGTGAGCAGGCCCCGCCGCCAGTCGATCTCCTCGACCGGCCCGGTCAGGCGCAGCGAGGGCAGCCGGCGGGCCAGGCGGTGCAGGGCGAGTTCGAGCTCCATCCGGGCCAGCCAGGCGCCCAGGCAGTGGTGCGGCCCGGCGCCGAAGGTCAGCATCGGCGCGGCCAGCGGGGAGAACAGCTCGGTGAGCAGGTCCCCGGTGAAGACCGTCGGGTCCTGGTTGGCGGCGACGGTGTCGGCGGCGACGACGCTGCCCGCCGGGATGACCACCCCGCCGATCTCGACGTCCTCGATGGTGCGGCGCAGCAGGCCGGGCAGGTGCTGGCCGTCGCCGAGCGGGACGGCGCGCAGGATCTGCTCGGTCGCGGCGGTCGCGCTGGCCTCGTCGGAGGCGAGCCGCTGCCAGGCCTCGCGGTCCTCGGTGAGCAGGTAGACCAGCGCGTTGCCGAGGCTGGTCATGGTGGTCTCGTGGCCGGCCACGACGAGGCCGATGACCAGCGTGACCAACTGCTCCTCGGCGATCGAACCGTCCTCGGCCGCGGCCGCCAGCAGGCTGCTGACCAGGTCCTCGCCGGGGTCGGCGCGGCGTTCGGCGATCACCGCGGCGCCGAAGCCGGTGAACTCGGCCATGGCGGTGGCGATCTCCTCGGCCGTGTAGGCGGTGGCCGAGAGCGCGTGGTCGCTCCAGTGCGAGAGCTTCTTGCCGTCCAGGTTGTCGAGCCCCATCAGCCGGGTGATCACCTGGACCGGCAGCTTGCGGCTGTAGCCGGCCACGATGTCGGCGGGGGAGCCGTGGTCGATCATCTCGTCGATCAGGGCCTCGACCACCGAGGCGACCCAGGGCCGCCAGCGGGCGATGGCGCGCGGCGTGAAGGCCCGCTGCACGGTGCGGCGCAGCCGCTGGTGCTCGGTGCCGTCGATGTTCAGCAGGCCCTGCGGGCTGTCGAGGATGTTCGGGATGACGGCGATCGGCGGCGCGTCCGGCGCGTACAGCGGGGCGCGGCCCAGGCGCGGGTCGGTCAGCACCTGCCGCACGTCCGCGTGGCGGCTGACCAGCCAGACGGGCGTGCCGGTCGGCAGCGCGGCGAGCCGGGGCGGGCCGGGCTCCAGGCGGCGCAGGCAGTGCATCGGGATGAGCGGGACGGTGCCGGTTCCGGCACCGGTCGCACTGTTCTCGGCGGACATCCGTACTCCAGACTCCAGGGCGGGGGGCCGTACGTGACGGCCCGACGGGGGGTGGAACCGGGATGGTGCGGGGACGGGTGGGGCGGGCCGGCGGGCGGCTCGGCCCGGGCCGGGTTCGGCGGACCGGGACGAACGGCGGATCGGGTGGGACGGCGGACCGGGACGAACGGCGGATCGGGTGGGACGGCAGATCGGGACGAACGGCGGATCAGGTGGGACGAACGGCGGATCGAAGGCGGAAGCGAAGGCGAACGCGGACCGGAACGGGGGATGGCGCGAATCGTGCGACGGCGTACGGTCGGTACGCCTCGGCGCGGACGGCGCGCGGTGGCGCACCGTCGGGTGGGGCGGATGTGCTGAGCGTGGTCGCGTGGACCGCTTCTGCTACGACCGTACGTGGGCGGCGGTGCGCGCGTCAGCGGCACTTCCAGCCAACGGCGCTCCTTTCCGGGCACTTCGAGGCACGCTGACGGGCGCTCGGCGCCGCCCGCGCGCCCTGCCCTGCGGGCCGCGCCGGGGGGTCCGGCGGATATCTCGACGGCATATGACGCCTTTGCGGCCGGTGCGGTGAGCCGGATCACCGGGCCCGCCCCGTCGGCGCCCGTCGCTACGGGCGCTACGCTTCGTGGGCAGTCGTTTGTCGCAGGTCACGCCGGTGCAGAGCCGCATCGGCCGACGGAGGTGGAATCGGATGGCCCAGCAGGTCAAGGCAGTCATCGCGCGCGCCAAGGGCGCGCCCGTGGAGGTGACCACGATCGTGGTGCCGGACCCGGGGCCGGGCGAGGCGGTGGTCAAAATCCAGGCCTGCGGGGTCTGCCACACCGACCTCCACTACCGCGAGGGCGGCATCAACGACGAGTTCCCGTTCCTGCTCGGGCACGAGGCGGCGGGCGTCGTCGAGTCGGTCGGCGAGGGCGTCACCGAGGTCGAGCCGGGCGACTTCGTCGTCCTCAACTGGCGTGCGGTGTGCGGCCAGTGTCGCGCCTGCCGGCGCGGCCGCGCGCAGTACTGCTTCAACACCCACAACGCCGAGCAGAAGATGACGCTGCTGGACGGCACCGAGCTGTCCCCGGCGCTGGGGATCGGCGCGTTCGCCGAGAAGACCCTCGTCGCGGCCGGCCAGTGCACCAAGGTCGACCCGGCGGTCTCGCCGGCCGTCGCCGGCCTGCTGGGCTGCGGTGTGATGGCGGGCATCGGCGCCGCCATCAACACCGGGGGCGTCGGCCGCGGCGACTCGGTCGCGGTGATCGGCTGCGGTGGCGTCGGCGGCGCGGCCGTGATGGGCTCGCGGCTGGCGGGCGCGTCGAAGATCATCGCCGTCGACATCGACGACCGCAAGCTGGAGACGGCCCGCAGGCTCGGCGCCACCCACACCGTCAACTCCCGCAGCACCGACCCGGTCGAGGCGATCCGGGAGCTGACCGGCGGCAACGGCGCGGACGTGGTGGTCGAGGCGGTCGGCCGCCCGGAGACGTACAAGCAGGCCTTCTACGCCCGCGACCTGGCCGGCACCGTCGTCCTGGTCGGCGTGCCCACGCCGGAGATGACGCTGGAGCTGCCGCTGCTCGACGTGTTCGGCCGCGGCGGCGCGCTGAAGTCCTCCTGGTACGGCGACTGCCTGCCCTCGCGGGACTTCCCGATGCTGATCGACCTCCACCTCCAGGGCCGCCTGGACCTCGGGGCGTTCGTCACCGAGACCATCGAACTCGACGCGGTGGAGCAGGCGTTCGAGCGCATGCACCAGGGCGACGTGCTCCGTTCGGTCGTGGTCCTGTGAACGCGCGGATCGACCGGCTGGTGACGGCCGGGACCTTCGAACTCGACGGCGGCAGCTGGGAGGTGGAGAACAACGTCTGGATCGTCGGCGACGACGAGCAGGCGGTGGTGATCGACGCCGCGCACGACGCCGACGCGATCGAGGCCGCGCTCGGCGGGCGCAGGCTGCTGGCGATCGTCTCCACCCACGCGCACAACGACCACATCGACGCCGCCCCGGCCCTCGCGGCCCGCACCGGCGCGCCGATCCTGCTGCACCCGGACGACCTGCCGCTGTGGAAGCTCACCCACCCCGAGCGCCTCCCGGACGGCGAACTCGCCGACGGGCAGCGGATCGAGGTCGCCGGCACCGAGCTGACCGTCCTGCACACCCCGGGCCACGCCCCGGGCGCGGTCTGCCTGTACGCGCCGGAGCTCGGCACCGTCTTCACCGGCGACACCCTGTTCCACGGGGGCCCGGGCGCGACCGGCCGGTCGTTCTCGCACTTCCCGACGATCATCGACTCGATCCGCGAGCGGCTGCTGTCGCTCCCGGCCGAGACGGTGGTCCGCACCGGCCACGGCGACCCGACCACCATCGGCGCCGAGGCCCCGGCCCTGCCGGACTGGATCGCCCGCGGGCACTGACCGCGAACGGCCCCCGGAGCACGCCGCGTGCTCCGGGGGCCGTAGCATCGCGATCATGGCCCATGATCCCCGCGACCTCGACGACGCCTTCCTCGCCTTCTGGCGCGAGCGTCACATCGCCACCCTGACCACCGCTCGCCCGGACGGCTCGCCGCACGTGGTGCCGGTCGGCGTGACGTACCAGCCGGAGACCGGGACGGCCCGGGTGATCACCAGCCGCACCAGCCGCAAGGCGCGCAACGTGGCGGCGGCCGGCCCGCAGGGCCTGCGGGTCGCGGTCTGCCAGGTGGACCGGGCCCGCTGGTCGACCCTGGAGGGCGTGGCCGTCCTCCGGGACGAGCCGGAGCAGGTCGCCGACGCCGAGCGGCGCTACACCGAGCGCTACCGCGAACCCCGGGCGAACCCGGACCGGGTGGTCATCGAGATCGCCGTCGACCGCGTCCTCGGCCGGCCCTGAGAGCCCTGCTCCCGGGCTTCCTCACGCGTGGCTCGCGCCCATCCTGAGCGCGAGCTCGCGGGCGTGGTCGGCCGCCGCCGGGCCCCGGCCGGCGTCGGGCGCCTCGGAGAGGAAGACGAGCGCCAGCATCAGCGCGGCGTCCAGCCGGCCCACGACCAGGCACGGATCGTCGTCGGCCGGGGCGGTCGCCGTCCTCGCGTACCCGCTGCGGACCGCCGCCGGGTCGAGGCCGTTCTCCGGGTACCGGGCGTACTCGACGAGCCGGCCGAACTCCACGGCCGGGGGCCCGAGCAGGGCGTTCGACCAGTCCAGCAGGGCGACCGCCCGCCCCTGGTGGCGGCGGATGTTGTCGCTGCGCACGTCGAGGTGCAGCAGGCTGTCCTCGGTGCAGCCGGTGAGGTGGCCGGCGACCAGGGAAGCGGCCGGCGGCTCGGGCCAGTCGTCGACGCGGCGGCCGATCTCGGCCCAGCGGCGCCCGATGCGTGCGGCGATCGCCGCCGCCGTGCCGGTTCCCTCCGCCGCGACGGGCCTCAGCTGCGGCGGCGGCACCCGGTGGAGCCGCGCGAGGAGGTGACCCAGCTCGAAGGAGTCGAGGTCCGAGCCGTCGTCGGGGACGTAGGCGGACAGCAGCACGTCGGGGGCGGCCGGGTCGTCCGCCAGGACGAGCTCCCTCGGCTGCGCGACCGGCAGGCCGTGGGCGGCCAGGTGCTTCGCGATGACGTACTCCTGCCGGAGCAGGGTCCGAGTGTCCACGTGGGGGTCGTTGGCGTTCGACTCGAACCGCTGGCGTGCGAGCCGCACCGCGACGGGCTGGCCGTCCCGCGCCTGCGCCCGGAACACGGAGAACTCCAGGCCCTTGCCGACGAGTTCCAGGCCGCTCAGGCCCCACCGCTCGGCCAGGTCGTCCAACGCGGCGAATCGCTCACTCATGTGCACCTTCGGGGTTTCGCGGTCGCAGGTCGGCCTGCGTCTTTCACCACCAGTGTGAAGGCGCCGGGCGGGCACGTCAGGCGTTCACCGGAGATGGCGCGGGATGACGCGGGATGGCGCAGGTGCGGCCCCTGCCCGGCTCAGCCCCGGTTGTGGTCGCCGGCCGCGCCGTCGAGGAGTTCGCGCAGGATGTCCACGTGGCCCGCGTGCCGCGTGGTCTCCGTCACCATGTGGATGAGCACCCAGCGCAGCGAGACGGCGTCGCCGAACCAGGCCTTGCCCAGATCGTCGAGGTCGAGTTCGCCGATCACCTGGTCGGCGGCGGCGCGGGCGCGGGCGTAGAACGCCAGGACGTCCTCGGTGGACTCGTGCGGCTCCACCCTCATGTCGGAGGTCTCGTCGGCCTCCAGGTCGAAGGGCAGGGGCCCCGTCTCGCGGCCGAACGCCTCGCAGAACCAGCCCAGCTCGGCACCCCCCAGGTGCTTGACCAGGCCCAGCAGGTTCGTCCCCGACGGGGTCATCGGCCGCCGCAGCTGCTCGTCGTCCAGGCCGTCGAGCTTCCACAGCACCGCGTCGCGGTGCCGGTCGAGGGCGACGTGCAGACTGTCCTTCTCAGCACCGGTGAACGGTACGCGCTTCATCATGGGCGGACCGTACCAGCCGTCACCGACAGTGCCGCCGGGCCGGTGGCCGGGCCCCGTCCGGTCACGCCTGCGCGCGGAACGGGGCCGTCCGTCCGGGGTGGCGCCGCGTCAGGCGGAGCGGTGGTAGGAGGTGAGCGAGATCCGGACCGGGCCGTCGTCGGCGGCCGTGGCGAGGATGCGGACGATGGCGATGTCCTGGCCGCCCTGGGCGCGGACGCAGAAGCTGCGGTCGGTGCGCAGGGCGTTGAAGGGCAGGGTGGAGACCGGTTGGGTCTCGACGCCCTTGACGCAGTCGGGGAGGGTGAGCCGGCCGGTCGGCGCGACGTAGGCGTCGCTGTCCTCGGGGATGTAGAACTCGCCGGCGTGGCGGCCCAGGTACCAGGTGGAGGCGTCCTGGGCGGTGACCTTCCCGGCCTTGAGGTCGAACTCGTAGCTGGGGTCGGGGGAGGTGAGTTCGAGGTTGGTGTGGACGGCGGTGTACCCGGGGGCCGTCGTGGCGGCGGTGGTGGCCGGGGCGGTGGCGGACGGGGCGGTGGCGGCGCCGGCGGACGGGGCGAGGCCGGCGGCGACGTTCTGGTCGTCGAGGTCGTCGAGGTACTCGGGATCGAGCAGGACGAACGCGGCCGCGGCGCCGACGAGGAGGGCGGCGGTGGTCAGGAGCACAGTGCGGGTGCGGGTGTGCCGGCGGGCGGGGGCGGCGGGCTCGGGTCTGTCGGGGGCCGGTTGCAGCCGGGTGGGCGACGGGGCGGGGAGGCCGAGCCTGGTCGGGGCGTCGGCCGCGGCCCGGGCCGGGGAGAGGACGGTGGCGGGCGGGGCGGGTGTGGCGGGCGTGGTCGGCAGGTCGCTGTGGCGGCGGATCGCGCTGCTGACCTGCTGGGGCAGCCAGTCGTCGGAGAAGCGGAGTTCGCCGCCGGTGGCGGGGTGCCGGCGGGCGGCCTCGATCAGCTGGGCGGTGCCCGGCCGGTCCTCGGGGCGCTTGGCCAGGCAGTGCCGGACCAGTTCGTGCAGTCCGGGCGGCAGGTGGGAGAGGTCGGGCTCCTCGTGCACCGCCCGGTACAGCGAGGCGGGCTCGGGCCCGTCGCCGAAGGGGGGAGTGCCGGAGCCGACGTAGGCGATCAGGGCACCCAGCGCGAAGACGTCGGTGGCCGGGGCGGCGGACAGGCCGAGGGCCTGTTCGGGGGCCATGAAGCCGGGCGAGCCGATCCGCAGGCCGATGCCGGTGAGCGGGCTGGCGTCGGCGGCCCGGGCGATGCCGAAGTCGATGACGCGGGGGCCGTCGGCGGCGACGAGGACGTTGCCGGGCTTGAGGTCGCGGTGGACGACGCCCGCCGCGTGGATCGCCTGGAGGGCCTCGGCGATGCCGGCGAGGAGCAGCAGGACGGTCCGTTCGGGCAGCGGTCCGTAGTGGTGGACGACCTGCTGGAGGGAGGGGCCGGGCACGAAGGTGGTGGCCAGCCAGGGAGTGGCGGCGTCGGTGCCCGCGTCGACCACCTGGGCGGTGTAGAGGCCGTGGATGCGCCGGGCGCTGGCGACCTCCTGGGCGAAGCGGTGCCGGAACTCGGGGTCCTCGGCGAGTTCGGGCCGGACGACCTTGAGCGCGACCGGCCGCCCGCCGGGGGTGTAGGCCAGGTAGACGAGGCCCATGCCGCCCGCGCCGAGCCGCGCGCAGAGGCGGTAGCCGCCGACCTCGCGGGGGTCGTCCGGGGACAGCGCCTGGAACGCCGTGGGCGACGGGGCGCCGAAGGGCTCTGCGGTCATGCTGGCTCCCAGCGGGTCGTGCGGGTGGGACGGGGGAGTGGCGGAGCGGGGCAAGGCAAGGCAGGACGGGGCAAGGCAGGACGGGGCAAGGCGCGGGCGCGGCGGGCGGTCGGGCCGGGGCCCGGGCGGACGCCGGCGTCGTGAAGCGCACCGGATCGTACCCCGACTGGGATTTCAGTCAGGAACAGGGTCCTCCGATCGGCCGGTGCCCCCTCCGGGTAAGGTGGTTCCTTGTGGCTGACCGTCGAACCTTGATCATGGAAGCGGCTGCGCGGGTCATCGCCCGGCGCGGCGTCCGCGGGCTGCGCGTGGAGGAACTGGCGGCGGAGGCGGGTGTGTCCACCGCGCTGATCTACTACCACTTCAAGGACCGCGCGGGGATCCTCCGCGCGACGCTGGAGTTCATCAACGACCGGGCCGAGCGCTACACGACGGAGCGCGCGGCGGACGCGCCGCCGCTGGACGCCCGGGGCGAGCTGGAACAGACGCTGCTGCTGGAGCTCCAGGACACCCCCGAGGTACGGGAGAACAGCACGGCCTGGGGCGAGCTGCGGGCGAGTGCGGTGTTCGACCCCGAGCTGCGGGAGGACCTGGCCCGGGCCACCCTCGTCTGGGTCCAGGAGGTCGCGGAGCTGCTCGGGCAGGTGCGGCCGATGAACGGGGCCGCCGCCCTGGCGGCCTCGGCCGAGCGGCTGACCGCGCTGCTGGAGGGGCTGAGTGTCCGTTGGCTCAGCGGCAGCCTGCCGGTGGCGCACGCGCGCGAGCTGATGGCCGGCGCGATCGAGGCCGAAGTGGAGCGACTGCGCGGGTAGCGCGCGTCGCGTTCCGGCCCCGGGCGAGGCGGCCCGGGGCCCTTTTCCCGTGTCGGGGTCGGCCGGGCAGTTCCATGATCTGGAGCTTGACTGAAAATTCAGTCAATGTCAGAGTTGCGGCTGCGGGGCCACCGGTCACTCGGTGGGCAATACTTGATTTGGAGATCCGTCATGAGCAGCACCCACGGTGACAACCGCTCCCTGTTCGACCGCCTCTTCGGGGCCCCGACCCCGCCCCCGCACCAGGCGGAGCACGGGCTGCCGTACGCCGGCGAGGCCGGGCTCCCGCAGTGGTGGGTGGACCGCGACGACGTCCCGCACGCCCGCACCTGGATGTCCTGGCCGTCCCGCAAGTCCGTCTGGGGCCGGCAGCTGGCGGGTGTCCAGCAGGACATCGCGCTCATCGCCCGGACCATCGCCCGCTTCGAGCCGGTGGTCATGTGCGCCCCGGACGACTACAGCGTCCGGGAGGCCCAGTCCCTGTGCGGACCCGCCGTCACCGTGACGGACGCCGTCCCCACCGACGACCTCTGGATGCGGGACACCGCCCCGGTGTTCCGGCGCGACGGCTACGGCCGGCTCGACGCCGTCGGCCTCAACTTCAACGGCTGGGGCGGCAAGCAGACCCACCGGGACGACGCCGAGGTCGCGCGCGGCATCGCCGAGATGCTCCGACTCCCCTTCTCCTACGCGGAGTTCGTCGGCGAGGGCGGCTCGGTCGAGACCGACGGCGACGGCACCCTGATGGCCACCGAGAGCAGCCTGGTCAACAAGAACCGCAACCGGGGCATGAGCCGGGACGAGATCGAGGAGGCCGTCCTGGAGGTGTACGGCGCGGACAAGATGATCTGGGTCCCCGGGATCAAGGGCCAGGACATCACCGACGACCACATCGACGTCACCTCCCGGTTCGTCCGGCCGGGCGTCGTCCTGGTGCAACTGCCCCCGGCGGACCGCCACGACGTCTGGGCCCGGGACGCCCGGGAGCAGTTCGACATCCTCTCCCGGGCCACCGACGCCAGGGGCCGCCGGCTCCAGGTGATCCGGGTGGACGGCCCCGACACCGTCCGGTCGCGCGACTCGAAGTTCGTCGACTCGTACCTGAACTTCCACGTCGTCAACGGGGGCGTGATCGCCGCCCAGTTCGGCGACGTGTACAAGGACGAGGCCGCCCGGCGCACCCTCGCCGAGGCCTTCCCCGGGCGCGAGGTCGTCCAGCTCGACGTCGACCGCCTGATGGCCGGGGGCGGCGGCATCCACTGCTCCACGATGCAGGAACCGCTGCCTTAGGGCCTGTCCGGTCGACCGGGCCCAGCAGATCCTGAAGACGCGCCCTAGGCGCGCCAGCCCGCGATCTCCGTGCCGATCGCCTCGCCGAGCAGGCTGCGCGCGCGGTCGAGCGACAGGGAGCCGCTCAGCCAGCGGATGCTGAGGCCTTCCAGGAGCGCGGTGAGGCGTTCGGCGGAGGCGGCGTGCGCGGGCGCGGTGCCGAACGGGTGGGCGCGGCCGAGCAGGCCGGCGATCTCGTGCACCCAGGTGTGGGTGGCCCTGGCCAGGTCCTCGCGGAGGCGGGACTCGAAGACCGCGCTCGCCCGCAACTCGCCCCAGGCGGTGCTGTTCTCGCGGACCTCGGTGGAGTCCTGGAGTTCCAGCAGCAGGGCCTGGGCCAGTTCGCTCCAGGGGTCGTCCGTGGGCGCCCCGGGCTCCGGTTCGGCGGTGTAGCGGTCGGCCCGTTCGCCGATGAACTCCAGGGTCTCGCGGAGGATCCCGGCGCGGTCGGTGAAGTGGTAGTAGATGAGCGAGGTCGACACCCCGGCCTCGGCGGCCAGTTCCCCCACCCGCAGTCCGCGTACGCCGCGTCGCGCGATGAGTCTCGTGGCCGCTCTCAGTATTTCTGTTCGACGGTCTGGCATGGTGGTCCACTGTACTCGAAATATTGACTGAACTTTCAGTCCAGATCGGGAGGCGCCCACCCCGCCCTCCCGGCCCGGCGGATCGCCCGATTCGCCCGATCGGCGCCGCGCGGGCTCGCCGACGGACCCGCCGGCCACCCCTACTGTCGGATATCGCCCGCTTCGGGGTGGAATCCGTGTCGACGAGGGGACCTGCCATGAGAGAACCCGCCCTGTCCCGCCGGGCCGTGCTGCGCTCCGGGGCGGCCGCGGCCGTGGTCGCGATGGTGGAAGGCTGCGGTTCGTCGGGGGCCTCGTCCCCGAAGGACGAGCCGACCACGGCCGCCGGCACGGGCACGGGCGGAGCCGCGAGCGCCGCCGCGTCGTACGCCATGCCGGCCGAGTGGCGCCCCCACACCAGGACGTTCATGGCCTGGCCGGCCCTCGATTCGGTGTGGGGCGACCAACTGCCCGCCGTCCGCCAGGACATCGCGCACGTCGCGCAGGCTGTCGCCCGGTTCGAACCCGTGGTGCTGATGGCCCGCCCGGACCAGAGCGCCGCGGCCCGGCAGCTGTGCGGCTCCAGCGTCGAGGTCCTCGACCTGGCGGTGGACGACCTGTGGGCCCGCGACACCGGCCCGACCTTCGTCACCGGCCCGGCAGGACTGGCCGGCGTCGACCTCAACTTCAACGGCTGGGGCGGCAAACAGACCCACGACAACGACGCCAAGGTCGCCCGGTACCTCCTCGACCACTACAGGATCCGGCGCATCCAGGCGCCGATCACCGGCGAGGGCGGCGCGATCGAGGTCGACGGCGAGGGCACCCTGATGGCCACCGAGAGCTCGTGGGTCAACGCGAACCGCAACCCGGGCACGAGCCGCGACCAGATCGAGGGGGCCCTGAAGGAGCTGTTCGGCGTCCAGAAGGTCATCTGGTTCGCCGGCGTGGCCGGGCAGGACATCACCGACTGCCACATCGACGCCCTGGCCCGGTTCGCGGAGCCGGGCGTGGTCGTCATCCACCGCCCCGGCCCGGACACCCCGCCGGACATCTGGTCCCGCGCCTCCGACCAGGCCTTGCAGGTGCTCGGCTCCACCACCGACGCCAAGGGCCGCAAGCCGCGGATCGTGGAACTCGCCGAACCCGACCTCACCGGGCAGCCGGACCGGGGCAAGGATTTCCTGGCCACCTACCTCAACTACTACGTCGTCAACGGGGCCGTGATCATGCCCCAGTTCGGGGACAAGGCCTCCGACGACCGGGCGGCGGGCGTGCTGGCCGACCTCCACCCCGGCCGCGAGATCGTCCCGGTGAGCATCAACGCCATCGCGGCCGGCGGTGGCGGCATCCACTGCTCGACCCAGCAGCAGCCCGAGGCCGCCGCCGGGGCCTCCGGCGGCTCCTCGGGCCCGGCCTGACCGATCGGCCGGGTCTGAGTGGCCGGGCCTGACCGATCGGCCGGGCCTGACCGGCTGTGGGGGGCCGCAACCCAAAAACAAGGCGGGGCGGGGTGGCGAAGCGGGCAGCTCCCCGCCGGTCCGCCCCGGAGCGGCCTACTGTCCCGTCGGAGGTGGTTTGCCGCCCAACC
>NZ_JBHVWW010000033.1:0-88351 GCF_042882025.1 Kitasatospora sp. NPDC058243
GATTGGTGCTGGTCATCAGGGGTGGAACTCCTACTCGGGCCCTCTCAGGCTAACCCGACAAAGCGGGATGTCTCACCCAAGGCTGACAGAGAGGGGTAGGAGATCGAAGTTGGCTCGGCCGAACATCTGCCGCTTCAGCATTTTGATCTTGTTATTGTGGCCCTCGACCGCGCCGGAGCTGTAGGGCAGGGTCAGGCCGGCGACGACCGCATCGAGGTCCTGCAGGAGACCGTTGGCGAAGCTGCGAAGGGCCGGGACATGGTCCTGCTGGACGCGTGTGATCCAGTCCTTGAGCTCGCTTCCGCGGCGGTCGTTCATCAGCTCGGCGAAGGCCCTGACCTGCTCGGCGGTGGTGGCCAGCGCCGGGACTCGGGCGAGAAGCTCCTTGAGCTGCTCGGCCTCTTCGCTGCGGAGGCGTTCGGGGCGGCGGGTGATCCAGCTGGTCACGTCCCTGACGGAGGGCTTTCGGCGTGGCGGGTCCTGGTGCGGGAACGCTGCTCGAAGCCGGCGGACGTACTCGCGGACGATCTGTTCCTGCCCGGGGAATCCGCGCTGCCGGATCTCCTCGATCAGGCGCCGGGCGATCGTGTGACCCTCAGCGAAACGCTGGTCGATGTAGGGCTTGTAGGGGTCGAGGATGCTGGTGCGTCCCGTCCAGCGGCCGACGAGCAGTTCGTCGGGGTCCTTCGCGCGGGCCAGTCGGCGAACTGTGCCGCGAGCCAGGTCCAGTCTGCGGGCGATGACGCGCAGGCTGAACCCGTCCTCCATGAGTGCGTGGACGGCGGCGTGCTGTTCGCGGACCCGGTCGGACAGTCGGCCGGTCCGGCGGGGCTCGGAGCTGACGGGCGCCAAGGCGACAGCCGGGACCGACTCGGCCGCAGGGGCTGGTTCGGGCAGCAGGGCACGGTGCTGGAGCACGGTCTTCTCCACCGCGTCGGCGAGGTTCTGCCACAGGTGGAATCGGTCGGCGACGTGGATCGCGTCCGGGGCACCGAGCCGTACGGCTTCGGCATAGGAGGCCGATCGGTCGCGGCAGACGACTTTGACCCCCGGGTGGTCGGCCAGCCAGGACCGGACGGTTGCGACCGTGCGGTCGGGTAGCAGATCGACCGGGCGGCGGGTCTCGATGTCGACCAGGATCGTGGCGTAGACGTGGCCCTTGCGCAGGGCGAACTCGTCGATGCCCAGCACGCACGGCACCGAGTGCGCCGGATCGGGCAGGGCGCGTATCAGCCGCAGAAGCGTGGAGCGGCTCACCGGGACCGCGAAGGTCTCGGCCAGGCGGGAGCCGGCCCGGCCGGCCAGGGCCAGGGCGAGCTGCCGCAGCGCAGTCTGCAGGCCCTGGCTCCGCCGCCCATGGCGGAAGGTCAGCCCTGCCGCCTGCTCGACGAACGTGCCCCGGAGGCAAGCTCGTTCAGGGCAGCGGAACCGGCGGACCCGTAACTCGACGACCACCCGACGCCCGCCCGACGCGCTGTCGTCCACCCGCCGCAGGTAGCTGCTGTGTACCCGGGTCGAGACAGTTCCGCACGACGGACAGCCCGCCTCGTCGCCGGTCACGGTGGCGTGAACGGTCACGCGGTCGGCGCGGATGGTCAGGGAGTTCACCGCGACGTCAGTAGTCCGGTGAAGCCAGAGGTCTTGGAGGAGATCGTCAGCCACAACCGTTCATGATCGCGGTTTCGGTGACGCTCCGTCAGCCCAGCACGGAAAGTGACCCAGAACCTCATTTCACCCGTTGCCGACACGCCGTCCTCGTGAGCGGTGGGACACCAGTGGCGCAACCTGCGTCCTGTGCCCTGAAGGTGTGTCGACGGCTTTGGATGTTGGCGTCTCGGCGTGTTGGCAGAACGATCCGAGCGGTGGGCCAGGGGTCTGGGATACTGCTCCCATGGTGAATCGACTGGTGCACGCCCAGTCGCCGTATCTCCAGCAGCACGCCACCAATCCTGTGGACTGGTGGGAGTGGGGAGAGGAGGCGATGTCAGAAGCAGCAAGGCGGGACGTACCCATCCTCCTCTCGGTAGGGTACGCATCCTGCCATTGGTTACCGCTTCTGACGACAAATCAACTGGTGTCATGTGATGGCCCACGAGAGCTTCGAGGATGCCGGGGTCGCCGGGTACCTGAACGAGCGGTTCGTCGCCGTCAAGGTGGACCGGGAGGAGCGGCCCGACGTCGACGCCGTCTACATGGAGGCCGTGCAGGCCGCCACCGGGCAGGGCGGCTGGCCGATGACGGTGTTCCTCACGCCCGACAAGGAGCCGTTCTACTTCGGCACCTACTTCCCGCCCGAGCCCCGGCACGGGATGCCGTCCTTCCGGCAGGTGCTGGAAGGCGTCGACGCCGCCTGGCGGGGCCGGCGGCAGGAGGTCGCGGAGGTCGCCGGGCGGATCCGGGCCGACCTCGCCGAGCGTGCCGCCGTCTACTCGGCCGGTGCCCACCACCCGCCCGCCGGCGCCGATCTGCACCAGGCGCTGGTCGCCCTCAGTCGGGAGTTCGACGGCCGGCACGGCGGCTTCGGGGGCGCGCCCAAGTTCCCGCCGGCCATGGTCGTCGAGTTCCTGCTGCGCCACCACGCCCGCACCGGCTCCGAGGCGGCCCTGGAGATGGCCGTCCGCACCGGCGAGGCGATGGCCCGCGGCGGCATCCACGACCAACTCGGCGGCGGCTTCGCCCGGTACGCGGTCGACGCCGACTGGGTCGTGCCGCACTTCGAGAAGATGCTGTACGACAACGCCCTGCTGCTGCGCGCCTACCTGCACCTGTGGCGGGCCACCGGCTCCCCGCTGGCCCGCCGGACCGCGCTGACCACCGCCGACTTCCTGCTGCGCGAACTGCGCACCCCCGAAGGCGCGTTCGCGTCCGCGCTGGACGCCGACAGCCTCGACGAGGAGACCGGGAAGTCCACCGAAGGCGCCTACTACGTGTGGGAGCCAGGCCAGTTGGTCGACCTGCTCGGCCCCGCCGACGCGGCCACCGCCGCCCGGCTGTTCACCGTCACCGCCGGCGGCACCTTCGAACACGGCGCTTCCGTCCTCCAACTCCTCGTCGATCCCGAGGACTTCGCCGAGTACGAGACCATCCGCGCCCGGCTGTTCGAGGCCCGCACCCGGCGGCCCGCCCCCGCCCGCGACGACAAGGTCGTCGCCGCCTGGAACGGCCTCGCCATCGCCGCCCTCGCCGAGACCGGCGCCCTCCTGGAGCGCCCCGACCTCGTCGAGGCCGCCGAACGCGCCGCCGACCTGCTGCTCGCCGTCCACCTCACCCCCGACGGCCGGCTGCTGCGCACCTCCCGCGACGGCCGGGCCGGCACCAACGCGGGCGTCCTGGAGGATTACGCCGACACCGCCGAGGGCTTCCTGGCCCTGTACGCCGTCACCGGCGACGCCGCCTGGCTGCAACTGGTCGGCGGACTCCTCGACACCGTGCTCAAGCACTTCACCGACGAGGCCTCCGGCGCGCTCTACGACACCGCCGACGACGCCGAGGAACTCATCCGGCGCCCCCAGGACCCCACCGACAACGCCACCCCGTCCGGCTGGACCGCCGCCGCCGGCGCCCTGCTCACCTACGCCGCCTACACCGGCTCCGACCGGCACCGGACGGCCGCCGAACGGGCCCTCGGCATCGTCGGCGCGCTCGCGTCCCGGGCCCCCCGGTTCATCGGCTGGGGCCTCGCCGTCGCCGAGGCGCTGCTCGACGGGCCGCGTGAAGTCGCCGTCGTCGGCCCGGCCGACGACCCGGCCACCGCCGCACTGCGCCGGGCCGCGCTGCTCGGCACCGCGCCCGGGGCGGTCGTCGCGGTGGGCTCGCCGGCGGGCCCAGCGGATGGTTCAGTGGAGGACGGCGGTGCGGAGGTGCCGCTGCTGGCGGACCGGCCGCTGGTCGGCGGAGCGCCCGCCGCCTACGTCTGCCGGCACTTCGCCTGCGAAGCGCCGACCACCGACCCGGCAGTCCTCGGCGAGCGGCTGGGCGTCGTCGTCGAATAATCCGCTGGTGGGAGGGGCGCGGCCGGGCCAGAATGGGCCATGACCTGGACCTTGAGCAGCTCGTTCGACGACTTCCGGCGCCACGCGGAAGAGTTCCTCGCCGCCCGCCCGGCCGAGAGCACCGTCCTGCTCACGGTCGTCCACCGGCTGGCCGAACGCGGCCTGGACGTGTTCGGGCAGCGGCCACCGGTCTTCGGCTGGTGGCGCCCGGTGGACGGCGGCCCGGTCGAAGGAGCCTTCCTCCAGACGCCGCCGTTCAGCCCCCGGCTCTCCTGCACGCCGGCGGCGGCAGCCGAGCTGGCGGTCGAACTGGCCGCCGCCGGGAGCGAGTTCACCGAGGTGTCCGGCGTCGGCGGAGGCGCGGACGCGGTCCGGGCCTTCGCCGCGGCCTGGACCGCCGCCACCGGCGCCGACCAGTCCGTCCGCTTCAACGAACGGCTCTACCGGCTCGGCGAGTTGACCGACCCGCCCCGTCCGCCCGCCGGCCACCACCGACCCGCCACACCGGCCGACCGCGAACTGGCGATCCGCTGGTACGAGGAGTTCCTCGTCGAAGCCGGGGTCGACCTGCCCAACATCCCCCAGGCCGTCGACGACCGGATCGCCACCGGCGGCCTCCACCTGTGGGAGGACGGCCGCCGCCCCGTCGCCCTGGCCGGCAGCAGCCCGGTGATCGCCGGCATGTCCCGCATCGGCCCCGTCTACACCCCGACCGACCAGCGCGGACGCGGCTACGCCAGCGCCGTCACCGCCGCCGCCTCCGCACACGCCCTCGCCCAGGGGGCGGCCGAGGTCCTGCTCTACACCGACCTCGCCAACCCGACCAGCAACTCCATCTACCAGCAGATCGGCTACCGGCCGGTCGAGGACTGCCTGACCCTGGACTTCACGACGCAGGACGGAAGTCACGCGTAGTCGACCGGACGGCCGCCGACCACCTTCGTGTTGAAGGGGTCGGCGGCCGAAGTCGCGACGGGTGCCGGCAGATGGTCCGCGTTCACATACGTCTGCGCGCAGGTCAGCAGATTGCCGCCGGCCGACCTCATGTCACCGGCCAGGCCGTCCAACAGCGCCTTCCAGGCCGCACCGCACCCCTGCAACGCCGCCCCGCTCTGCCAACCCGCCAGACTCCCGGCCGCCTTGGCGCTCGGCTCGGCCAACTTCGCGGTCTCGTCGGGCACTTTCCCGGCGACGGTCAGCGCGCTGTTCCCGGCCGCGGTCAACTCGCCCGGTTTGACGGTGAATCCTGGGTCGCTCGGCACGATGTCCCCCCGGACGTCCGATGTCGGTCGTGGGCTATGGTAGCGGCGAGTACTGGGGGGTGCACTCATGGTTGACACGGATCGGCAAGCGGGGGAGAACCGCCTCGATCTCGCGAGCCTGAAGAACGCCAAGCCGGAGGACCTGCACACGGCGGCGGACGCCTACGACGCGCTGCACAAGGCGTACACGCAGCACACCGCCGACTGGAAGAGCGGTACCGCCGACCGGGTCCACGGATCCGGCTGGACCGGCCCGGCGGCCGACGCCGCCTTCCGCTCACTGGACGGCACCACCAGCCAACTGCACGCCGCCGAAACCGAACTGGCCGCCATCGGCCAGACCCTACGGGACCACGCGGACCTCTTCGGGCTCGCCCAGTCGAAACTCCGGCAGGCCCTCGTCGACGCCACCGCCAAGGGACTGGCGGTCAGCGACACCGGGACGGTGAGCTGGCCCCCGGCGACCGGCCCCGTGGACGCCACCTGGGAGACGAAACAGAAGACGGCGGCCGAGGACGTCGCCAAGCGGATCAATGCCGCCATCACGGAGGCGAGTGCGGCCGACCAGACCCTGGCGGGGCTGCTCAAGGGCTTCACCCAGCACGCCACCAGCAAGTCGGGGCTGACCCTCGCCGTCGCCGAGGCCGACCAGAAGGCCGCGAACAGCCCGGGCTCCCCCTACCTCAGGGACATGCCCGCCGTGGGGGCGCCCCCGACGGAGGTCAACAACTGGTGGAACGGCCTCGACCCGGCGGGCCGGCAGTGGTACATCGACCACCACCCGGAGAACATCGGAAACCTGGACGGGGTCCCGGTGGAGGTGCGAGACCGGGTCAACCAGACGTACCTGGACAAGCGGATGAGGGAACTCGAAGGCAGGAACCGGACGAAGGAAGAAGAGGCGGAATACCAGAAGCTCAAGCCCATCCAAGAGCGCCTCGCCCAGGATTCCCAGGCGAAGGACGGTCGGCCACCCACCTACCTGATCGGCGTCGGAGCGGAAGGCCAAGGCCGCGCGATCCTGTCCTTCGGAAACCCCGACACCGCCACCGACATCTCCTCCTACGTGCCCGGGATCACGACCACCCCCGATTCGCTCGGCGCGGCGAAGCCAGGCACGACGCCCGGCACCAACGAGTCGGAAAACGCGTTGAACGTCTGGCGAGAGGCCAACAAGAAGATCAAGCCCGGTGGATCGGCGGCCTCCATCATCTGGCTCGGCTACGACCCGCCGGACATCGACATCAAAGCGGCCACGCCCGAGCGGGCGGTCAAGGGTGCACCCGATTACGCGAGGTTCGTCACCGGGCTCCGGGCGACCAATACGAGCGGCCAGGGCCCGCACATCACCTCGATGGGGCACAGTTACGGCTCGCTCCTCGTCGGGCAGGCCACGAAGATGGCCGCCCACCAGGGGAACTACACGCTGCCGGACGACGTGGTGATCATCGGCAGTCCCGGTGTCGGCGTGACACACGCCTCGGACCTGGGGATGCCCGCCGGACATGTGTGGGCGGGAGCGGCCGGCAACGACCCGGTCACCCAAATCCCCTCGGCGAACGCCGCGACGGTGCCCTGGCCCTTCGGCGGCTTGGTCGGTGCCGACCCGCACGACCTCTGGTACGGGAGAGACCCCGCGAGCGAGTCCTTCGGGGCCAAGCGCTTCACCGTCGACGGTTGGAGCAAGTCGTGGAGCTGGGAGGACTTCGGGATGCACACCAAGTACCTGGCCCCGGAGACCGGCGGCCCCTCGCTGGGCAACATCGCCTCGATCGTGACGGGCAAGGCCGACGACGTTCACCTGACGGAGGGCCGATGACGACCCGCTGGAAGGTGATCGGCTCGATCGTGCTGTCGTTCGTCGTCACGGTGGCCCTCGGTGCGGTGCTGTTCGCCAACGGGTACGGGCCATTGGCGTTGGCCGATCGATCGGGCCGGGTGGGGACAGGCGAGGGGAAGGGCCGGATCGACCATGCCCTGCGCGCCACCATGGATGGAGTTTCGCCTTCATTCACCTATGCGGGGGCAGAGTTCGAGGTGCGGAGGGAGGACGATCTCTGGGACGGCGAGCGGAGTATGGGTTCGGCCGTCACCGAGATCGTCACCGTGCGGACCGCGGTCTCGCGGGCAAAACTGCCGACCTTGATGGATCAGGTGACCCAAGCCTGGAAGGCACTTGGGAGCCGGGTGGTCGATCGGTCGGACCCCGCCGATGAGACTCAGGCCCTGCGGGGTATGGGAGACGTGGGTGGGGAGACGTTCCTGACGTTCTACGCGAGGGCCCAGCAAGACTCGAGCTACCTGGTGACGTTCAGGGCAGAGGCCATCGGGGTGCTGTACCAGACCGCCCATGAGTACAAGCCCGTGCCCCCGCTCGTCCGAACATCGCTCGACGCCAAGGTCGATGTGGTCGACGACCCGTACTGGTCGCACTGACGCCGCCCCCCGTCACTCCCAGTCCCACCTGATTCCCAGCAGGCACGGTCGCAGTGCCGTTGCGACCAGGTGGACGCAGTGGTGGCCGTCCAGGGTCAGTTCCTCCGTCTCGTAGGGGGCTTCGCCCGGGGAGTGGAGGGCGAAGCGGTGGCAGCGGACGGGGAGGGCGGCGGGGTGGAAGGTGATCTGGAGGACGTACTGGCCGGCGCCGGAGTTGAAGCCGCGGACGTATTCGCAGCTGGGGTCGGGGGAGGGGGTGTCGTCGAAGCCGTAGCCGAGGAGGTGGGTGTCGCCGGCGCGTAGGCGGCGGTCGAGGAGGAGTTCGGCGACGAGCAGGTGGTGGGTCTGGTCGCGGCGGATGCGGCCGGGGCGGCAGTTCTCTTCGGCGCGGACGCCGACGCGGGTGATGTCGCTGCCGGGGTCGCCCTGGTAGAGGGCGAGGTAGCGGTCGATGCCGTCGCGGTGGGCGCGGAGGGCGTGTTGGGAGTCGCGGCGGGCGAGTTGGCGGTCGGGGCCGAGGCGGATGCGTTCGATGTGGGTGATGGTGTGCAGGCCGGTGTCGCGGGGGCCGGCGATGGTGGCGAGCAGGTCGTCGACGGCGGTGGCGGGGGAGATGAGGTCGCGGTAGGGGCGTACGGGTGGGCCGGCGGGGGTGGTGTCGGCGGCGCGGCGGGGGCCGAGCAGGCGGGTGAGGGAGTGTTCGGGGAGGTCGAGGACGTCTTCGAGGGCGGCGACGGCGCGGAGGGATTCGGGGCGTTCGGGGCGGCGGCGGCCTTGTTGCCAGTAGCTGAGGCTGGTGAGGCCGACGTGGACGCCGCGCAGGGCGAGGTGGCGTCGGATGCGGTGGAGGGCGAGGCCGCGGGTGGCGATGGCGGTGCGCAGGGCGAGGTGGAAGGGGCCGGTTCGGAGGGCGGCGGTGAGGTCGGCCTGGTCGGTGCGGTGGATGACGGCCTCCTGGGGGACGGGTGCGGGCAGACCGTGTTTGACCGTGAATATTCACATCAGGGCGGCGGTTTGTCACCGGCCCTGGTGTGCCACGCGGGGGTTTTCGGGGTGGCGTTCACACCTGTGACCGGTCGTTCACACCTGAACTGTGGTGGTCCTTAGGGTCGTTGACCGGCCTCCGAGGGTGGCGGGATGCTCATGGCGCGATCCGGACCGCGCCCCCACACAGCACCTCGCTCCGCTTGTGCAAGGAGGCATTTCCCCCATGCCAGTTCCACGGATACGGCTGCGCCGCGCGGTCTCGCTGCTCGCCCTCGGCGTGCTGGGCCCGGCGCTGACCGCGGTGGCGGCCGCTCCGGCGCTCGCCGCCCCCGCCCAAGGCCTCGCTCCCGTCCAGGACCGCGCCCCGGCGCAGGTTCGCCAGGCTGCCGCGCCCGGCAGCACGGCCGATCTGGCCGGCACGTTCAAGAAACTCAACATCACCATGCAGCAGCAACAGCAGACCAACTGGTGCTGGGCGGCGAGCGGGAACACCATCGCCACCTGGTTCGGCTACAACTACAGCCAGAACCAGTTCTGCAACGCCGCGTTCGGCCGTTCGGCCAACTCCAGCTGCCCCAACAGCCAGGCCTCGCTGGCCGATGTGCAGAACGGGCTGGACTGGGCCGGCATCAACCCGGGTTCGTACGTCACCGGCTACCTGCGCTACAGCACCGTGCAGTCCGAGGTGGACGCGAACCGGCCGATCGAGACCCGGATCCAGTGGAGTTCCGGCGGCGGGCACATGCACGTCGTCTACGGCTACGACACCAGCAGCAACTGGGTGTACTGGGGCGACCCGTGGCCGTCCAACTACCGCTACAACTGGGCGGACTACAACTACTACGTGAACAACAACACGTTCTCGTGGACCCACTCCCTGTACCGGATCGGCGCGTGAGGGTGACCATGACTGACCTCGGAAAGGCCCGTCGGGCCGCCGTCACCGCCCTGCTCGCCGCCGGCCTCGGGCTGGCGCTGGCCCCGGCCGCGCACGCGGACGGGCCGGCCGGCGCCCCGGTGCCGGTGCCCGCCGCGGACCTGGCGAACGCTCGTGGCGTGGTCCAGGACCAGGCCGTCCTCGACAAGGTGGGCCACTTCTTCGCCCGCAAGGGCGTCCCGCCGACCCAGCAGCTGACCATCGGTGCGGCGCAGGAGGCGCAGGCGGCGAGCGCGGCCGCGCCGCGGCTGGCCGGCGACACCGTGCCGGTGTACACCCTGGACGCGGGTTTCGTGGCCGGCGCCCCGGGTGCGCCGGTGGCGAAGGCCGAGTTCACCGCGAGCAAGGTGGTCGCGGCGGACGGGCAGACGGCCTCGGTGTGGACGATCCGGCAGGGCGACTCCTGGCGGGTGGTCAACATCGCCTCCGGTGGTGACGAGAGCGACTACGCGGCGAAGGCGGCCGGCGGCGGTGGCGGTACGGCGTTCCGCGAGCCGCAGGTGAACGCCTGGTACGTGCTGCGCGACGGCCGGGTGCTGCCGCTGGACGACGAGGCCCGGCGCTCGGTGGGCGCGGGCGGGGTGTCGCTGGCCGCGTACCAGAAGCTGGTGCACGAGCGGTACGGGGACAAGCTGCCCGGCTCGGCGTACGACCGGGAGGGCAAGGGCGGCGGCTACCAGCTGGCGGCCGACCGGGAGCGGGCGGCGGGCGGCGGTTCGGCGCTGCCGGCCGTGACGGCGGCCGCGGCCCTGGGCGTCACCGCGCTCGTGGGCGCGGGTGCGGCCGTGCGGCGCAGGGCGGGTGTCCGACGGGGGTAGGGCCTCTCGGGTACGACATGCACGACATGCACGACGTGTGCGACGTGTGTGACGTGCACGACACGTACGCCATGCGAGACATGCGGCGGGGTCCGGCTGATACAGCCGGGCCCCGCCGTGCTGCGTGCGGCCCCGGCGCGTCAACCTGTAGCCGAGCGGGCGCGCTGCGTGGTGTGTCCTGGAAGTAATGCTTCCGCACAAGGAATTGACGCAACGTTGATCTGTCGTTCGCCGCCCGGGGGCAGCTCCGGGTGACGGACGGTAGATACCATGTGGCAATCGGTCAGTGCTGACTGACGCGTGCCGAGAGCGGAGAAGGGGTGGGGCGGCCGGAGCCGACCACGAGCCCGGCGCCGGGAAAGGGGAGTCGAATGGCCGGCAGGGAGTCGAGCGCCCAGGTGTGGGGTGCGGCGGTGGTGGTGGCGTCCGCGCTCGCCGTGGTCGCGGCCTATCTGATCAACGGGGCGATGCTGGTCCTGGTCGTCGCCGGGGTCGAGGTGCTGCTGCTCATGGTCTACGTGGGTCGCCGTTGGCGGGCGCTCCACCGGCCGGCCGCCCCGCGGGGGCACCGGCCGTCGGCCGTCACCCCGGACGCCGCGCACTGCGAGCGCTGCCGCCGGGCCCGCGAGGCGCTGGACGCCCGGCAGGCGCGCGGCCGCACCGCCGGGCCGGCGGTGGAGCCGTGGCCGGAGGCC
Organism: Kitasatospora sp. NPDC058243; assembly: GCF_042882025.1. Taxonomy (NCBI): domain Bacteria; kingdom Bacillati; phylum Actinomycetota; class Actinomycetes; order Kitasatosporales; family Streptomycetaceae; genus Kitasatospora; species Kitasatospora sp. NPDC058243. Next base: position 11,128 of record NZ_JBHVWW010000033.1, read on the forward strand.
GGCGCGGCGGACCACCCGCCGTACTCGCGCCGCCCGCAGGGCCGGGCGCCGTACGAGCGCCCCTGGACAGCGGAACGGGCGGTCGCCCGGTCCGTGGACCGCGCGGCCGCCCGCCGTGGCGCGCCGGGTTCAGCCGGCCGCGCTGTACGCCACCAGTGAGACCCCGACGTACTGCACGATGAACGCGCCCAGGGTGAAGGCGTGGAACACCTCGTGGAAGCCGAACCAGCGCGGTGACGGATTGGGCCGCTTGAGCCCGTACACCACGCCGCCGATGCTGTAGAGCACTCCGCCGACGATCATCAGCACCAGGACGGCGACGCCGCCGGCGTGCAGGAAGTCCGGCAGGAAGAAGGCGGCGGCCCAGCCGAGCGCGATGTACACCGGCGTGTACAGCCAGCGCGGCGCGCCGACCCAGAACACCCGGAACGCTATTCCGGCCAGCGCGCCGCCCCAGGCCACCCAGAGCAGCACCTGCTGGTCGGCGCCCTTGAGCAGCAGGATCGTGAACGGCGTGTAGGTGCCCGCGATGATCAGGAAGATGTTCGCGTGGTCCAGCCGCCGCAGCACGGCGTCCCCGCGCGGGCCCCAGTCGAAGCGGTGGTAGACCGCGCTGACCCCGAACAGCAGCCAGGCGCTGATCGAGTAGATCGCGCAGGCGATCTTGGCGGGGGTGGAGTCGGCCAGGCAGATCAGCACGATCCCGGCGGCGACGGTGGCGGGGAACATCCCGGCGTGCAGCCAGCCGCGCCACTTCGGCTTGCGTCCCGAGGCCTCGTTCTCCGCGCCCTCGTTCTCCGTGCTCTCGACGAGCTCAGCAGTCATGCGCAGCATGCTACCCGCTACCTACGGGGCCGTAGGTTACTGACGCGTAGGAAAGTGGCGATCATCACTCTTGGACGTTTTGGAGTATTCGAGGCGCCCGCGAAGGTGTCCGGGCCGGGATGTGGGCGACCTATTACTGGCCGGTAATCGTACTTACTGTAGTAAAAGATGAGTCAATTTCGACGCTGTGCCTCAGTTTGGCGTCGAAGCCGGAGCTACGCTGCAAGCACCCTCAGACCCCCGCTACGCCACCTCCTCGCCGAGATGGTGTGAAACGGAGCGATCGTGTCGTACGAGATCTCTGCTCTCAGCGCCTCCGCGCCCACCCGCCACCAGCGCCTGCTCGCGTGGGTGAACGAGATCGCCGAGCTCACCCAGCCGGACCGCGTCGAGTGGTGCGACGGCTCCGACGAGGAGTACCAGCGCCTCGCGGACCTGCTGGTGGCTCAGGGCACCTTCAAGAAGCTCAACGAGGAAAAGCGCCCCAACTCCTACTACGCCGCCTCGGACCCGACGGACGTGGCGCGCGTGGAGGACCGCACCTACATCTGCTCCGAGCAGGAGAAGGACGCCGGTCCGACCAACAACTGGAAGGCCCCGGCCGAGATGCGGGAGGTCTTCCAGGGCGAGAAGGGACTGTTCCGCGGCGCGATGAAGGGCCGCACGATGTACGTCGTGCCCTTCTCGATGGGCCCGGTCGGTTCCCCGCTGGCCGCGTACGGCGTCGAGATCACCGACTCCGCCTACGTCGCCGTGTCGATGCGCGTGATGACCCGCATGGGCAAGGCGGTGCTGGACCAGCTCGGCGAGGACGGCGACTTCGTCAAGGCCGTGCACACCGTCGGCGCCCCGCTGGCCGAGGGCCAGGCGGACGTGCCGTGGCCGTGCAACAGCACCAAGTACATCTCGCACTTCCCGGAGACCCGGGAGATCTGGTCCTTCGGCTCCGGCTACGGCGGCAACGCGCTGCTCGGCAAGAAGTGCTACGCGCTGCGCATCGCCTCGACCATGGCCCGTGACGAGGGCTGGCTGGCCGAGCACATGCTGATCCTGAAGCTCACCCCGCCGTCCGGCGAGGTCAAGTACGTCGCCGCCGCCTTCCCGTCGGCCTGCGGCAAGACCAACCTGGCGATGCTCCAGCCGACCGTCCCGGGCTGGAAGGTCGAGACGATCGGCGACGACATCGCCTGGATGCGCTTCGGCGCCGACGGCCAGCTCTACGCGATCAACCCCGAGGCCGGTTTCTTCGGCGTCGCCCCCGGCACCGGCGTGGACACCAACGCCAACGCCATCGACACCCTGTGGGGCAACACGGTCTTCACCAACGTCGCGCTGACCGACGACGGCGACGTGTGGTGGGAGGGCCTGACCGAGGAGCCCCCGGCGCACCTCACCGACTGGCGCGGCAACGACTGGACCCCCGAGTCCGGCACCCCGGCCGCCCACCCGAACGCCCGCTTCGCCGTCCCGGCCGCGCAGTGCCCGACCATCGCCCCCGAGTGGGAGGACCAGTCGGGCGTGCCGATCTCGGCGATCCTGTTCGGCGGCCGCCGCGCCACCGCCGTTCCGCTGGTGACCGAGTCCTTCACCTGGCAGCACGGCGTCTTCCTCGGCGCCAACATCGCGTCCGAGAAGACCGCCGCCGCCGAGGGCACCGTCGGCGAGCTGCGCCGCGACCCGTTCGCGATGCTGCCGTTCTGCGGCTACAACATGGGCGACTACTTCGCCCACTGGCTGAAGGTCGGCGCCCAGGCGGACGCCGCGAAGCTGCCGAAGATCTACTACGTCAACTGGTTCCGCAAGAACGCCGAGGGCGCGTTCGTCTGGCCGGGCTACGGCGAGAACAGCCGCGTCCTCAAGTGGATCGTCGAGCGCCTGGAGGGCACCGGCGAGGGCGTCGAGACCCCGATCGGCGTGCTGCCGACCGTCGACGGCTTCGACCTCGGCGACCTGAAGCTGTCCAAGGAGGACCTCGACCTGCTCTTCACCGTGGACGCCGACATCTGGCGCCAGGAGGCCGCGCTGGTGCCGGCCCACCTGGAGCTGTTCGGCGACCACACCCCGAAGGAGCTGTGGGACGAGTACCGGAGCCTCGTCGCGCGTCTCGGCTGAGCCTGAGCCTCAGCAGAGCGAGAGGCGGTCGCGCGGCACGAACCGCGCGCCCGCCGAGTGACAGGACGGCCGGAGTTCCCCCGGACGGTCTTTCCCCGACCAAGGAGACCGCCCGGGCCGGGACTCCGGCCGTAGTGCTTTTCCCCGCGCGCCGGGCGCGGGGGTCGCGGCTGCGGTTGCGGCTGCGTGCAGCTGTTCCGGCGTTACGGCTGGGTGTAGCCGCTCAGGAAGTCGCCGATCCGGGTCACCGCGTCGGTGATCTCCTCCGCCCGGGGCAGCGTGACCAGCCGGAAGTGGTCCGGCTCGGGCCAGTTGAAGCCGGTGCCCTGGACCAGCAGGATGCGCTGGGAGCGCAGCAGGTCCAGCACCATCTGGGCGTCGTCCTTGATCTTGTAGACCTTCGGGTCCAGCCGCGGGAACGCGTACAGCGCGCCCTTGGGCTTGACGCAGCTGACCCCCGGGATCTCGTTGAGCAGCCGGTACGCCGCGTCGCGCGAGGCGAGCAGCCGCCCGCCGGGCAGCACCAGGTCGCGGATCGACTGCCGCCCGCCGAGCGCGGCGGCCACCGCGTGCTGGGCGGGCATGTTGGCGCACAGCCGCATCGAGGCCAGCACGGCCAGGCCCTCGATGTAGCTGTGGGCCCGCTGCCGGTCGCCGGAGAGCACCATCCAGCCGGAGCGGAAGCCCGCGACCCGGTACGCCTTGGACAGGCCGTTGAAGGTGACGCAGAAGAGGTCGGGTGCCAGGGTGGCCAGCGGGATGTGCTCGGCGTCGTCGTAGAGGATCTTGTCGTAGATCTCGTCCGCGTAGACCACCAGCCGGTGCCGGCGGGCGATCTCGACGATGCCCTCCAGCACCTCGCGCGGGTAGACCGCGCCGGTCGGGTTGTTCGGGTTGATCACCACGATGGCCCGGGTCCGGTCGGTGACCTTGGCCTCGATGTCGGCGAGGTCCGGGTACCACTCGGCCTGCTCGTCGCAGCGGTAGTGCACCGCGGTGCCGCCGGCCAGCGAGACCGAGGCCGTCCACAGCGGGTAGTCGGGCGCCGGGACGAGCACCTCGTCGCCGTCGTCCAGCAGGGCGGTCATGGCCAGCTGGATCAGCTCGGAGACGCCGTTGCCGAGGAAGACGTCCTCGACGCTCAGCCCGTGCAGGCCGCGGTCCTCGTAGTGCATGACCACGGCGCGGCGGGCGGCGAGCAGGCCCTTGGAGTCGCCGTACCCGTGCGCGGTCGAGAGGTTGCGCAGGATGTCCTGGAGGATCTCCGGCGGCGCCTCGAAGCCGAAGACGGCGGGGTTGCCGGTGTTGAGCTTGAGGATGCGGTGGCCCTGTTCCTCCAGCCGCATCGCCTCGTCGAGTACCGGGCCGCGGATGTCGTAGCAGACATTGGCGAGCTTGCTGGACTGGATGACCTGCATGCCTGCCTACTTTAGGGGCACCTCCGGGCACTCCGGTGCGCGTCCCGGGACGCGCACCGGACCGCCCGTAGCGGCCTCCTTGGATCGGCAGGCGGGGGTGTCAGCCGACCTTCCAAACCAGGGGCGCGGTGTCCAGGATGTTCCCGTACGTGAGGAAGCTGGGCGGGGCCTCGTTCGGGACGAGATAGACGGCACACAGCTTGACGGACTGCCCGTCCGCGAGCGTGACCAGCGACCGGGTGTCGCACTGCGGGATCGCCTTCTGCAGGGTCGCGGCCGGCAGCGCGCCCGCCGAGTGGTCCTTGGGCTTCACCCAGACCCGCATCATGTAGGCGTCCTCGGCCAGCGGGGCGCCGGTGCGGTTGGTGAAGGAGACGGTGACGTAGTACGGCGTCTTGCCGCTGGTGGTCGTCGACGGGAGGTTGAACGGGGCGATCTCCGCGGCGGTGCCCTTGACGATCGAGACCGCGGCGGCGTCCACCACCGAGCTCTTGCCGACGTAGCGACCGGCGCTGCCGAGCGGCAGCGGGCGGTCGTAGCTGACCTGGGTGACGTTGTTGCCGCCGGCGGTGACGGACGGCTGCGGTCCGGCCGGGGTGGTCGGGGCCGCCGGGGCGCTCGGGGTGGTGGGGGCCGCGGCGCCGGTCGGGGCGCCGGGAGCCGTGGCGGCGCCGGTGGGCGGCGCGGCCGGGGCGCTCGGGGCGGCCGCCGGGTCGGCGTTGTCCGGCCCGCAGGCCGACAGCGCCAGGACGAGCGCCGCCGCCGGCAGGCCGGCCGCGATTCTCCGGATGGACTGGGTCTTCGTCATGGTCGTTCCCCCGTTGGATGATGTGGTCGGTGCGCCCAGCCCGGTCCCCGGGTGCCGCACGGACGTGCGGGCGTTGATCGAAAAGGGGGTGCGCCGGTGATGGTAGCCGCAGTCGGTGCGGTGCTGGCCGGATTTCTGGTGGCTCCGCTGCTGCGCGGGCTGGTCGCCCGGTTCGCCGTGCCGGAGGGCGAACCCTGGTGCGGTGCCTGCCCGTTGTGCGGGCACGAGGTGCGGCTGCTGCCGCCCACCGGGCGCTGTCCGGGCTGCCGGGAGCGGTTGGGCGCGGGGGCCTGGTCGGTGGAGCTGGTGGCGGCCGTGGTCGCCGCCGGGCTGGCGTACGCGGCGGACGGGCCGTCGGCCGCGGCGCTGGGCTGGGCGGCCGGGCTCGGCGTGGTGCTCGGCTTCGTCGACGCCAGGGTGCGCCGGCTGCCGTACCGGCTGACCCTGCCGCTGGCCGGCGGGGTGGCCGCCCTGCTGTCGGTGGCGGCGCTGGTGGCGGGGCGCCCGGGGGTGCTGCTGCGCTGCCTGCTGGTGGCCCTCGCGGTCGGGGCGCTGCTCGAACTGGCGGTCTGGATCGGCGCGTTGGGCCCGGGTGACTCCCCGCTGGGGTTCGCGCTGGGCGGGCTGCTCGGCTGGTACGGCTGGCCGGTGGCGGTCGGCGGGCTGTTCGCCGCGGTGGTGCTCGCCGGGCTCTGGGCGATCCTGCGGGCCGCCGTCGCGCTGGCCCGTCGGCGCCCGGTGCGCGGGCTCGACCTCCCGGTCGGACCGTTCCTGCTGCTCGGCGCGCTGCTGGCGGTGCTGGCCCGGTAGCGTCCGGGCCCGGTGGCGCCCGGACCGGCCCGGACGCGGGAGGGCCCGCCGTACCGGGTCGGGTACGGCGGGCCCCGCCGCCGGCGCGCGGGCCCCACCCTCAAGGAGCGGCGCGCCGGTGGGGGATTGGCGGTGGGGGGTTACGGCATCTTGTGGACGAACGGGCCGACCGCGTTGGAGAACGCGTTGCCGTTGTTGGCGTCCCAGTTGGTGGACCAGGTCATCGCGCCGCGGATGGTCGGCCACTTGGCCGGCGGGACGAAGCTGCCGCAGTTGTTGCCGGTGGCCAGGCAGTCCAGCGCGTTGTTCACCACGGTCGGCGAGACGTAGCCGCCGCCGGCCGCCTTGGCGGAGGCGGGGACGCCGATGCCGACCTGGTCGGGCCGCAGGCCGCCCTGGATGTGGGTGCAGACCTGCGAGGTGATGAAGTCGATGGTGCCCTGGTTGTAGACCTTGCCGTCGCAGCCGTTCATGCCGCCCGAGTTGTAGAACTGGGTGTTGACGACGGTGAGGATGTCCTTGGTGTTCAGCGCCAGCTGGAAGTAGGCGCCGGCGGTGCTGTACATCCCGATCGTCTCGGGCGCCATGGTCAGGATGAAGCCGGGGCCGACCTTGGCCTGGAGGGTGTGCAGCGCGTTGCCGAGCGGGCCGGCCTGGACGCCGTTCTCCAGGTCGACGTCGATGCCGTCGAAGCCGTAGTCCTTGATGATCGCGTAGGCGCTGTTGGCGAAGTTGTTGCCGGCGGTGGCGTCGCCGACGGTGATCGCGCCGTTCTGGCCGCCGATGGAGAGGACGACCTTCTTGCCGGCCGCCTGCTTGGCCTTGATGTCGGCGCGGAACTGCGCGTCGCTGTAGCCGCCGAGGGCCTTGGACAGGCCGGGGTCGAGGGTGAAGCTGATCGCGCCGGTCTGGGTGGGCACGGAGTCGGCGAAGGACACCGCGATGATGTCGTAGGCGCTCTGCACGTCGCCGAGGCGCTGCGGGGTCGAGCCGTTGTCGAAGTTCTGCCAGTAGCCGGTGACGGCGTGCGCGGGCAGGCCGGTGGCGGGCGGGGTGGTGGAGGTCGCGGTGGCCGTGGGGGTCGGCGTCGCGGTCTGGGTGGGCGTCGCGGTCGGGGTGGCGGTGGCCGTCGGCGTGCCGGTCGCGGTGGGCGTGGCGGTCGGCGACGGGGTGGCGGTGGCGGTCGGGCTCGGGGTGGACGGGCCGCCGGGGCCGATCAGGCTCACGTCGTCGGCGAGGTAGGCGCTCTGGCCGTACCAGCCGTGCAGGTAGACCGTGACGCTGGTGGCGTTCGCGCCGGTGGTGAAGGTGGAGGACAGCTGGTTCCAGCTGTTCTGGTTCGACCAGCTGGACGGGTCGGTGCCGCCGGTGCCGCGCGCGCCGAGGTAGACGTACGGGCCCTGGACCCAGGCGCTCAGCGTGTAGCTGGTGTTGGGCAGCACGCTGATGGTCTGGGTGCACTCGGCGGTGTCGCCGGCGCCCGGGGTGGCCTGCAGCGCGCCGGTGCCGGAGTGGACCGGGGAGGAGACGGTGGTCGCCGCGCCGGCGCAGTTCCAGCCGCCCAGCCCGCTGTCGAAGCCGCCGTTGGTGACCAGGTTGCCGACGGCCGCGCTGGCGCCGCCGGCGAAGAGGGCCAGGCCGCTGCCGGCCAGGGCGAGGGCGGTGGCGCCGGCCGCGACGGCCGGGAGGGGGCTGCGCCGGCGCTTGTGCGCGGGCTGGTTCAGCGTACGGGCCATGGGGTGACGCTCCTGGGGAGGGAGCGGCCGCCGCGGTGGGGGGCGCGGCGGCCGCGTGTGGGGGAGGGGAGGTCCGTCGTGGTGCGTGGGGTCGTCGTACGTGGGGGTGGGCGACCGCGGTGGTGCATGGTGGTGCACGGTGGTGCGTGGGGGTGGGGCGGGACCGTGGGGTTCGTTCCGCCTTGGATCAAAAGCTGGACTAGACCATTGCCGGTCGTCAAGCATTGGACAGTCGGCTTACGGATTCTTTAAGGATTCGGAGACCGTTCCGTGTCCGCCGTCGGAACCGCCGGGGAAGGCCCGCGACACGCCTGCCGGGACGGACTCCGTACAGGACCGTGACCAGACCGCTACCTGCGGCTTTACCGTGTGCCTGCCCGCCGGAGTAGGCTGCGCCGGGGCGTTGACGCACCAGCTGAACGAGCACGGAGGGGCCGGGAATCATGGGTCTGCGCGATGTCGCCGAACGGACGCCGGGTCTGCGTACCCTGCTGGGCGGGATGTACGGGCTCTACGGCCGCCGGGTCGAGGTCCACCTCGCCCGCACCCCGCACCACATCGGCGTGATCCTGGACGGCAACCGCCGCTGGGCGAAGGCCGCCGGGGGCACCACCGTGTACGGCCACCAGCGCGGCGCCGACAAGATCAGCGAGTTCCTCGGCTGGTGCGACGAGACCCACGTCAAGGTCGTCACCCTCTGGATGCTCTCCACCGACAACCTCGACCGCCCCGCCGACGAGCTCGTCCCGCTGCTGGGCATCATCGAGGACGCCGTCACCGGGCTGGCCGCCGCCCGCCGCTGGAAGGTCCACCCGGTCGGCGCGCTGGACCTGCTCCCGCAGCACACCGCCGACGTGCTCAAGCGGGCCGCGGAGGAGACCGCCGACATCGACGGCATCACGGTCAACGTCGCGGTCGGCTACGGGGGCCGGCACGAGATCGCCGACGCCGTCCGCTCGCTGCTCCAGGAGCACGCCGGGCGCGGCACCTCGATCGAGGAACTGGCCGAGATCCTCGACGTCGAGCACATCGCCGAGCACCTCTACACCCGCAACCAGCCCGACCCGGACCTGATCATCCGCACCTCGGGCGAGCAGCGCCTGTCCGGTTTCCTGCTCTGGCAGAGCGCGCACAGCGAGTTCTACTTCTGCGAGGCGTACTGGCCGGCCTTCCGCAAGGTCGACTTCCTGCGGGCGCTGCGGGCGTTCGAGCAGCGCAACCGGCGACTGGGCCTCTGAACGGGTGAAGTGACCGCCGTAGGGCTGGCCTACCCGGAGCCCTGGTGAGGCCAAACGTTCACCGGCAATGATCCGTCAGTTCGCCGGGGGCGCGAATGCACCGCCCCTCGCCTGGGAATACTCCAGGCAGTCCGGTCCCGAGGCCACCGGGGCAGCGGGGGCCGGCTTGCCGCGGATGACGCAGGGTCATCCGCTCTGGAGGCCTAGTGGTCAGTTCCAAGAGCCGCCGGACGCCAGACCGGCGCACGTACGTTCTCGACACCAGCGTGCTCCTGGCGGACCCGCTCGCCATGACCCGCTTCGAGGAGCACGAGGTCGTCCTGCCGGTGGTGGTCGTCACCGAGCTGGAGGCCAAGCGGCACCACCCGGAGCTGGGCTACTTCGCCCGCCAGGCGCTGCGACTGCTCGACGACTACCGCATCCGCCACGGCCGGCTCGACGAGCCGATCCCGGTCGGCGAGCTCGGCGGCACCATCAGGGTCGAGCTCAACCACTCCGACCTGTCGATACTGCCGGCCGGCTACCGGGTCGGCGGCGGCGAGGCGGACTCGCGGATCCTCGCGGTCGCCCGCAACCTCCAGGCCGAGGGGTACGACGTCACGGTCGTCTCCAAGGACCTGCCGCTGCGGATCAAGGCCAGCTCGGTGGGCCTGCTCGCCGAGGAGTACCGGGCCGAGCTCGCCATCACCTCCGGCTGGACGGGGATGTCCGAGCTGCACGTCCCGGCGGAGCAGGTGGACGCGCTGTTCGCGGCCGGCCACGACGCCGCGGTGGACGTCGAGGGGGCGGACGAGCTGCCGGTGCACACCGGTCTGGTGCTCACCTCGGAGCGCGGCCGGGCGCTCGGCCGGGTGACCGGCGACGGCCGGGTCCGGCTGGTGCGCGGCGAGCGCGAGGCGTTCGGGCTGCGCGGGCGCAGCGCCGAGCAGCGGGTGGCGCTGGACCTGCTGCTCGATCCGGACGTCGGCATCGTCTCGATGGGCGGCCGGGCGGGCACCGGCAAGTCCGCGCTGGCGCTGTGCGCGGGGCTGGAGGCGGTGCTGGAGCGGGGGCAGCACCGCAAGGTGATGGTCTTCCGGCCGCTGTACGCGGTCGGCGGGCAGGAGCTCGGCTACCTGCCGGGCTCAGAGACGGAGAAGATGAGCCCCTGGGCGCAGGCGGTCTTCGACACCCTCTCCGCCGTCACCACTCCGGACGTGATCGAGGAGGTGATCTCCCGCGGGATGCTGGAGGTGCTGCCGCTGACCCACATCCGGGGTCGTTCGCTGCACGACGCCTTCGTGATCGTGGACGAGGCCCAGTCGCTGGAGCGGAACGTCCTGCTGACGGTGCTGTCCCGGATCGGCCAGGGTTCGCGGGTGGTGCTCACCCACGACGTGGCGCAGCGCGACAACCTCCGGGTGGGCCGGTACGACGGCGTGGTGGCGGTGGTGGAGAAGCTGAAGGGGCATCCGCTCTTCGCGCACATCACGCTCACCCGCTCGGAGCGTTCGCCGATCGCGGCGCTGGTCACGGAGATGCTGGAGGACATCCACCCGTGATCCGTCCCTGAACAGGACATAGTCGGACAATACGGTCAACTCTTGATGTGGGGCCCGCTCCTGACGGGGCGGGCCCTCATCCCTTTCATCACATCGAGTGCTTTCCGTCCGAAGAACTCCCGTGCGGTGAATGTGACGTGCGCCACGCGAACGGGAATTGCGTCGACAGCGTCCGGTGCGGCATGGTGAGGGTTCTGTCAGGCCCCGCGTACGGCGTGGCAGGGCTTCCGGACTCCATGAGCCCGGCCCCGGATGGTCCACCAACTCCGGTCGGTGGACGCACAATTGAAGACCGATGAGCCGTACGCCGCCCGATTCCAACGCCCGGTCGCCTCACCTCGGCCGGACGCCGGGCCAGCACCTCCCGTGACCAGAGCACCTGCGGAGGTCAGTGCCAAGGGGCATGTTGCGCCCGCACGGTCACGCGTGGGCGATGCTGGAAGGAATCCATGTGACTCGGATCTCGGTCCGGGGAGTCGCTGTGGCCTCCGCCACCGCCGTCACCGCTGTCGGTGCCGTCGTGGGTGTGGCCTCGGGCAGCGAGGGCAAGACGACGCAGACGGTCGACGTCGCGGGCGCGACCCTGCTTGCCGAAGTCCCCTCTGGCGCCCAGGCGCAGACCATCAGTGACAACATCGGCCAGCAGGCATCCGCCCAGCAGGCCTCCGCCGACGCCGCGGCCAAGGCCGCCGCCGAGCAGAAGGCCGCCGAGGAGGCCGCGCGCCAGAAGGCCGCCGCGGACGCCCAGGCGAAGGCCGACGCCCAGGCCAAGGCCGACGCGGACAAGGCTGCCAAGGCCGCCGAGGACAAGCGCAAGGCCGACGAGGCCGCTGCCAACCGTTCCAAGGCGCGTTCGGCGATGGCCGCCACCGACAACAGCGCCCCGCCGGTCTCGACCAGCCCCGGATCCGTCCAGGACATCGCCCGGCAGGTCGTCGGTGACGACACCCAGTTCCAGTGCTTCAGCCAGATCGTGAAGCGCGAGAGCGGCTGGGACTACACCGCGACCAACCGGAGCTCCGGCGCGTACGGCCTGGTCCAGGCGCTGCCCGGCACCAAGATGGCCTCGGCCGGTGCCGACTGGCGCACCAACCCGGCCACCCAGATCAAGTGGGGCCTGGGCTACATGAACAGCCGCTACGGCAGCCCCTGTGGCGCCTGGTCGTTCTGGCAGTCCCACAACTGGTACTAGGAGCAGCCACCGCCCGGCGGTGGACTCCCGTACGGCCCCCGGCCGCTCGTCTCGCCCGACGAGCGACCGGGGGCCTTCGCGTTCCCGCCCACCGGGAGCCGGGTCGGGCCGCGCCGCCCGGGCTGCGCTGACCAGTGCGCCTGCGGGCGGTGCGGGCCCGGTGCGGACGCGGGGCGCGGGAAGGGGTCCTGGTTGCTTCCCGCGCCGGCCGGTCCGCCGACAGTTGGTCCGTGGCCCGAGGCCTCGCTCTCCCCTGGGGGCCTCGTCCCGACTCCTCCCCAGCGATCTCGGTCCGAAACCATCTGAAACCTGGCGTTTTGCCCCGGTTTGATGGCGAGGTTGTTCGAGCCGAACCCGGCGGGGACCGGACTGGCCGGGCCGCCGCCGGGTAGCGTCATCCCTGACGGCCGTGGCGGGACCCACGGCGTACCGCCGGGCACGGCGGCTCAGCAGGGGAGCGGTGGTAGCGAGGATGGCGCGGGGCGGAAAGGCCTTCAAGGCCGTGGCCAAGGGCATGGCCGTGGTGGCGAGCGCGGCCGCCGTGATCGAACGGCGCCGGCGCGCCGCGATGGCGGCCGATCCGCACGAGCTCGCCGTCCCCGCACTGGCCGAGGCGCCCGATCCGGTGCCGGCCCCGCGGGTCGAACCCGCCGCGGTGCCGGCCGCCGCCCCGGCGGCCCCCTCGCCGGTGGCACCGCCCGGCCTGGCGCGGGAGTACCACCCCGGCCGGCCCGCCACCCCGGCCGAGGCCGTGCCCTGGGGGCTGCGGGTGGCCGCCGAGTCGACCTGGCGGCTGCTGCTGCTCGGCGGCGCGCTCTACGTCGTCTTCTACATCGTCGACATGCTGCGGCTGGTCGCCTTCGCGGTGCTGGCCTCGCTGCTGATCTCCGCGCTGCTGGAGCCGACGGTCTCCTGGCTGCGCCGGCACGGGGTGCCGCGCTCGCTGGCGGCGGGCGGGGTGTTCCTGAGCGGTCTGGCCGGAATCGGGCTGGTCGGCTGGTTCGTGGTCTGGCAGGTGTCCACCAACCTGTCGACGGTCACCAGCAAGGTGAAGGACGGCGTGGACCAGCTGCGGGACTGGCTGAGCACCGGGCCGCTGCACCTGACCCAGCAGCAGATCAACGACTACGCCGACCAGATCGGCAAGGCGATCACCACCAACACCGACCAGATCACCTCGGCCAGCCTGACCGGCGCGCAGATCGCCGTCGAGGTGCTGACCGCCGTGGCGCTGGCCTTCTTCACCACCTTCTTCTTCCTCTACGACGGCGCGCGGATCTGGAACTGGGCGCTGCGCGGACTGCCCCGGCACTCCCGCTTCGCCATGGCCGGCGCCGGCCCGAAGGCCTGGGCGACGCTCACCGCGTACGTGCGCGGCACCGTCTGCGTGGCCTTCATCGACGCGGTCTGCATCGGCATCGGCATCGACCTGCTGGGCGTGCCGATGGCGATGCCGCTGGCCGTGATCATCTTCCTGGGCGCCTTCGTCCCGCTGGTCGGCGCACTCGTCACCGGCACGGTCGCGATGCTGATCGCCCTGGTCACCGAGGGGCCGTGGACGGCGCTGATGGTGCTGATCGTGCTGGTCGCGGTGATGCAGATAGAGAGCCACATCCTGCAGCCGCTGATCCTCGGCCGGGCCGTCCGGGTGCACCCGCTGGGCGTCGTCCTCGGCGTCGCGGCCGGCGGCATCATCGGCGGCATCGGCGGTGCGGTGGTGGCCGTCCCGCTGATCGCCGTCACCAACACCGTGATCACCCACCTGCGCCGCCGCAACGAGGCCGGCCAGGCCGTCTTCACCGCCATGGAGGCCGCCCGCGAGGCCGCGGGCCGCACCTCCGCCGCCCCGGCGGCGGACGGCTGAGGCCGAAGCGCAACGCCGACGGGCCCTCCCGGACGTGGTGTCCGGGAGGGCCCGTCGGCGTTGTGCGGGGTCCGTCAGGCGCCGGCGGCGGCGAGGGCGGCCTCGGAGTCGAGGACGCCCGCCACGGCCTGGAGGACGGCGGCGATCTTCATCGAGGCCTGGACGACCTCGCGCTCGACACCGGCCTTGCGCAGCACGGCCTCGTGCGAGTCGAGGCACTGGCCGCAGCCGTTGATGGCCGAGACGGCGAAGCACCAGAGCTCGAAGTCGACCTTCTCGACGCCCGGGGTGCCGATGATGTTCATCCGCAGACCGGCCCGCATCGTGCTGTACTCCTTGTCGGAGAGCAGGTGCAGCGTCCGGTAGTAGACGTTGTTCATCCCCATGATCGCGGCCGCGCCCTTGGCGGCGGTGTACGCCTCCGGGGAGAGGTTGGCCTTGGCCTCGGGCTCCAGCTCACGCAGCACGGCGGCGCTGCGGGTGGCCATCGCGCAGGACAGCACGGTGCCCCAGAGCTGCTGGGCGGGGAGGTCGGAGTTGCCGATGACCGAGCCCAGGTTGAGCTTGAGGTCCTTGGCGTAGTCCGGGAGGGCGGCCTTCAGGTCGTCGAGGGCCATGGGTCAGCCCGCCAGCAGGGCCTGGGCGTCGAGGGTGTCCTCGCCCTTGGTCCAGTTGCACGGGCACAGCTCGTCGGTCTGCAGGGCGTCCAGCACCCGCAGGACCTCCTTGGGGTTACGGCCGACGGAGCCGGCGGTCACCATGACGAACTGGATCTCGTTGTTCGGGTCGACGATGAACACCGCGCGCTGGGCGGTGCCGTCGGCGCCCTCGACGCCGCAGGCGCGCATCAGGTCGTGCTTGACGTCGGCCAGCATCGGGAAGGGCAGGTCGCGCAGGTCCTTGTGGTCCTTGCGCCAGGCGTGGTGCACGAACTCGGAGTCGCCGGAGACGCCGAGGATCTGGGCGTCGCGGTCCGCGAACTCGTCGTTCAGCTTGCCGAACGCGGCGATCTCGGTCGGGCAGACGAAGGTGAAGTCCATCGGCCAGAAGAAGACGATCTTCCACTTGCCCTCGTAGGACTTGTGGTTGATCTCGGCGAAGGCGTTCGCGGCGTCCAGGTCGACGCAGGCGTTGAGTTCGAACTCGGGGAACTTGTCACCGATCGTGAGCACGTTCGCTTCTCCTGAAGTGAGACTGAGGGGAGTTTTGTCCGGATTCCGGACACGTCCTACGGTTCCACATCGTGGACTGATCAGGGAAATAGCTACACTTGATGTGTCTGATCGGAGATGGCTATCAGTACCGAACCGCCCACGTCGCGGCCCCGCCCCCGCAGGGGCGCCGCCGCCAAACCCGAGGCCGCTGTGGCGAGCGCCACAGTCCGCAGCCCCCGGGCGCCGACCGTCGCCCAGCTCAAGGCCTTCCTCGCGGTCGCCGAGCACCGGCACTTCCGGGAGGCCGCCGCCGCCACCGGGACCAGCCAGCCGGCCCTGTCCGGGGCGGTCGCGGCACTGGAGGAGTCGCTGGGCGCGCAGCTGGTCGAGCGTACGACGCGCAGGGTGATTATCACCCCCCTGGGTGAGCGCGTGCGCGAGCACGCGCGCCGGGTGCTCGCCTCGCTGCAAGCCCTCACCGAGGAGGTCGAGGCCGCCCGCCGCCCGTTCACCGGGCCGCTGCACCTCGGCGTCATCCCGACCGTCGCGCCCTACCTGCTGCCCACCGTGCTGCGGCTGGTCCGCGACCGCTTCCCGGAGCTGGAACTGCACGTCCACGAGGAGCGCACCCCCGCGCTGCTGGAGGGGCTGGCCGCCGGTCGGCTGGACGTCCTGCTGCTCGCGCTCCCGGCCGGCGGCACCTCGCCGACCCGCGACATCCCGCTGTTCGACGAGGACTTCGTCCTGGTCACCCCGCCCGACCACCCGCTCGCCGGGCGGATCGACGTCCCGCGCGACGTGCTGCTCGACCTGGACGTGCTGCTGCTGGAGGAGGGCCACTGCCTGCGCGACCAGGCCCTCGACATCTGCCGTGAGGTCGGCGCCGATCCCGGGGGCTCCACCACCCGCGCGGCCGGCCTGTCCACCCTGGTCCAGCTGGTCGCCGGCGGCCTCGGGGTGACGCTGCTGCCCGCCACCGCGCTGGACGTCGAGGCCGGCCGCACCGACCGGCTGGCCGCCGTCCGCTTCGCCGCCCCGACCCCCGGCCGCCGGATCGGGCTGGCCACCCGCCCGGGCTCGGCCCGCAGCGCCGAGTACGAGCGCTTCGCGGCCGCGCTGCGCGAGGTGCTGGCCGAACTCCCGGTCCGGATCGCCTCCTAGCGGCCTGCGGCCTTACGGGGTTACGGCTTCGCCGGGGCGCCGAGGCAGAGTCCGACCGTGGTGGCCACCAGCAGGTCCAGGGCCCGCAGGGTGCCGTGGTCGGGCTGCTCGCCGGGCGCGCGCAGGGCCAGGTAGCGGTCGGTGAGGCCGTCGAAGCCGGTGAGGAAGTGGACGGCGATCTCCTCGGCGGGCGCGGCCAGTTCGAGGCCGTGCGCCTCGGCGAGGGTGGTGAGCATCTCCGCCGCGGTGCGCTCGATCCCGTGCTGGAGCGCCCGCATGATCTCCTGGAGGTCCGGGTCGCGCATCGCCAGCGCCGCGAACTCGCTCAGCAGCAGGCAGCGCCCGTCCGTGCCGGTCGAGCTCTCCCAGAGCGCGTGGACCAGTGTGGCGACCTGCTCGCCGAAGGAGCCGTCGCCCGGGTAGGCGGCGCGGACGTGGCCGATGAACTCGGCGGTCAGCTGCTCGACGACGGCCCGGTAGAGGTCCTTCTTGGTGCCGAAGGTGTAGTGCACCGTCGCCTGCGCCACGCCCAGCTCGGCCGCGATCGCCCGGGTGCTGCCGGCGGCGACCCCCTCCCGGGTCATCAGGTCGAGGGCGGCCTGGACCAGTTGCGGTCGGCGTTCGGAGGCGGGGACATGAGCCATCCAGCCAGGGTATCGCCATGGTCGGACAACTGCGTCGAGAGATTCTGTCGCTCGATTCTGTCGACCAACTTTGTCGTCTGACAAGGTTGCGCGTACGGTGGACCGCGACCTGTTCAGGCACCTGCCTGTCCGACGATCTGACCGAGGGGTCACCCATGGCCACGTACCTCTACCGACTGGGCCGCTACTGCTTCCGGAGACGGCGGGCGGTGCTGGCGGTCTGGATCGCCGTGCTGATCGCGGTCGGCGGGGCCGCGGGTGCCTTCGCCGGCAAGACCAGCGACGAGTTCAAGGTGCCGGGCACCGAGGCGCAGACCACCCTGGACCGGATCAAGGACACCTTCCCGGAGCAGGGCCACGGCTCCGCCCAGGTCGTCTTCGCGGCCCCCGCGCCCGGCGGCGCCACCACGCCCGAGGCGGGCAGGGCGGTCAGCGAGACGGTCGCCCGGATCGCCGCCGTCCCCGGCGTGGCTGCCGTGCCCGACCCGTACGCCACCCACGCCGTCTCACCGGACGGCCGGGTCGCGATCGCCCTGGTCTCCTTCGACCACAAGCTCGCCGACGTCACCGACCAGCAGCGCGAGGCCGTCAAGGCCGCCGCCGAACCGGCCCGCGCGGCCGGGTTGGACGTCGCCTTCGGCGGCGACGCGTACAACCGGATGGCGCAGGTCGACGGCGGCGAGGCGATCGGTCTGGCCATCGCCGGGGTGGTCCTGGTGATCACCCTCGGCTCGTTGGTCGCCGCCGGGCTGCCGCTGCTGACCGCCCTGGTCGGGGTCGGCGTGGCGATGGCCGCGATCATGGCGCTGTCCGGCTCGTTCGAGATCATCACCACCGCGCCGGTGCTGGTCCTGATGGTCGGTCTCGCCGTCGGCATCGACTACGCGCTGTTCATCCTCTCCCGGCACCGCCGCCACCTGGACGAGGGCCTGGAGCCGGACGAGGCCGCCGCCCGCGCCACCGCCACCGCCGGCAGCGCCGTCGTCTTCGCCGGCCTCACCGTCGTCGTGGCGCTCGCCGGGCTCGCCGTCGCCGGCGTCCCCTTCCTGACCGTGATGGGCCTGGCCGCCTCCGGCGCCGTCGTGGTGGCCGTCCTGGTCGCGATCACGCTGCTGCCCGCGCTGCTCGGCTTCGCCGGCCGCGCCATCGACCGGCTGCCGGTCTGGAAGCGGGCGCTGCGCACCGGCGGCCGCACCACCCTGGGCGAGCGCTGGGGCCGCTTCGTGGTCCGCCGCCCGCTGGCCGTGCTGCTCGTTGGACTGGCCGGACTGGGCCTGCTCGCGGTGCCCGCCGCCAGTCTCCAGCTCGGCCTGCCGGGCGGCGGTTCGCAGGCCGCCGGCACCGATGCGCGCAAGGCCTACGACCTGGTCGGCGAGAGCTTCGGGCCGGGCTTCAACGCGCCGCTGGTGGTCGTCGTGGACGCCGGGGGCGCGCCGCAGCCGGAGCAGGCGGTGCAGGGGGTGGCGGCCAGGCTGCAGACCCTGTCGGGCGTGCGGACACTGCTGCCCCCGGCCGTCGACCAGGCCGGTCGCACCGCCCTGCTCACCGTCATCCCGCAGACCGGACCGGACGACGCCGGCACCAGGACACTGGTCAACGAGATCCGCGACCAGCGCGCGCCGCTCAAGACCTCGACCGGCGCGGACATCGCCGTCACCGGCACCACCGCCGCCAACATCGACGTCTCCACCAAGCTCGGCCAGGCACTGCCGCCGTTCCTCGCGGTGATCGTCGGCATCGCGGTGGTGCTGCTGGCGCTGGCGTTCCGCTCGGTGCTCGTCCCGCTCAAGGCGGTGGCCGGCTTCCTGCTCAGCATCACCGCCTCGCTCGGCGCGGTGGTCGCGGTCTACCAGTGGGGCTGGCTGGACGGCCTGATCGACGTGCCGAAGGTCGGACCGGTGGTGAGCTTCGTGCCGATCCTGCTGATCGGCGTGCTGTTCGGGCTGGCGATGGACTACGAGCTGTTCCTGGTCTCCGGGATGAAGGAGCAGTACGTCCACGGGAAGGCGCCGCGGGACGCCGTGGTGGCCGGGGTGCGCGGCGGCGCCCGGGTGGTCACGGCGGCGGCGCTGATCATGGTGTCGGTGTTCGGCTCGTTCGTCTTCGGTCACGACCCGATCGTGCAGCCGATCGGCTTCGCCCTCGCGGTGGGCGTGCTGGTGGACGCCTTCGTGGTGCGGATGGCGCTGGTGCCGGCCGCGATGGCGCTGTTCGGCAAGGCCGCCTGGTGGTTCCCGAAGCGGCTGGAGAAGGTCGTGCCGCGGGTCGACATGGAGGGCGAGCAGCTGATCGCGCGGCTGGAGCCGGCGGAGCAGCCGGCGAAGGAGCCCGCCGGGGTCTGAACCGCTCCCGGGCGCCCGCAGCCACCCGTCGAGCCGCGGCAGCCGTGGTTCGACGAGCGGCCGGGCGGTTACGGCAGCCGCGACTCGACGGGCGGCTGGGGCAGCCGTTGCTCGAACCAGACGACCTTGCCGGTGCCCAGCCGGGTGGCGCCCCAGCGGTCCGCGCACCGGGCCACTATCTGCAGGCCGCGACCGCGTTCGTCCTCCGGCCCGGTACGGCGCGGCCGCGGCAGCAGCGGGCTGTCGTCACCGACCTCGCAGCGCAGCCGGGTGGTGCGCACCAGGCTCAGGGTGACCGGGCGGGTCGCGTGCTGGACGGCGTTGGTCACCAGCTCGCTGATCATCAGCTCGGTCGCCTCGCTGAGCTCGCCGAGCCCCCAGCGGCGCAGCGTGTGGGCGGCCAGCCGGCGGGCCCGGCCGGGCGTCTCGTTGCGCGGCTGGAGGTACCAGTGCGCGACGTCCCCGGCCGGGATGCCGTCGAAGCACGCGCCCAGCAGGGCGATGTCGTCGCCGCGGTCGCCGGGCGGCAGGATCCGCAGCGCCTCCTGGCACAACTGCTCGGGGGACTGCCAGCGGGCGGCGGCGATCCGGGCGCGGAGCACCTCCAGGCCGTCGCTGATCGGGCGGCTGCGGGTCTCCACCAGGCCGTCGGTGAACAGCAGCAGGGCCGAGCCGGGCGGGGCGGGCAGCTCGACCGAGTTGAAGTCCACCCCGCCGACCCCGATCGGGGCTCCGGAGTCCAGCTCCACCAACTCGGCGGTGCCGTCCGGCCGGACCAGGACGGGCGGGACGTGCCCGGCGTTGGCCAGCACCACCCGGTTGGCGATCGGGTCGTACACCGCGTACACGCAGGTCGCCAGGTGCTGTTCGCGGCCGAGCCGTTGGGCCTGCTCGTCCAGGTGGTAGAGCACCTCGTGCGGGGGCAGGTCGAGGGCGGCCAGGGTCTGGGCGCTGGTGCGCAGTTGGCCCATGATGGCGGCCGAGGTGAGCGAGTGGCCCATCACGTCGCCGACGATCAGGGCGACCCGGTTGCCGGGCAGTGGCACGGCGTCGTACCAGTCGCCGCCGACCTGCGCGCCGCGCTCGCCCGGCAGGTAGCGCTGGGCGAGGCGGACGCCGTGCGGCTGCGGCAGGCGCAACGGCAGCATGCTGCGCTGGAGTTCGTTGGCTATTTCCCACTCGCGGGCGTACCGCAGGGCGGTGTCCACCGCCAGCCCCGCCTGGGTGGCGAGGTGCGCGGCGGTCGCGGTGTCGGCGGCGTCGAAGGCGGGCCGGCCGGTGCGTTCAGGAGGGCGGCGGATCAGCACCAGCAGGCCGAGCACGGCCTTGCGGCCGCGCAGCGGCAGGGCCAGCACCGACGTGCCCGCGGCCAGCCGGGCCAGCCCGCGGGTGCCGTACAGCTCGCGCAGCAGTGCCTCGGTGCGTTCGGCGCCGGGTGCGCCGAGCACCGCGGACTCGGCGGGGCGGCGGCTCAGCAGGGCGTGCGCGAGCGCCCCGCCGCGGGTCACCGGGGTGGCGGGGCCGGTGTCGGCGGTGGAGCGGGAGCCGTACCGGGAGCGGTGCCGGTCGTCTGCTCCGCTGGGCCGGCCGCGCCGTCCGATCCGGGTGCCGGTGCTGTGGTGGATCCGCAGCTCGTCCGGGAAGCCGGGCTCGCGCTCGACGTTGGGCAGCGGATCGCGCAGGTGGACCACGGCGGCGTCGGCCAGCGTGGGGACGAGCACCCGGCCGATGTTGCGCAGCGTCGCGGACAGGTCGAGCGCGCTGTTGATCCGCCGGGTGGCCAGGTCGAGGTAGCCGAGCCGGCCCGCCACGTCCTCGCGCTCCGGGCGCGCGGTCGGTTGGTGTGCCGGTGCCGGTGCCGGCACCGGTGCTGAAGCTGGTGCCAGGGGCAGGCCGCGCTGGCCCGGGACGGCAGGCGGCTGTCCGCCCTCGGTCTTGAGCTGGTCGCGCACGGCTGCCTGTCCTGGATTCGGTGTGGTCTCTGTGGTGGTCTGCGGTGTCCTGCTGGCGGGCCCTGCTGCCGTCCGGTGGGTCAGCCGACGCGTCGACAGCACAGGAACAGCTGTTCCTCCGGCGGCAGCGTGGTGCTGGCCGGCGCGTACGGATGCCCCGAGCACTCCTCGACGGTGAAGCCCGCCGTGACGAGAACCCGCTCCAGATCCTCCCTCAGGTACCCACTGATCCGCAGCTCTCTGCCAAGGAACGGAAGCGGAACGTGATCCAGATCCGCCTCGACCATACCGAGCGCCAGCAGTCCGCCCGGCCGGAGGAGTTCGCGCAGCCGTGCGAGCACGGTCGGGATCTCGTCCTGCGGCAGCAGGATCAGCGAGAAGAACGCGGTGACGGCGGCGAACCCGTCCTTGCCCAGCGGTCCCAGTCCGGGGGCGTTCCAGACCTGCCCGGCGCGCTCGGTGGCCAGATCGAACAGGTCGATCCGATGGAACTCCGGCGGGTGTTCGCCCGGGAACCGGGCCTGCCGGGCCAGCGAGAGCATCACGTCCGAGAGGTCTATCCCGGTCACCCGCAGCCCGCCCGCGACCAGCTGCCGGACCGTCGGGTCCCCGGTGCCGCAGCCCACGTCCAGCACTCGCGCGCCGGGTTCGAGCTCGGCCAGCAGCTGCCGTCCGCAGGCCAGCTGCCCGTCCTTGGCCGGGAACGCCTCGCCGTACCCGGCACCGATGGTGTCGAAGGCGACGGCTTGCAGGGCACGCGCCGCCCGGCGCCGCCGCACGTCGGGCCCGTCGTCTCCCGCGTCCTCGTCGACGGGGAACGAGTCGGATATCTGTCCGGTCGTCACGATTGAGAGGCACCCTTCCACCCGTGGCCTCCGGCCGGCTGCACGCGGCCGCACGGGAGCGGGATGCCGTCCGCCCCGGCGCCCGTCCTGCCTCGCCGGCCCACACGTTGCCGGCAGACACTCGTGTGTGTACTGGCATCTGAGAATATGCGTGATCTCTGCGCCATGGGGTCCCTTTCCAGCCAACTCGTCATGCTTGGGCCGGTGTGGACGGGGTTGCGGAAGCACGACGGTGCGGGCGGGGGTGGTGCGCGCGGGCTCCGCGCGCCGCATGGCGCGCCGTGGTGGAACGGCTGACCTGCGGTTTCGCCGGGCCGAGGGCCGGCCGTCGGGCGTTTATCGAACGTCAATCGCCGGAGTGCAGAGTGGAGTCCAGCGCCGGGGAAGCGTTGAGGGCGCTCCCGCAGCCGGGGGGCTGCGGGGGCGCCGACGCGCACAACGGGGGTAGGGGCTCTGCCGGGGGGCGGAGACCTACGGCGCTGGGGAAGATGGGGGAGGCTCGGTGTGCTGTTGGGAAATGAGGTCCGCCACGGGGGAGGCCTCCGGCACACCGAGCCGCGTGAAGATCGCGTGCGCCTCGCGCAGGCAGGCGAGCGCGCGGGCGGGCTGCGCCAGCGCCAGTAGCGCCTCGCCGAGGGTGGCGTTCGCGAGGCCCTGGCAGTAGGCGGCGTCCAGTTCCTGGGCGATCACGAGCGACTCGCCGGCCGCCTCGGCCGCCTCGGCGTGCTGTCCGGCGGCGAGCAGGGCGGAGGCCAGGCGGGCGAGGGTGTAGCCCTCCCAGAGCGGATTCTGCTGGGCCTGGAACAGCTGGTGGGCCTCTCGCAGGTAGCCCACCGCCGCCCTCGGCTCGTCGGTGGAGGCGAGCACCACACCGGTCTGGTACAGGGTGTCGGCGAGGCAGGGGCCGTTGCTCGACGTCCGGGCCGTCGCCACCGCCTCGATGACCGAGCGGACAGCGGTCTCGGTGTCTCCCAGCTTGAGCTGTGCCCGCGCCATGTTGCCGAGCAGCCGGGCTTCGTTGATCGGAACGCGGACCACCCGGCTGATGCCCAGGGCCTGCTCGAAGAGCGGGATGGCCTCGGCGGGGCGGTTCGTCAGGCTGAGGATGATCCCCAGGTCGTTGCTCGCCGCCGACCGCAGGATCGTCATGTCGTCGGAGCGCTGAAGGCTCAGGCTCTTGCGGAGCGACTGTTCGGCGCCCTGGAAGTCATTGGTGATCGACTGCAGCGTGCCGAAGGCGAAGTGCACCCGGGCCAGGGCGGCAGCGTCTCCGTAGGCGGCGGCGTTGCGCTCGGCGGTCACCAGGAACCGGCGCATCCGCGAGCCGTGCGTGGGATCCGTGACCAGGCTGTTCAGGACGATCAGCAGGTCGACGGCCGGGCGCAGCACGAAGTCCGGTCCTCGCACGGCCGCCTCGACGGCGCTGAGCAGGAAGGTGATCTCCGTCCGCAGCCACTGCCGGGCGTCCTGGCTCGTCGGCAGGTCCAGGCCTGACGAGCCCAAGGGGTTGAGCGGTTCCGGGAGCTGGTCGTCGGGCTCGATCACCTGGGCCGCGTTGCGGACGGTCGGGATCAGCAGGTCGAGCAGGCGCAGCACCGCCCGTTCCTGCTCCGTGGTGTCGCCGATCCGCTCGTTCTGCCGCTGGGCGTAGAGCCGGAGCAGGTCGTGGTAGCGGTAGCGGCCGGGGGTGAAGCACTCCAGCATGTTCGCCTCGACCAGCGCTTCGGCGAGGTCCTCGGCGGTGTACTCGTTCGCGCCGAGCAGCGCCGCGGCGGCGGGCAGCGGGATGTCAGGGGAGTCGATCAGGGCGAGCAGCCGAAAGGCGCGGGCCTCGTCCGCCGAGAGCTGGCCGTAGCCGAGTCCGATGGTGGTTTCCACGGCGAGGTTGCCGAGCTGGAGTTCGTCCAGTCGCCGCCGCTGGTCGGCTAACCGTCTGGCCAGGTCGGAGACGCTCCAGCGCGGACGGCTGGCCAGCCGGGCGGCGGCGATGCGGACGGCGAGCGGCAGGAACCCGCAGGCGGTGACCACCTGCATGGCCGCCTCCGGTTCGGCGGCGACCCGCTGCTCGCCGACGATGGCCGAGAACAGCGCCAGCGCTTCGTTCGGGGTCAGCTCCTCGACGTCGAACAATTGCGCACCCGGGATGCCGGCCAGCCGGGAGCGGCTGGTGGCGAGCACGGCGCAGCCGGAGACGCCGGGGATCAGCGGCCGGATCTGCTCGGCGTCGCGCGCGTTGTCGAGCAGGATGAGCATCCGCCGGCTGGCGAGCAGCGACCGGTAGAGGGCGGCGCGCTGTTCGAGGGAGTCGGGGCTGTCGGTGACGCCGAGCGCGTGCAGGAAGTCGCCCAGGACGGCCACCGGGTCGGCCGGCGAGGTGCCGGCGCCGCGCAGGTCGACGTACAGCTGCCCGTCCGGGAACTCGCCGCGGACGCGGTGGGCGACGTGGACGGCGAGGGTGGTCTTCCCGACCCCGCCGATGCCGGCCAGCGAAGTCACCACCACGGCCTGGCCGGTGGCGTTCATCAGGACCGTCGAGAGGTCGCTCACCAGGTCGGTGCGGCCGCTGAAGTCCGATACGTCGGCCGGGAGTTGGGCGGGCGCCGGGGGAGCGGCCGGACCGTCCTCGCGGCTCACCGGGGCCGGTACGGCCGGGAGGGCGAGCGTCGGGTCCGCCGCCAGGATGCGGGCGTGCATCGCGGACAGGCCGGCACCGGGTTCGACCCCGAGCTCCTCGATCAGCAGCTTGCGGGTGTCGGTGTAGACGCCGAGCGCCTCGGCCTGGCGCCCGCAGCGGTACAGCGCCAGCATCAGCAGCTCGCTCAGGCGCTCGCGCAGCGGGTGTTCGGCCGTCAGGCTGTTCAGCTCGCCGACGATCTCGGCGTGCAGGCCGATGTCGAGGGCGACGGCGCACAGCTCCTCGGCGGCGGCCACCTGTCGTTCGGCGAGCCGCAGCCGCTGGGTGTCGGCGTAGGGGCCGGGGATGCCGGTGAGCGGCCGGCCGCTGAACAGGTCCAGCGCCCGTGCCAGCAGCCGGTGCGCCTCGTGCTTGTCGCCCGCGGCCCGGGCGGCCGCGGCCTCGGCGGAGAGCCGTTCGAAGACCGTCAGGTCGAGGGCCTCGCCCGGGATGCGCAGCGCGTAGCCGTCGGCGACCGAGATCAGCAGCTCGGAGGGCCGGCGTACCTCCCGCCGGGGCTCGATGACGGAGCGCAGGCGGGAGACGTAGGTGCGCAGCGCCGCCACCGCCTGGGCCGGGTGTCGCTCGCCCCAGAGCGCGTCGACCAGGTCCTGTGTGGTGACCGGGCGTCCGGAATGCAGCAGAAGGGTGGTCAGAACCGCCTGTTGCTGGGGGGATCCGAGGGAAAGGGGCTTGCCGTCGAGCCAGGCCTGGACCGGACCGAGGACTTGGAAGCGCAGCGCAGAGGTCTGCGGCGTCTCCCGAAACTCCATGAAAGTCCCCCGATGGCCTGTGGTGTCGATTCCGTGAAAGGGCGCTCGGCGGTCCGCCGTGGTGCTTCAGCTTAGGCGGACGCCCGACTCTGCCGGACGGCAGCGCAAGCCGCACGGTGTTTATCGGACATTTAATCAACCCTACGATACTGTCCGCACGCCCGTGCCACGGAGGTCGGGCGAGACACATTTGATGACCGAAAGGCGGCCGCCCAATGGCCAACGACCAGAGCGAGACCCCGGTGGCGTCGGCGCCCGAGAACGCGGCGACGACGGATGCCCCGGCCGTCGCTGTGGAGGCGGGCAAGGCTGTCGAGGACGCGGTGGCCGCGTCCTCGAACACGACCGAGTACACCGCGCCGTCCGACGCGCAGAAGGCGGCGATCGAGAACGACCTGTTCGGGGACGAGGCCGCGCACGTGGTGGAGCCCGTCGCGCCGGCCACGGGCGGGCCGGGCAAGCGGTACGAGCCGGAAGGCATGATCTCCGGCCACCCGTAAGCCGGTCCGGCCGTAGGCCCCGTGCCCCTCGTGTCCCGGTCCGGGCACGGGGGCGCTGTGGGTTTTGGGCGTGCCCCATTCGGCACCGGTGCCCGCCCGGTGGCCGAATCCAGCCCGTGGTGCACTCATGGTGACCGGCGATATCCGTAACGTGCCCGACGGTGGGTGCGGGGCGTTCCGGAATTCCGGATTCACTCGGGGGGATTGCGGGTGGGAATGCTGCTGTTTGCGTGCTTTTTGCCGCAATTAGCGCGGAAGATCGTATTCGGCTGAATCGCGGGGCCCGGGAACGGGCGAGACCCGTCCGGGTTCGGCGGTCCATTCGAGGCCGCCGCCCTCGGGGCGCAGGTAGTGCTCCCCGCCGATGGTGTCCATGTAGATGCCGGTGCGTCCGGTCCTCCGGTCGAGGACGAGTTCACCCACGTGCGGCCGGTAGGCCGCGGAGTCGCGCTGACGGGTGCTCACCGCACTGCTCCTCGCTGTTCTGGTGCGGGTGCGGCGCCGGGTGGGGGCCGCGCCCTGGTCGCTGTCCGTGTGTGTGGTGCTCGGCGACTACCCAGCATCTCTAGAGAAGCTAATATCTCTAGAGATGTCAACAGTCGTAGCCGCTTACCGTCCGCCGCGGTCGCGCCTACGATTTGTCCGAGGGAGAGGGAGCGGCGATGACCGGCAGCAGTGGCGACAAACAGCCCAAGTACCAACGGATCGCCGACACGCTGAAGGCGGCCATCGACGACGGCCGGTACCGCGCGGGTGACCGGCTGCCGGGCGAGAACGACCTCATGGACGAGTACGGCGTGGCCCGGATGACCGCCCGCCAGGCGCTCGGCGTGCTGCAGAGCGAGGGCATCGCCGAGGCGCGCCGGGGAGCCGGGGTCTTCGTCCGGGACTTCCGGCCGCTGCGTCGGCGCGGGATCCAGCGGCTGGCGCAGGGGCAGTGGGGCTCGGGCCGGTCGATATGGTCGGCGGACATCGACAACCGCCTGCTGGTGGTCGACCAGGTGTCCGTCACCGAACGGGGCGCGCCGGAGCACGTCGCCCGGGTGCTGGGAGTGGATCCGGGCGCGTCGATGTGCGTACGGCACCGCCGCTTCGTGCTGGACGGCAAGCCGGTGCTGCTGTCGACCTCCTACCTGCCGGCCGGCCTGGTCGCCGGCACGGCCATCACCCGCGAGGACACCGGCCCGGGCGGCACCTACGCCCGGCTGGCCGAGATCGGCGCGAAGCCCGTCCACTTCCGCGAGGAGGTCCGCTCCCGGATGCCCGGCGCGGAGGAGGCGGCCCGCCTGGAGCTGTCGGCGGGCACCCCGGTCATCCTGATCTGCCGCACCGCCTTCGCCGACGAGGGCCAGGTCGTCGAGCTCAACGAGATGATCCTCGACGCCGCCTCCTACGTCCTGGAGTACGACTTCGACGCGTGAGCACGCGCAACGCGGCCGCCCCGGTCGCGACGAACGCGGCCGGGGCGGGGTGCGTCGCTACTGGTAGTGGTAGCGGGCCTTGAGGATCATCACTTCCTTCTCGTCGGCCCGGTACACCAGGCGGTGCTCGTCGTCCATCCGGCGTGACCAGTAGCCGGCCAGGTCGCCCTTCAGCGGCTCGGGCTTGCCGATCCCGCTGAAGGGGTCGCGCTGGATCTCGCCGACCAGGCGGGTGATCCGCTGGGCCATCTTCCGGTTCGATCCGAGCCAGAACAGGAAGTCCTCCCAGGCGTCCGGGTCGAAGTGGACACTCCTCACACCTCACCCGCCAGGGCTTCCAACTCCTCCAGGGTCCTGGTGACGCCGGGGTGGCCGGCCTTGTCGCGGGCGACGGCCGCCATGAGCCGCTGGGCGTTGGCGGGAGAGCGCAGGAGATAGATCGTCTCCTGCCACGCGTCGTAGTCCTCGGCCGACATGAGGACCGCGTCCCCGCTTCTGGAGGTGATCCTTATCGGGGTGTGGTCGTCATTGACCTTCTTGATCAACGGGAAGAGCTGGGTGCGTGCCTCGCTCGCACTGATCGCCATCGCCATGCCCTCCATGTTCGCACCGGTTCTCGGTACCGCCATGGTACGAGTCCTGAGTACCACCTGCCAGCGTATTGCGTCCATGCAGAACCGCCCCGGTCGCGACGAACGCGGCCGGGGCGGTTGAGGAGGCGGGGGCGGCTGGGGCGGCCGGGGCGGCCGGGGCGGTTACTCCTTGGAGCGGACCCGGAGGCTGGTGATCAACGGGCCCTCGGTGGTCTCGCGGAAGAAGTCGTTGCCCTTGTCGTCGACCACGATGAAGGCCGGGAAGTCCTCGACCTCGATGCGCCAGACGGCCTCCATGCCGAGCTCGGCGTACTCCAGGACCTCGACCTTCTTGATGCAGTCCTGGGCGAGGCGGGCGGCCGGGCCGCCGATGGAGCCGAGGTAGAAGCCGCCGTGGGCGGCGCAGGCGTCGGTGACCTGCTTGCTGCGGTTGCCCTTGGCGAGCATGACCATGGAGCCGCCGGCGGCCTGGAACTGGTCGACGTAGGAGTCCATCCGGCCGGCGGTGGTGGGGCCGAAGGAGCCGGAGGCGTAGCCCTCGGGGGTCTTGGCCGGGCCGGCGTAGTAGACGGGGTGGTCCTGGAGGTACTTGGGCATGCCCTCGCCGGCGTCCAGGCGCTCCTTGATCTTGGCGTGGGCGATGTCGCGGGCGACGACCAGGGTGCCGGTGAGCGAGAGCCGGGTCTTGACCGGGTACTTGGACAGCTCGGCGCGGATCGCGGACATCGGCTGGTCGAGGTCGACGCGCACGACGTCGTCGTCCAGGTGCTCGTCGGTGGTGTCCGGCAGGTACTTGGCCGGGTCGGTCTCCAGCTGCTCCAGGAAGACGCCCTCGGCGGTGATCTTGCCGAGCGCCTGGCGGTCGGCGGAGCAGGAGACGGC
Source organism: Kitasatospora sp. NPDC058243 (assembly GCF_042882025.1). Taxonomy (NCBI): domain Bacteria; kingdom Bacillati; phylum Actinomycetota; class Actinomycetes; order Kitasatosporales; family Streptomycetaceae; genus Kitasatospora; species Kitasatospora sp. NPDC058243. The sequence goes on from NZ_JBHVWW010000033.1 coordinate 39,613, forward strand.
CATGGCGACCGGCAGCGAGGCGCCGTGGCGCGGCAGGCGGACGACCCGCACGTCGTGGCAGAAGTACTTGCCGCCGAACTGGGCGCCGATGCCGATCTTCTGGGTCAGCTCGGTGACCTTCGCCTCCAGCTCCAGGTCGCGGAAGCCGTGGCCGGTCTTGGCGTCGCCGGAGGTCGGCAGGTTGTCCAGGTAGTGCGCGGAGGCGTACTTGGCGGTCTTGAGCGCGAACTCGGCGCTGGTGCCGCCGATCACGATCGCCAGGTGGTACGGCGGGCAGGCGGCGGTGCCGAGGGAGCGGATCTTCTGCTCCAGGAACGAGAGCATGCTCGCCTCGTTCAGGATGGCCTTGGTCTCCTGGTACAGGTACGACTTGTTGGCGGAGCCGCCGCCCTTGGCCATGAAGAGGAACTTGTACACGCCGCCGTCGGTGGCGTACAGCTCGATCTGGGCCGGCAGGTTGTTGCCGGTGTTCTTCTCGTCCCACATGGTCACCGGGGCCATCTGGGAGTAGCGCAGGTTGAGCTTGGTGTACGCGTCGAAGACGCCGCGCGCGATGGCCGACTCGTCGCCGCCCTCGGTGAGCACGTTCTGGCCGCGCTTGCCCATGACGATGGCGGTGCCGGTGTCCTGGCACATCGGCAGGATGCCGCCGGCCGAGATGTTGACGTTCTTCAGCAGGTCGAGCGCGACGAAGCGGTCGTTCGGGCTGGCCTCCGGGTCGTCCAGGATGCGGCGCAGCTGGGCGAGGTGGGCGGGGCGCAGGTAGTGCGAGATGTCGTGCATCGCCTCGGCGGTGAGCAGCCGCAGCGCCTCGGGCTCGACCTGGAGGAAGGTGCGACCGCCGGCCTCGAAGGTGGAGACACCCTCGGAGGTCAGCTTGCGGTACGGGGTCGGGTCAGCGCCCAGGGGGAGCAGGTCGCTGTACTCGAAGTCTGGCGTGGGAGCCATGGGGGCGGTCCTTAGGTTTCCAGTGGTCCGGCTGCGTCGGCGAAGCACCCTCAAGGGTAGGACCCGGCTCCGTGTCGCACGCGGACAGGGCAGCCTGCGTGACCGGGCTCACTCGGGCGCACGTGCGAGCGACTAGTCTTGGGCCGTGGACAACTCGCCGTCGCAGGACGATCCGGGGCAGCCGTCCGTGCCGGCGCCCGTACCGATGACCAAGCCCGAGACCCGGCCCGAGCCGCAGCCGCAACTCCGGCCGCTGCCGGAGCAGAAGACCCAGCCGTCGCACGCCCCGGTGGCACAGGCGGAGATGCGGGTGTCGGACGCCGACCGCGAGCGGATCGCGGAGCTGCTGCGGGACGCCTACGCCGAGGGCCGGCTGGACGCGGACGAGCACGCGGACCGGATCGGGGCCGCGTACGCCGCCAAGACCTTCGGCGACCTGGTGCCGCTGACCAGGGACCTGCCGGGCCACCGGCCGCTGTCGTTCGAGAAGCCGCCGCTGGAGGCCCCGGCGCCGCGTGCGGTGACGCCGGCGCTGCCGCCCGCGCGCCAGGAGTCGCCGTCGATGGTGGCGATCTTCGGCGGCTCGTCCCGCAAGGGCCGCTGGCGGGTGGGGTCGCACCTGAAGGCGTTCGCGGCGTTCGGCGGGGTGGAGATCGACCTGACCGACGCCGTGTTCGAGTCGCCCGAGGTGGAGATCGAGGTGACGGCGCTGTTCGGCGGCGTCGAGATCCGGGTGCCGGAGAACGTGAGCCTGCACGGCGGCGGCGTCGGCATCTTCGGCGGATTCGACGTCAAGGAGCAGACGGCGGCGGACCCGTACGCGCCGGTGGTCCGGGTCAAGGGCGTCGCGGTGTTCGGCGGTTGCGAGGCCAAGCCGCGCCGGGGCAAGAAGCTCAAGGAGTGGGTGCGCAAGCAACTCGGCACCGAGTAGCCGGGGTTGGCGGGTCGAACGCCCGGCCGGGGATCAACTCCCGGCCGGGCGTTCTGCGTTGTCTCCGGTGCGCTCCGTAGTCGATTGCGTGCAGTGTGCATGAATCGCGGGCGGGCGGGGTAGTTCCTTCCGCACATCGCTTCTTGTACGGCTGCGCACCGGAGGCGGCCCAGCGGCCGACTCGGGGTTGGACAGCGGGGGCTCGCAGCCGGGCAGGGGAGCGAGCTTCCCCGTGTCCGAGAGTCTCGTCAGGAGTACGGCCGTGCTGCATCCGATCGAGTCCCGCACCACCTCGCCCGTCGCCGCCGCGCAGTTGCTGGAGCGCAGTCCGCAGCCGCACCCCCCGGGCGGCCAGGGCTCCCGGACCGTCGCCCAGGGCGCGTCCTCGGGCGAGGACAGCCCCTGGCACACCGGCGCGGCCTGCCGGCGGGACGAGGTGGGGCTGTTCTTCGCACCCTCGAAGGAGCCGACGGCGGCCCGGTTGTCGCGCGAGGAGCAGGCGAAGCAGGTGTGCGCCCGGTGTCCGGTGCTGCTGGAGTGCCGCGAGCACGCGCTGGCGCAGCCGGAGCCGTACGGGGTCTGGGGCGGGCTGACGGCCGCCGAGCGGCGGGTGGTGCTGGCCCGGCGCCGCCGCCGGGAGTCGGAGCTGCGCGAGGCGACCAGGGTGGTCGCGGGGCAGCGGCGGATAGCGGGCTGACGGGGCTCCGGGTGTGCCCCGGGCCGGACGCGCCGCGGCCTCGGCGGAGGGGGATTCCGCCGAGGCCGCGGGTGCGCTTGCCCGGTGTCAGTTGGCGCGGTCGAAGTCGATCGCGCTGTAGGCCCGCAGCTTCGACAGCTTGTGGACGGAGTTGATCTCGCGGATCGTGCCGCTCTTGGAACGCATCACCAGCGAGCTGGTGGTGGCGGTCTCCTGGCGGTAGTGCACGCCGCGCAGCAGCTCGCCGTCGGTGATGCCGGTGGCGACGAAGAACACGTTCTCGCCGCTGACCAGGTCGTCGGTGGTGAGCACCCGGTCCAGGTCGTGGCCGGCGTCGAGGGCCTTCTGCCGCTCGGCGTCGTCCTTGGGCCACAGCCGGCCCTGGATGACGCCGCCCATGCACTTCATGGCGCAGGCCGCGATGATGCCCTCGGGGGTGCCGCCGATGCCCATCAGCAGGTCGACGCCGGTGCCCTCGCGGGCGGCCATGATGGCGCCGGCCACGTCGCCGTCGGAGATGAACTTGATCCGGGCGCCCGCCTCGCGGATCTCCCGGACCAGGCCGTCGTGGCGCGGGCGGTCGAGGACGACGACCGTGACGTCCTCGACGGCGCTGCCCTTGGCCTTGGCGACCCGGCGGATGTTGACGGCCGCGGGGGCGGTGATGTCGACGAACTCGGCGGCCTCGGGGCCGGCCACCAGCTTGTCCATGTAGAACACGGCGCTGGGGTCGAACATGGTGCCGCGGTCGGCGACGGCCAGGACGGCGACGGCGTTGTTCATGCCCTTGGCGGTGAGCGTGGTGCCGTCGACCGGGTCGACCGCGACGTCGCACTCGGCGCCGGTGCCGTCGCCGACCCGCTCGCCGTTGTAGAGCATCGGGGCTTCGTCCTTCTCGCCCTCCCCGATGACGACCACGCCGTTCATCGAGACGGTCGAGACGAGGGTGCGCATCGCCTTGACGGCGGCGCCGTCCGCGCCGTTCTTGTCGCCACGGCCGACCCACCGGCCGGCGGCCATCGCGGCCGCCTCGGTGACCCGGACGAGTTCGAGCGCGAGGTTCCGGTCCGGAGCCTCGGGCGCGACCTCCAGGGCGCTGGGAAGGTGGTTCGGGTACTGCGTGGTCATCGTCGTTACCTCTCTGTACGCGACGGCCAGTAAGCGCCCGACTACTGCCTGGTCGAACGCCGTGGTGAGGGTCCTGCGATCGTATCTGCCTATGGGATGACTGTCTGTGGCGCGGGTCGCCACCCGGCGCCCGACCTGGTCGGTTCGTCCCGCTTCACCCGTACGCGGGCACCCCGGGTGGCCGTACCGCCGTAGGGATGAGTCACCATGTGGGGGTGGCTGGAGAGAGCAAACGCATGAGGGGCCGGGAGACCGTACGGGACATGGTCCTGTCGATGCTGGCGGTCGGCGCCGTGGTCTGGATCGGGTACCTGTTCCTTCCGCACGACGCGAACAGCGACCCGGTGCACGTGGTCGAGTACAAGGTGGCGGCGGCCTCCGCGAAGCGCGGCGCGCCGTACCCGCTGCTCTCCCCGGACGGGCTGTCCGACCAGTGGCGGGCCACCTCGGTCGGCTACCAGCCGGCCGCGATCAGCAAGGGCAAGGGCAACGCCTGGCACCTGGGCTTCGTCACGCCGTCCGGCCAGTACGCGGCGGTCGAGCAGAGCGACGTCCCGCGCGACGCGCTGCTGGCCGACAAGATCGCGGGCGGCAAGCCGGACGGCACCTCCGAGGTCGCCGGGCGCACCTGGGAGCGGGTGCAGGGCGAGAAGTCCCGCGCCCTGACCGTGCAGACCGGCGACGCGACCACCGTGCTCACCGGCACCGCCTCCTACGAGGAACTGGCCGAGCTGGCCCAGGCGCTCAAGTAGCCCGTCCCCCCGGGCCGCCCCCGGGGGAACGGCTCCGTACGCCCCCGCGGACGCCCCGCGGACGCGCCCGTACGACCCCGAACGCCCCCGTGCGCATACGGAAAGGGCCCGCACCGGACGAACCGGTGCGGGCCCTCGCGCGTGCGGCGGATCAGACCGTGGTGACGACCTGGTCGTACGCCAGGCGCGGCGAGCGCGGGAACCACGCCTCGTCGCCCGGCTTGCCGATGTTGACCACGGCCAGCACCGAGTGCTCGCCGTCGCCGAAGAACTCCTTGTTGATGCCCTCGGCGTCGTAGCCGGTCATCGGGCCGGCGGCCAGGCCGGCGGCGCGCACGCCGATGATGAAGTAGGCGGCCTGCAGCGCGCCGTTCAGCGAGGCGGAGCGCTCACGGACGGTGCGCTCGGAGAAGAACACGTCCTTGGCCTGCGGGAAGTGCGGGAACTGGGTCGGCAGCTCCTCGTGGAACTCGTTGTCCGCGGCGAGGATGGCGACCAGCGGGGCGGTGCTGGTCTTGGCCTTGTTGCCGTCCGCCAGGTGCTGGACGAGGCGCTCGCGGCCCTCGGTCGAGCGGACCAGGACGACGCGCAGCGGCTGCTGGTTGAAGGCGGTCGGGCCGTACTTGACCAGCTCGTAGATGGCCTGGACCTGCTCCTCGGTCACCGGCTCGTCGGTGAAGGTGTTCGCGGTGCGGGCCTCGCGGAACAGCAGGTCCTGAGCGGCGGCGTCGAGTACCAGGGCGTCGGTGGTCATGCTTGTCTGCACCTCATGCGGGAGGGGGTTCGTCGGATTGACCGGCCGTGGCCGGTCACACCATCTCAACATGGGTGAAGATTCAACGATTCCCCGGCCTGCTGTGAGCCGCGTCACTCCCCGCCCGCGGCCCCGTCCTCCTCGGCGGCCAGCGCCGCGTCCAGCCGGGCCCGGGCGCCGTCCAGCCAGCGCTGGCACACCTTCGCCAGCTGCTCGCCGCGCTCCCACAGCGCCAGCGACTCCTCCAGCGACGTCCCGCCGTTCTCCAGCTGCCGGACCACCTCCAGCAGCGCGTCCCGGGCGTGCTCGTAGCCCAGCGCGTCGTCCGGGGTCGGTGCCGCCGCGTCCTGCTGCTCCTGCTGCTCTGCCATGCGTGCCAGCGTAGGGGCTGGAGCCGACAGAGCCGGCGCAGCGCCGACGGAACGGCCGCGGCGGGGCGAAAGCCGGAACGGCCTCGGTGAGGCGAAGGCAGCGGGTGAGGCGGCGGGGCGAAATCGGATGCGTCCGGCCGGCCGGCGGCGCTACCCTCCGCCGCATGATCACGGTCCGACCCGCCGCCCCGGCCGACGCCCCCGAGCTCGTCCGGCTGCGCGACCTGATGTTCGAGGCGATGCCCAGCATGGCCGGCCTGACCGGGCCGGGGCCCTGGCAGGCCACCGCCGAGCGGATGCTGCGCGAGCGCCTCGCCGCCCCGGCCGGGGAACTGACCATGCCGTCCTTCGTGGTGGACGATCCGCGACGGCCCGGCCGGCTCGCCGCCTGCGCGGTCGGCACGCTGGAGCACCGGCTGCCCGCGCCGGGAAACCCGAACGGCCGGTTCGGCTTCGTCTTCAACATCTGCACCGACCCCGGCCACCGGCTGCGCGGCTACGCCCGGGCCTGCACCGAGGCGCTGCTGGACTGGTTCGACGACCAGCGGGTCGGCCGGATCGACCTGCACGCCAGCAGTGGCGGCGAGGCGCTCTACCGCAGCCTCGGCTTCGGCGAGCACTCCATCGCGCTCTCCCGGCAGCGCTCCCACGAGGCCTGACCGTCGTCCACCGTGGCGCCGGGTGTTCCTACGAGCCCAGGCCGTCGTCCACCGCGACGTCGAAGGCCCCGCCCGCGACCCGGGCGTGCAGCCCCTCGCCGGCCGTGACCTGCGCCGGGTCGGTCACCACCGTGCCGTCCGTCCGCTGGAGCACCGCGTAGCCGCGCTCCAGGGTGGCCGCCGGGGACAGCGCGACCACCCGGGCGAGGGTGTGCCCGAGGTCGCTCTGCGCGTGGTCCAGCCGGTGCCGCAGGGTGCGCCGGGCCCGCTCCAGCAGCGCGGTGACCTCCTGGCCGCGCCCGTCCAGCATCCGGTGCGGGGCGGCCAGCGCGGGGCGGCTGCGCACGCCGTCCAGCCCGTGCTGCTCGCGCTCGACCCGGCCGAGGACGTGCCGCCGGGCACGGTCCCGCAGCAGGCGGACCTTGGCCAGCTCCTCGCCGACGTCCGGAACCACCCGTTTGGCGGCATCGGTCGGGGTGGAGGCGCGCAGGTCGGCGACGAAGTCCAGCAGCGGCTGGTCCGGCTCGTGGCCGATCGCGCTGACCACCGGCGTACGGGCGGCCGCGACCAGCCGCACCAGCCCCTCGTCCGAGAACGGCAGCAGGTCCTCGACGCTGCCCCCGCCGCGGGCCACGATGATCACGTCCACCTCGGGGTGCTCGTCCAGCTCCCGGACGGCCGCGCTCACCCGCTCCACCGCGCTGACCCCCTGCACCGGGACGTTGCGCACCTCGAAGCGGACGGCCGGCCAGCGCCGCCGGGCGTTCTCCAGCACGTCCCGCTCGGCCGCCGAGCCGCGCCCGGTGACCAGCCCGACGCACTGCGGCAGGAACGGCAGCGGGCGCTTGCGCTCGGCCGCGAACAGGCCCTCCCCGGCGAGCCGCCGCTTCAGCTGCTCCAGCCGGGCCAGCAGCTCGCCCAGCCCGACCGGCCGGATCTCCGAGGCCCGCAGCGACAGCTGCCCGCGCGCCGCGTACCACTCCGGCTTGGCGTGCACGACGACCCGCGCGCCCTCCTGCACCACGTCCGCGACCTGGTCGAACACCGAGCGGAAGCAGGTCACCGTGAGCGACACGTCCGCCTGCGGGTCGCGCAGGGTCAGGAACACCACGCCCGCCCCCGGCCGGCGGCTGAGCTGGGTGATCTGCCCCTCCACCCAGACCGCGCCGAGCCGGTCGATCCAGCCGCCGATCAGCGCGGAGACCTTGCCGACCGGGATCGGGGCTTCGGGGGAGCTGGTGTTGGCCATGCGTATGAGGCTAGCGGCGCCGGCCGACAGGGCCGCCCGGAGCGGGGGAGCCCTGGACGCCCAGCACCACCAGCCCGACCGCCAGCCAGATCAGCCCGACGAGCTGCGCGGTCGTCGAGGCCTCGTAGACCACTGCGGCGATCACCGCGATCCCCAGGGCCGGGACGAGCAGGTGCCGCACCCGGTCCCGGGAGCCGTGCCGCACCGTGTACCAGCCGATCACCGAGGCGTGCAGCAGCGCGAAGGCGGTCAGCGCGCCCACGTTGACCACCGAGGTCAGCTGGTCCAGCCCGTCGTCCCGGTTGGCCGCCCAGACCGCCGCGGCCATCGTGATCACCGCGGCCGCCAGCAGCGCCCGGCGCGGCACCGCGGTGGCCGGGTCGACCGTGCCGAGAACGCGCGGCAGCCGTCCCTCCCGGCCCATCGCGTAGACCAGCCGCCCGGCCGCCGCCTGCCCGGCCAGCGCCGCGAAGGCCGCGCCGATCGCCTTGCTGGCCGCCACCAGGACGTGCAGCCAGTGCCCGACCCCGCTCTCCACCGTGTCGTAGAAGGCCGAGCCCTGCGCCACCGGGTCGGCCGCCAGCTGCTGGGGGCCCAGCGGCTCCAGCAGTGCCGCCAGGTAGGTCTGGGTGACGAACAGCACCCCGGCCAGTGCCAGGCACCAGAGCACGGCCCGGGCCACCGCCGCCGAGGCGCCGACCGCCTCCTCGACGAAGGTGGCGATCGCGTCGAAGCCCAGGTAGGAGAGCACCGCGACGGACACGGCCGAGATCACCGCGGTCAGCGAGAAGGCGCCGACGGCGGTGAACGGGGTGTCCCAGCCGCGCCGGGCGCCGCCTTGGACCAGTGCCACCACGGCCGCGGCGACGAACACCGCCAGCACCGCGATCTCCAGGGCGAGCACCGCGAAGCCGACCACGGCCGCCGTCCGTACGCCGATCAGGTTGAGCGCGGTGGTCAGCACCACCGCGAGCGCCGTCCAGACCCAGCGGGAGACCCCGGGCACCAGCGAGTTCAGCGCGATCCCGGAGAACAGGTAGGCGACCGCCGGGATCAGCAGGTAGTCGAGCATCGCCATCCAGCCGGCGATGAACCCGGGCCCCTCGCCCAGCCCGGCCCGCGCGTAGGCGAACACCGAGCCGGTCTGCGGCACCGCGCGCACCATCTGGGCGTACGAGAAGGCGGTGAAGCCCATCGCGACGGTCGCGGCCAGGTAGACGGTGGCGACGGCGCCGTGGCTCCTGGCGTCCAGGACGCCGAACACGCCGACCGGTGCCATCGGAGCGATGAACAGCAGGCCGTAGACCATCAGGTCGCGGACGCTCAGGCTGCGGCGCAGGCCGCCCGGTTCCGTTTGCCCGTTCGCAGAGCTCATAGACACCACATTTGAGCACCGACGACCGGGTCTGTCCGGAAAGCGCCTCCCGTCGGCGCGGCTCGGCGCCGCCCGTACGATGGAGCCATGTCCAACACCGCGCCGCGCCGTGTCCTGCTCGCCGCCCCCCGGGGCTACTGCGCGGGTGTCGACCGCGCCGTGATCGCCGTGGAGAAGGCCCTGGAGCAGTACGGGGCGCCCATCTACGTCCGCAAGCAGATCGTCCACAACAAGTACGTGGTGCAGACCCTGGAGAAGAAGGGCGCGATCTTCGTCGACGAGACGGAGGAGGTGCCCGAGGGCTCGATCGTGGTCTTCTCCGCGCACGGCGTCGCGCCGGCCGTCCACGACGAGGCGAAGGCCGGCCGGCTGGCCACCATCGACGCCACCTGCCCGCTGGTCACCAAGGTGCACAAGGAGGCCGTGCGCTTCGCCGACGAGGGCTTCGACATCCTGCTGGTGGGCCACGAGGGCCACGAGGAGGTCGTCGGGACGATGGGCGAGGCCCCGGACCGGATCCACCTGGTGGACGGCGCCGAGGACGTCGCCAACGTGCGGGTCCGGGACGAGTCCAGGGTCGTCTGGCTGTCCCAGACCACCCTGTCGGTGGACGAGACCATGGCCACCGTCGGCGAGCTGAAGAAGCGCTTCCCGGCGCTGGTCAGCCCGCCCAGCGACGACATCTGCTACGCCACCCAGAACCGCCAGGTCGCGGTCAAGCAGATGGCCCCCGAGACCGACCTGCTGATCGTGGTCGGCTCCAAGAACTCGTCCAACTCCGTCCGCCTGGTCGAGGTCGGCCTGGAGTACGGCGCCAAGGCCGCCCACCTGGTGGACTTCGCCGAGGAGGTCCAGGAGGCCTGGCTGGAGGGCGTCGGCACGGTCGGTCTGACCAGCGGCGCCTCCGTCCCGGAGATCCTGGTCGAGGGCGTGCTGGAGTGGCTGGCCGCGCGCGGCTACGACACGGTCGAGACGGTCAAGACCGCCGAGGAGCACCTGATCTTCTCGCTGCCCAAGGAACTGCGCCGCGACCTGCGCGCCGAGGCGGCGGGCAAGCTGTAGGGCCGCTCCCCGGACCGCTCCCAGGCCCTTCGCGCAGAGCCCGGCACCTCCCTCGGGGTTGCCGGGTTTTCTGCTGTGCGTCCGCCCGTGCCCTCTCGTAGTTTTGTGCACAGGCTGTGGACAAGCGGTCCGCGGCCCCGGCGGAGGGTGGACGTGATGACGGCGGTATTCGGCGTGGACATCGGCGGTTCGGGCATCAAGGGCGCCCCGGTCGACCTCGCCCGGGGCGTGCTGGCCCAGGAGCGGTACAAGGTGCTCACCCCGCAGCCGTCCGCCCCCGAGGCCGTGGTCGCCGCCGTCTGCGAGGTGGTCCGCCAGTTCGACCACCAGGGCCCGGTCGGGCTCACCTTCCCCGGCGTGGTGGTCGGTGGCCGGACCAGAACCGCCGCCAACGTGGACAAGGGCTGGATCGGCCTGGACGCCGCGGGCCTGTTCCGCGAGGCGCTCGACCTGCCCGCGACCGTGCTCAACGACGCCGACGCGGCCGGGCTCGCCGAGACCGTGCACGGCGCCGGGCGCGACCAGTCGGGCGTGGCGCTGGTGCTCACCTTCGGTACCGGCATCGGCAGCGCGCTCTTCGTCGACGGCGTGCTGGTGCCCAACACCGAACTGGGCCACCTGGAACTGCGCGGCAAGGACGCCGAGCGCCGGGCCTCCTCGGCCGCCAAGGAACGGCACGGGCTGACCTGGGAGCAGTGGGCCGGGCGGGTCGACGAGTACCTGGACCTGGTCGAGATGCTGTTCTCGCCGCAACTGGTCGTGATCGGCGGCGGGGTGAGCCGCAAGCACGAGAAGTTCCTGCCGCTGCTGCGGGAGCGGGAGGCGCGGGTGGTGCCGGCCGAGCTGCGCAACGACGCGGGCATCGTCGGCGCCGCCATGGCGGCGGCCCGGGCGGCGGGCTGAGGCCGCCCGCCCGAGGCGCCGCTCAGCGGGAGCGCTGGATCCGGCGCTGGGCCACGAACCGGGCGAGCACGATCAGCGCGGCCAGCCCGGTGCCGGAGAACAGCCAGCCGGCCCGCAGCGCCAGCCCGGTCGCCAGCGCCACCACCTGGGCGGTGACGCCCGAGGAGGTGACCGGCCCGAGCAGCAGCAGCGCCAGCGCGAAGGCGATCGGCCCGCTGATCGGTGCGGCCAGCAGGTCGACGTAGCGCACCCGGACGGCCAGCTGGAAGCAGACGGCCAGGTAGCCGAGGCCGAACAGCCAGCCGAGGCCGTCGAACAGCAGCCGGTCCAGGCCCGCGACGGCGAGCGTCGCCAGCACGGCGGCCACGCCCGTGCCGATGGCGGTCAGCCGGGTCGGCCGTCCGGTCCGGCGCCGCCCGTACAGCGGGGTCTCGGAGCGTCCGGGCAGCGGCAGCCGCAACCGCAGCCTGGGGGTGGCCGGGCGGGCGGCGGCGGGCGGCCCGGCTACCGGGCGTAGCCGGGCGGCGGGGGCGGCGGCGGGGGCTGCGGGGGCTCCGGCGGTCTCGGGAGCCCGGCCGGGCCCGGGGACGGCGGCCCCGGCCGCGCCGTTCGGCGGTCGGCGTCTGGGCCCTGGCGGCTGGGTACGGATGCTCTGCTCCACCCGCCCAACGTACGGTCCGATCATCGCCACACTGTGTAATGGACCGTTCAGGTCTTGCCCCGTGTCTCCTGGCGGAGTGCTGATGTGATCGTCGTTCAGCGGCCTGACCTGTCCGGCCCAGCCACCCCGGCACCCGGCCGGAGTTCCCGGAGCCCCTCCCGGCGGCGACCGGGGCGTGAGGCGCTGCCCGTAGACTTGGGGGTCGGCCCGCACGGTGCCGACCCAACTCCTCCAAGCCCACGGGACTGCGCTTCATGTCGCTCACGATCGGAATCGTCGGCCTGCCGAACGTCGGCAAGTCGACCCTGTTCAACGCCCTGACCAAGAACGACGTGCTGGCGGCCAACTACCCGTTCGCCACCATCGAGCCGAACGTCGGCGTCGTCGGCGTCCCGGACGCGCGGCTGGCCAAGCTCGCCGAGATCTTCGGCTCCCAGCGGATCCTCCCGGCCACCGTCGACTTCGTCGACATCGCCGGCATCGTGCGCGGCGCCAGCGAGGGCGAGGGACTGGGCAACAAGTTCCTCGCCAACATCCGCGAGTCGGACGCGATCTGCCAGGTCGTGCGCGCCTTCACCGACCCGGACGTGGTGCACGTGGACGGCAAGGTGTCGCCCAAGGACGACATCGAGACCATCCACACCGAGCTGATCCTGGCCGACCTCCAGACCGTCGAGAAGGTCCTGCCGCGGCTCCAGAAGGAGGCGCGCCTGAAGAAGGAGACCGCCCCCGTGCTGGCCGCCGCCGAGGCCGCGCAGGCGGTCCTGGAGACCGGCAAGACCCTCTTCGAGGCCGGCTTCGACACCACCCCGATCCGCGACCTCCACCTGCTGACCGCCAAGCCCTTCCTCTACGTCTTCAACGTGGACGAGGCCGAGCTGGCCGACGAGGACTTCAAGAACGTCCAGCGCGAGCTGGTCGCCCCGGCCGAGGCGATCTTCCTCAACGCCAAGATCGAGTCCGAGCTGATCGAGCTCGACGACGACGAGGCCCTGGAGCTGCTCCAGTCGATGGGCCAGGAGGAGCCCGGCCTCGCCACCCTCGCCCGGGTCGGCTTCGACACCCTCGGCCTGCAGACCTACCTCACCGCAGGCCCCAAGGAAACCCGCGCCTGGACCATCAAGAAGGGCGCCACCGCCCCCGAGGCCGCCGGAGTCATCCACACCGACTTCCAGAAGGGCTTCATCAAGGCCGAGGTGATCTCCTTCGCCGACCTGGTCGAGACCGGCTCCATCGCCGAGGCCCGCTCCAAGGGCAAGGCCCGCATCGAGGGCAAGGAATACATCATGCAGGACGGCGACGTGGTGGAGTTCCGCTTCAACGTCTAAGCGGATGAAATAACACCACGTCGCTGACTTGGCAAACATGCAGGTCACAAGGGGCCCGGCTCTACGGAGTCGGGCCCTGCTTGTTTCCCGTGCTGGGATGGTGCTGGGAAATCTGAGCCCGTGTCGCCAATTTTCGTCCCTGCTCACCTTTACCGTGCTGGGCTCGGTAAGGCTTGTGAGATAAGCGACCGCAGCTCGACAGACGCCCTCTGATCACAGAGGACGCTTACCTCATGCTCAAGAGACGGCTGCTGCCGCGGCGCCCACTTTCGGTCGCCTCCGCGCCGTCGGCCGGCGATCACGCACGGCCGTAGCCAGGACGCTCTCGCCAAGTGTGCGTGGGGCAGGGCGGCCCCGATCATGCGGACGCAGCATATTGTTGGGCCGACATCGACGAGGCGACTGGCCGTGGGGCGGCTGCGCGTGAAGTTTGCTGCACCTGAAGGTAGTTGTGCGGTTTGGGCTAGGTCAGTCGTTGAGTATCTCGAACGCTTCGTCTAGATCCTTGACGAAATCCTGCCATGACGGAAGGCAGGTCACCGGGCCCTCCGGGTCCAAAAGTTCGAGCATGCGCAGCCGGTGCTGTGAGAAGCGCTTCTGGAACTGGGAGAGGCGGCGTCCTTTGTACTCGCTTGCCTGCGCGAGCGAGTCCTTGAGGAGCTGTTTAGGGTCGGCGACCTTTTCTGCCGCGATGCCCTTGGGGAGATCAAGGCTGACGCGGCCGCTCGGGTTCTCGGCGACCTGGCGCAGACATGCCTCATCGAGAAGCAGCCAGGCTTCCAGCATGCGGACAGGTACTACAGCGACGTGCCGGAGACCGGGCCACTCGGCGCACACTGCCTCTTCGATCTCGTTCCTGCGGTCCTGGGCGGGACCCCGGTCGGCATCCCGTTGCACCACAACCAAGTCGTAGGTTCCGTGCAACTTACGGGCTGCCCGCAGTTTGTCCCGGACGGAATGGCCGGGCGGTGGCCGCAGTAGGCCGAAGTCAGGGACGGTGATCGAGACGTCGAGCCCCCTGCGCACGGCAATGGATTCGACGTGCGGTACGAGGCCGTTGTCGCTGCTGCCCTCACCAATGAACAGAACGCGGGCGGTCACGCGACCCCCCAGTCCAGCGTGAGCTGCGCTCCGATGGGTGTGGTGAGGTACGGCAGGATGTCTGCCTTTGTCACGAAGTCGCCTCCCGCCCTCGTGGCCCGCCACGTCTCGGCCAGTGGACGCAGGCGGAGAGCCCGGTTCAGAGAGCCGTTCTCGGCCATGTGGATAGCGGTGTCGGCGAACAAGAGGTCTTCAGGTTCGACGAGTTGTACGACCCCGGGTGAGTGTGTGTTGATCAGTACCTGCCGGAACGGATTGTCTGTTCCAGGTTCCTCTGACGGGTCGACGGCAAGGTCCTGGACAAGGGCGACCATGGCGTTGAGATTCGCGGGATGGATGCCATTCTCGGGCTCCTCCATGCAGATCAGACCACTTACGGACGTGTCTTCGAGCAGGACGCACAAGGCCAGGAAGCGCAGGGTGCCCTCGGAGAGGCTACGGGCGGGCAGCGTCATGCCGGCCACCTCGCGTACGTTGACTGTGAGGAGCTGCCGGACCTCGTCCTGATCGACATCCAGATCGCGGATATGGATACCGGTCAGGTCCGATAGACGTCCCGCCAGCCTGGCGTAGATCTGGCTGGGATCCGCGCCGGGAGTGCCGTGGGCCACACGGAAGAGTGTCGCGGGGAGGTGGGAGCCGTCGGCGCCCATTACCTGTGGGTCGACATAGCGGTCGGACCTGCGCAGAGCCGACGGCTCAAGAGCTAGCCGTCGCCAGGACTGCATCTCACGGCGAGCCGCGAGGATGGTGGGGTCGTCACTGCTGGTGATGGTGGAGACGACTGTTGCGGGTGCACGGGACGCTGCGGCTGGCTTGGGCTGGCCCCGACTGCCACCGTCCTGGTGGATTTTGACCACCGACTCGCCGGATTCGGTCGTCGTTGAGATGAAGGGGGCGCCGCTGCGATGGCCCTGAATGACGCTGTTGCGGAAGTCCTTCACGCTGTGGGGGAAGAGAAGGTGCCGGGGGGCCTTGCCTTTGGTGATGTGACTCAGCGTCTCATGGAGGAGGGTGAGGCGGCCGAAACGGTCTAGGCCGGACGGCTCCTGGTAGCCGACCTCCAACTCGTACCGCAGAAACGTGGTCGTGGCCTTCGCGGCCCGGCCGAAGTCGTCCTCCGCGTTGAGCGGGACGATCATCTCGGCGGCGAATCGCATCCGGTGATGGCCAGGCTCGAAGCCCTTCCAGAAGAGGTCACGAGGGTCACCCTGGCGCTCACCGTGTACGCCCCGGACCTCTTGGGCCGCTTCCATCATCGACTGGTCGGCCAGCAGGGAGAGGAACTGGATGGCGTCGAAAACATTCGACTTGCCGGTGCCGTTCTCCCCTGCGATGCAGGTGAAGGGTCCGAAGTCGATGGACAGGTCCAGGAGGTTCTTGAACCCGTGGACTTCGATGCGGGTCAGCATGCTGTCTCCGGAAGCTCGCCGGGCGGATCCGCCCAAGCCTACTGGCGAGGAGGGCCGTTACGTGTGTCGGTTGCTCTCCACATCGTTGATGAGAGCCCGCGCCGCCTCGTCTTCCCCAGTCTGCCGGTCTGTGGCTCGCAGTCCTCCTAGCCGTGGATGAGCCTGGCGACGAACGGTAGTCTGCGGCCACCTCCAACGACTGACGGGGGCCGAATTTTCGCGCGGCCGAGGTTTCCGAGTTGCTCGCTACGTCAACTGTTCGCGGAGGGGGTCAGGGTGGCAGGGCGTGCTGGGACGCCTCTCCCGTGCTGGGATGGTGCTGGGATGACCCCCTCCGAAGTCACGTTTCCTCAGGTCGGAGCTCTGTGCTCGACATTCCGCTTCAACGTGTAGCCGTCTGGTTGCTGCAAGTTGACTGATTGGTCGAATGTGCAGGTCGGAAGGGGCCGGGCTCTGTCGAGTCCGGCCCCTTCCGCGTCATCGTGCTGGATGGGTGCTGGATGTTCTGACGCCGGGTCCGTGGTCGTCAAGCCTCGTAAACGGTGGACCGATGTCCCACGTGGACGACCCAGATCACCAATTCCCCGTTGTCGATCGTGTAGACGACGCGGTAGTCGCCGACGCGCAGGCGGCGACGCTCGGGCTGGGAGACGAGTGCAGTGGTGTTGAAGCCGAGGGGATCGGTCTCCAGTTCGGTCAGCTTGGCCAGGATGCGCAGCGCCATGTCGCGAGGGATCTTCCGGAGTTCGGCCTGGGCCTCGGGTCGGAAGACCGTCCGGAACTCACTCATTGCGCGCCAGCGTCTCCCTCATGACGTCCTCGATCGGGATGCCGACTGCCGGATTCGCCATGCGCTCGTCGATGATCCGGTTGATCTCGCGCTCTTCCCACTTCTGGTACTTCCGAAGTACCTCGATGGACACCACGGCGGCGACTTCTTTGCCTCGGCGCGTGATCACCGTGGGTACGTCGTCCCGGTCGGCGCGCTCCACGACCTCGGCCAGGTGCGCGCGTACGTCGCGGATGGACTCTATGGGCAAGGGCTGCGTCATGCGCTCAAGAGTACCGAGTGTTCCATGTGTACACAATGTATCGAGCGGTCTTGCGGGGCGGGCGGTCGGCTCGGTCAGGGGTGGATGCTGACGGTGATGACGCCGTCCGGTGTGGTG
The DNA here is from genome assembly GCF_042882025.1 of Kitasatospora sp. NPDC058243. NCBI lineage: Bacteria > Bacillati > Actinomycetota > Actinomycetes > Kitasatosporales > Streptomycetaceae > Kitasatospora > Kitasatospora sp. NPDC058243. The sequence continues at coordinate 56,113 of NZ_JBHVWW010000033.1, forward strand.
GTCACGGTGATGTTGTCGAGGGTGGCGGCGTGGGCGTCGGGTCGGTGGGCGGTGGCGCGGGGGCCGATGCCGATGACGCGGATGCCGGCGGCGCGGGCGGCCGTGATGCCGGCGTCGGAGTCCTCGAAGGCGAGGCAGTCGGCGGGGGCGAAGCCGAGGGCGGCGGCGCCCTTGAGGAAGCCCTCCGGGTCGGGCTTGCTGGCGCCGACGGACTCGGCGGTGACCAGGACGGGCGGCATCGGCAGGCCGGCGGCGCCCATCCGGACGCGGGCGAGCGGTTCGTCGGCGGAGGTGACCAGGGCGTGCGGCAGGCCGTTCAGGGCGGCGAGGAAGGCGGCGGCGCCGGGGATCGGGACGACGCCGTCGGTGTCGGCGCGCTCGGCGGCGAGCATCCGCCGGTTGTCGGCGAGGTTGAGTTCCACCGGGCGGTCGGGCAGCAGTTCGGCCATCGTCGCGTGGCCCTGGCGGCCGTGGGCGACGGCCAGTACGGCGACGGGGTCGAGTCCGTGCTGCTCGGCCCAGCGGTGCCAGCAGCGCTCGACCACGGCGTCGGAGTTGACCAGGGTGCCATCCATGTCCAGGAGGAGGGCGCGAGCGGTCAGCTGGAGGGGTGCGGTGGGCATGGGGCTGCTCCTCGGGCAAGGAAGGACGAGCTTTGTTCCCCGATGATACAAAAGATCAGCCGAGCAGATGGGCGTTGACCGCGCGGGCCGCCTCGGCGAGCTCCGGCAGCTCCACCACCTCGACCCCGGCCGCCGCCAGCAGGGCCGTGCCCTGGCAGTCGGTGACGAACAGGTCCGGTTCGCGCCAGGCCACCACCACCCGCGGCACGCCCGCCACGATCAGCAGCCGGGCGCACGGCGCCGGCCGCGAGGCGCGCTGTCCGCACGGTTCGAGCGAGCTGTAGACGGTCGCCCCGCGCAGCCGCGGGTCGCAGGCCGGGAGCTTGCCGAGGGCCGCCTCCTCGGCGTGGTCGTGCGCGTCGCCCTCCCGGCTGTAGCCCTCCGCCAGGACCTCGCCGTCGGCGCCGACGATCACCGCGCCGACCGAGAAGGCCGTCGCGGACGGCGGGCAGCGGCGGGAGAGTTCGACGGCCCGGCGCAGGTGGTCGAGGTCGGCGGTCGCGGGACGGGCTCCGGTCACGGGGCGGGCTCCTTCGGGGCGTACCTGAGCAGGGCGACGTCGTCCACCGTACGTGCCTCCAGCAGGCGCATCCGCCGGGCCGGGCCACCCGGGAACGCGGCCGGGCGGACGAACCTCGGCGCCTCGGCCTGGCCGACCAGCAGCGGGGCGACCGCCAGCTGGAGCTCGTCCGCCAGGCCCTGGGCCAGGAACTGGGTGTGCACGCCGCCGCCGCCCTCGACCATCAGTCGGCGCACCCCGCGCGCGCCCAGGTCGTCCAGCACCGCGCCGAGGTCCACCGCGCCGCCGAGCGCGACCACTTCGGCCAGCCCGTCCAGGCGGGGCCGCAGCACGGTCGCGCCGGCGTCCGTGGTGTAGGCGAGCCGGGCGCCGCCGGTGTGCCAGAAGCGCAGGCCGGCGTCGAGCGCGCCGCTCGCGCTGAGCGTCACCTTCAGCGGGTGCTCGGCGCGGCCGTCCGCGAGCCGGGCGGCCCGGCGTGCTGGGTCGTTGACCAGCAGGCGCGGATTGTCGGCGCGCAGCGTGTTGCCGCCGACCAGGACGGCGTCGGCGGCCGCGCGCTCGGCGTCGACCCGGTCGAAGTCGGCCCGGTTGGAGAGCAGCAGGCGGTCGGGGGAGGCGTCGTCGAGGTGGCCGTCGAGGGACATCGCGGCGCTCAGCAGGACGAAGGGGCGCTGGCCGGGCATGGGCGGGGGGACCGTTCTCTCGGGTGCGCCCCCACGGTACGGCCGCCGGGGGTGGTGCAGTCGCGGGGTGATCGACAGGCGAGACGAATCTTCTCGGCATCCGGAACGTCCGCTAGCGTCGGAGGCGTCGCGGAAACCGACCACGCCCCAGGGGGACACCATGACCGGACGGCAGCCCGCCACCGTCTACACCCACGGCTACCAGGAGGCGGTGCTGCGCTCGCACCGCTCCCGGACGGCCGCCGACTCGGCCGCCTACCTGCTGCCCGAACTGCGCCCTGGGCAGGCGCTGCTGGACATCGGCTGCGGGCCCGGCACGATCACCGCCGACCTGGCCGAGCTGGTCGGCCCGGGCGGTCGCGTGGTGGCCGTGGACACCTCCGGCGAGGTGCTGGAGCAGGCCGCCGCGTACGTGGCCGGCCGGGGCCTGTCCAATGTCGTGTTCGAGATCGCCGATGTCCACGAACTGCCACACCAGGAAGGTGAGTTCGATGTGGTGCACGCCCACCAGGTGTTGCAGCACGTGGCCGACCCGGTGGCCGCGCTGCGCGAGATGCGCCGGGTCGCGGCGCCGGGCGGTGTGGTCGCGGCCCGGGACGTCGACTACGCGTCGATGACCTGGTTCCCCGAGGCGCCCGCGCTGGACCGCTGGCTGGAACTGTACGAGCGGATCGCCCGCGCCAACGGCGGCGAGCCGGACGCCGGGCGGCGGCTGCTGTCCTGGGCGCGGGCGGCGGGCTTCACCGACATCGCCGCGACCGCCACCACCTGGACGTACGCGACGCCCGAGCAGCGCGCCTGGTGGGGCGGGATGTGGGCGGACCGGGTGACCGGCTCCGCCATCGGCCGGACGGCGGTGGAGCGGGGCTTCGCGGACCAGGCCGAACTGGCGCGGATCGCGGCCGGCTGGCAGGAGTGGAGTGCCGCCGGGGACGGCTGGTTCTCCATGCTGCACGGCGAGATCCTGGCGCGCGGCTGACCGGGGGCAGGGTCGGGGCCGGCGACGGGTCGAGGGCGGGGCCGGGCGACGGGGTGGGAGAAACGGTCGCGCGGGCGTTCGGAAAGATCGGGTAAAGTCGCGCGTCCGCTCGTACTGGGGCCGTTCGGGCCCGTCCGGCCCGCTGCTGGAGGGGGCGAGCCGACGAGTCGAGCTGCCGAGTCGATGCCCGTACCGGCGGGCCGGGGGAGTCCACGTGTCCAAGCCTGCGTCCGAGCCGCCCGCGGCCGATCCCCGCATACCGGCCCACGAGGCCGCGACGGCGAAGCAGGCCGAGCGGACGGGGCAGTCGGAGCATGCGGAGCAGCAGGCGCAGCCCGAGCCGCCCGCGCCCGCCGCCCCGCCCGTGCCGACCGCCCCACCCGCGCCCGCCAACCCGTGGGCCGCGCCCCTGCCGTCGCAGGCCCCGCCGCAGCCCCCGCCCCCGCCGCTGCCCGCCGGCGGCTGGGCATCGGTGCCGCCCGCCGCACAGTCCGGCCTCCAGCCCGGCTTCCCCTACCCCCGGCCCGCCCCCGTCACCAACGGTTTCGCGGTCGCCGCCCTGGTGACCGGCCTGGTCGTGGTGGCGCCGGTGGCCCTGGTGTTCGGCATCATCGCGCTGGTCCAGATCAACCGCCGCAAGGAGCGCGGCTTCGGCATGGCGGTGACCGGCCTGGTGCTCGGCGTGGTCGGCACGGTGCTGCTGTCGCTCGCCGTGGCCGGTTCGACCTTCGAGTTCCCCGGGGGCGGCAGGTTCGACCAGTCCACGAAGGCCCCGGCCGGATCCGTCCCGTGGGCCGCGCTGAAGTCCGGGGATTGCTACAACACCCCCGAGAACGGCAGCCGGGCCGACCCCGAGGGCGGCGACGAGACGCTCTACTGGGTCCGCCGGGTGCCGTGCTCGGCCGCGCACCACGGCGAGGTGGCCGGCACCGCCCGGATCCCGGCGAGCGACGGCCCGTCCTACCCGGGCGAGGCGACGGTCCGCCTGCAGGCCGCCGACCTGTGCCGCACGGTGCTCGACGACTACGCCCTCGACCAGTGGGCGATCCCGGACGGCATGGACGACGTCTACCTCTACCCGACCCGGGGCAACTGGAGGTCCGGCGACCGCTACGTCACCTGCGCGTTCGAGGACCGCGACGGCGAGCACCTGGGGACGGTCCGCACCGACCGGGGCAGCCTGAACCCCGCCCAGCTGGCCTACCTGGAGGCCGTCCGGGGCTTCAACGACGCCTACGCGGAGCAGCCGAGCAAGGGCTTCGCGGACGCGTCGTCCGAGTACCGGACGTGGGCCCGGCGGATGTCCACCGCCTCCCACGCGGAGGCCACGGCGCTGAACAAGGCGTCGGCGGCGTGGCCGGCCGAGGTCAAGCCGGCGGTCCGCAAGCTGGCCGCGGCCCAGGAGGCGGCCGCGACCGCCTGGGACGCGGCGGCCTCCGGCGACGACCTGGAGGGCGACGTCCGACGGGCCCGGGCGCTGGTGACCAAGTCGGTGCCGCTCAGCATCGAGATCCGGCGCGGGCTCGGCCTGTCCACCGGCGAGCAGGTGCCCGACCTCCAGGTCTGAGCCGCCGAGGGGTCTGAGCCGCCGACGGTTCTGAGCCGCCGGGCGCGGCCGGGTTACCCGCCGTTAACCGCGCCCGTACCTGCCGGTAGCGAGCCGTCCGTAGCGTCGTGGGGGCGGATCCCCGGCCCGACCCCCACGCAGGCCGGGGATACGCTCCCCGCCATGAGCGCCTTTCGGGTGATGCGGCAGGACGACAACGGCAACCGCTTCCTGGTCGCGGGCGGGCTCGACCGCCTCGCGGCGGAGCGGCTGGCGGCCGAGTTCGAGGCCCGCGGCCACAAGCAGCTGTACTGGGTCGAGGCCGAGCCCGAGGCTGCGGACGGCGCGGGGGCGGACACGCCCTAAGGTCGGGCCCATGGACAAGGCCAGCGAGAACCCCGTCGAGCCCCGGATCGTCGTCGGCGGCGCCCTCATCCACCGGGGCCGGGTGCTCGCCGCCCGGCGCAGCGCGCCCGCGGCGGTGGCGGGGCGCTGGGAGTTCCCGGGCGGGAAGGCCGAACCCGGCGAGACCGAGGCGCAGGCGCTGGAGCGGGAGCTGTTGGAGGAACTGGGTGTCCGGGCGCGGGCGCTGGAGCGGCTGCCGGGCGCGTGGAGCGTCCGGCCGGGTCTGGAGCTGCGCTTCTGGGCGGCCGAGCTGCTGGCCGGCGACCCCCGTCCTCTGGAGGACCACGACGAGCTGCGCTGGCTCGGCCCGGCCGAGCTGGACAGCGTCGACTGGATCGAGCACGACCGCGACGTCCTGCCGCACGTCGCCCGGTTGCTCCATGCATAGGGCGGCCTGAGCCGGTGTGCGACGCGCGGGGTACGGGGTAGGTCAATCAGACAAGACGACCCGGCGGCCGGGATAGCCTGGGTTCTGCTGGGTATGTCACTTTTCGGCACTATTCGTCACCATCGGTGAGCCGCCCCAGCCGGCGACGCCGATCCCGACCAGAGCCGGAGGCCCCGTCGGTGTCGAGTACCGGGAACGGCGGCGGAGGAGCACGGCGGACAGGCGCCGCGGGGAGCGCAGCCGCCCGCGCCCGGCTGCGCCGGGGTGCCCAGCCCGCCGCCCCGCAGCCGCCGGCCGGCCGCCGTCGGCGGGACGCCGCCGATGCCCCCGACGTCCCGCGGCCCGACCAGCCGGCGCCGGCCCTGGCCGTCCCCGTCTCCGACCCGGGCCCCCAGCCCGGCCTGCGCAGCCGGCCCGCCCGACCGTTCCCCGGCGGGCCGTCCGACGCCCCGTACGGCCCCGGCGTACCGGGCGAGGGCAGCCTGCTCGACATGCTGAAGGTCGCCATCGCGATCCTGGACACCGCGGGCCGGGTGGTGCTCTGGAGCCCGGCCGCCGAGGAACTGCTCGGCTGGCCGAACGAGCTGCTGGTCGGCCGCCGGATCGACGAGCTGATCCCCGACGAGGAGCAGGTCGGCCGGATCCGGGCCGCGATCCAGGACACCCTGCGCCACGGCCGCTGGGCCGGCAACGCCGAACTGCGCGACCGGGACGGCGTGCCGATCGCGGTGGACGCCCGGATCTCCCTCCTGGTGGACGGCGACGGCACCCCGTTCCTCCAGGTCAACATGGCCGAGGCGGCCGCCGTCCGGGCCGTCGAGCGCGACCTCGCCGTCCGTGACGCGCTGTTCGAGCAGTCCCCGCTGGGCATCGCGATCATGGACACCGAGCTGCGCTACACCGCCGTCAACCAGACCCTGGCCGAGATGAACGGCGTCGCCCTGGAGGACCACGTCGGCCGGACCACCGGCGAGACCCTGCCCGAGCGGGCCGCCGACGAGGTCACCGCGATCCAGCGCCAGGTGCTGGCCACCGGCGAGCCGGTCATCGACGTCACCCTGGCCTCCCCGGTCACCGCCCGCTCCGGCTACCGCTCGATCTCCTACAGCCGGATGACCGACCGCTCCGGCCGGGTGCTCGGCATCTCCGGCACCGTGATGGACGTGACCGAGCGCTACCGCGCCGTCGCCAAGGTCGAGCACGCCCGGCGCCGGCTCTCGCTGCTCAACGAGTTCGGCTCCCGGGTCGGCGACCTGCTCGACGCCGCCCGGATCGCCCAGGAGCTCGCCAGCTCCGTCGTCCCCCGGCTCACCGACCACTCCGCGGTGATCCTGCTGCAGGCCGTCGCGCACGGCGACGACCTGCCCCGGCACGGCCACGACCGCCGCACCTCGCTGCTCCAGCTCGGCACCGCCTCCGTCCAGGACGGCCCCGAGGTCGAGGTGATGCTCCGCCGCGGCGCCCGGATCACCTTCGCCGAGGACTCCGCCTGCGGCCGGGTGCTGCGCACCGGCGTCCCCGAACTGCTCTCCGGCGCGGACCAGCTCGACGACGTGACGTACCCCGGCGACCCGAAGACGCAGGCCGCCCACGACCTGGGCGTGCACTCCATGCTGGTCGTCCCGCTACGCGCCCGCGGCATCGTGATCGGCCTGCTGCTGGTCAGCCGGGGCGGCTACCGGGAGGGCTTCGACCGGGACGACCTGGCCTTCACCGTCGAGCTGGCCGACCGGGCCGGCAGCTCGCTGGACAACGCCCGGCTGTACGCCCGCGAGCGCACCGCCGCGCTCACCCTCCAGCGCACCCTGCTCCCGCAGCAGGTCCCGCAGCCCACCGGCGTCGAGGTCGCCTACCGGTACGTGCCCGGCAGCAGCGGCGCCGAGGTCGGCGGCGACTGGTTCGACGTCATCCCGCTGCCCGGCGACCGCACCGCGCTGGTGGTCGGCGACGTGATGGGCCACGGACTGCGGGCCGCCGCCACCATGGGCCGGCTGCGCACCGCCGTCCGGGTGCTGGCCGCCCTCGACCTGCCGCCGGACGTCCTGCTGCGGCACGTCCACGAACTGGCCGACGACCTGGCCCAGGGCCCGGACGAGGCGCTGCTCGCCACCTGCGTCTACGCGGTGTTCGACCCGGGGACGGCCAGACTGACCGTCGCCAAGGCCGGGCACATCCCGCCCGTCCTGGTGGTGCCGGGCGAGGAGGGCGGGGAGCCGACCCGGACCGGCGGCCCGCTGCGCGGCGGCGCGGGCCGGATCCTCGACCTCCCCTCCGGCGCCCCGCTCGGCGTCGGCGGCGTCCCGTTCGAATCCGTCGAACTGAAGATCCCCGAGGGCAGCCTGCTCGCCCTCTGCACCGACGGCCTGGTCGAGTCCCGGGACAAGGACCTCGACGTCGGCCTCGGCCGGCTGGTCACCGTGCTCCAGGAGCCGCACGCCTCCATCCAGGCCGCCTGCGAGGCCGTGCTCGGCACCATGGAGCAGGGCCGCGAGCCGGACGACGTCGCGCTGCTGCTGGCCCGGCTCGGCCACGGCCAGGCCGGCACCCCGACGGTCGGCTGGACCCTGCCCGCCGAGCCCACCGCCGTCTCCCGGGCCCGCCGGCTGGTCCGCTCCGCGCTCGCCGAGTGGGGCGTCGAGGAGCTCACCGACACCACGGAGCTGCTGGTCAGCGAGCTGGTCACGAACGCCGTCCGGTACGCCAGCGCCCCCATCGGCGTGCGGCTGACGCTCGGCGAGACGCTGCTGGTCGAGATCTCCGACCCGCTGCCCGACCCGCCCCGGGAGCGGCACGCGGCCGAGGCCGACGAGGGCGGCCGGGGCCTGGAACTGGTCCGCCGCCTGGCACTGCGCTGGGGTGCCCGGGCCGAGGGCATCGGCAAGGTGGTCTGGTTCGAGCAGACGCTGCCGGGTAATGAGCCCGACGAGTCATAGGGAGCGCAGCGGGTCGGGGGCGTGAGCCCGAGCGGGGGCGAGGAGGACGGAACCGCATATGCCAGCAGGTGGCCGGGGGGAGCGCGCAGCCCGGAAGGGGGCGCGGACGTGGCATTGTGGTTGCGCGGGCGGTAGGACAAAAACCTTCGCCCGATCTGATGTTGTGATGTTGAGGGCGTGTGAACGTACCCCTCGATGATGAATACTCGGTCTTCTCGACATCCGGACGGTCGCGGGTTGGAGGGGTCGGTCCGTTGAACAGCACCCCGGCGCGGAACGCGCCGAGCAGCAGCGGTCATGCTGTCGTGCCCGGGCAGGCCGGTTCACCGCACCTGCCCGTACCGGCGGACCCGCCCGGCGCCGGCCCCGTGGGCCTCGGTCACCACCCCGGGGCCGCGGACCACCCGTGGGGCGCGGGCGGCCCCGGGTCGATCTACGACTACATCCGGGTCGCCACCTTCACCATCGGCCCCGACGGCCGGATCAGCCAGTGGAGCGAGCGCGCCGCCGAGTTCTTCGGCGTCCCCGCCCCCGACGCCGTCGGCGCCGACCCGATCACCACCTTCGTCCCCCGCGAACTCTGGCAGCGCGGCCGCGCGCGGCTGGAACGCGCCCTGGCCGGCGAGGAGTGGGTCGGCACCGCCCCCTACCGGGACGCCGCCGGCGGCGAGGGCCTCGCCGAGCTCTACCTGATGCCCGACAGCGCCCTGCCCACCGCCGGCGCCACCTGCCTGGCCGTCGACCTCGGCCGACTGCGCCGGGTCGAGACCGACCTCGCCGCCTCCGAGGCCGTCTTCGGGCAGACGCCCACCGGCTTCATCCTCTTCGACGACCGGCTGCGCCTCCAGCGGGTCAACGACGCCTTCGCCTCCGGCATGGGCCTGGCCCCCACCGACCTCGAAGGCCTCACCCCGCACGACCTCTTCCCGCCGTCCGAGGCCGACCGCCTCACCGCCGCCCTGCGCAAGGTCCTCGCCACCGGCGAGCCCGTCTTCGACCTGCGCTTCCACGGCGCCGTCCCCACCCGCGAGGGCAACCGGCTCTGGGCCGTCTCGCTGTACCGCCTCAACGGCGCGGCCGGACAGCCGATCGGCCTCGCCGGGCAGGTCTCCGACGTCACCAGCCGGCACGTCGCCGAGCGCGAGGCCGACGGCGTCCGCCGCAACCTCGCCCTGCTCAACGAGGCCAGCGCGCACATCGGCTCCACCCTCGACCTGGAGACCACCGCCAAGGAACTGCTCGACGTCGTCGTCCCGCCGTTCTGCGACCTCGCCACCGTCGACCTGTACACCGCGCTGCTCTCCGGCGAGACCGTGCCCAGCGCCGGCCGGCTCGGCGACACCGTGCTCACCGACGGCAGCGGCGAACTGCGCCGGGTCGCCGTCTCCAGCGTCATCGGCGGCGCCTCCTCGGTGCTCGGCTCGGTCACCGGCCTGCCCATCGCCGAGGCCGGCGGCACCCTCTGTTACCCGCGACGCTCCCCGCACGCCCGGGCGCTGCGCACCGGCCGCAGCGTCGTCCCCGAGCCCGGGCCCGACCCGCTGCTGCGCTCCACCCTGATCGTCCCGCTGGTCGCCCGCGACCAGGTGCTCGGCCTCGTCCAGCTCTCCCGCGCGATCGGCAGCGAGCCCTTCGACGCCCGCGACGTCGCCATCGCCGAGGAACTCGTCGCCCGCGCCGCCGTCTGCATCGACAACGCCCGGCTCTACCGCCGCGAGCACGAGCGCGCCCTGATCCTCCAGCGCAGCCTGCTGCCCCCGGGCAACCCGGCCGCCAGCGGCCTGGAGATCGCCTGCCGCTACCTGCCCAGCAACAACAACACCGAGGTCGGCGGCGACTGGTTCGACGTCATCCCGCTGCCCGGCAACCGCACCGCCCTGGTCATCGGCGACGTGATGGGGCGCGGCCTGCGCGCCGCCGTCGCCATGGGCCAGCTGCGCACCGCCGTCCGCACCCTCGCCATGCTCGACCTGGAGCCCGGCGAGGTGCTCACCGCCCTCGACGAGATCGCCCGCGGCCTCGGCGGCGACACCGTGGCGGCCGGCCCGCCCACCCCGTACGGCCGGCTCACCTCCGCCGCCGACGAGGAGGCCCGCGAGGTCTACCTGGCCACCTGCGTCTACGCGGTCTACGACGCCGTCACCCGGCGCTGCTGGATCGCCAACGCCGGCCACCTGCCGCCCGTCCTGCTCAGCCCCGGCGAACCCGCCCGGATGCTCGACGTCCCGCCCGGTCTGCCGCTCGGCGTCGGCGGCGAGCCCTTCGAGGAGGTCGAGCTGACCCTCCCGGACGGCGCCATCCTCGGCCTCTACACCGACGGCCTGGTGGAGAGCCGCAAGCACCAGCTGGACGAGGGCCTGCGCGGCTTCCGCACCGCGCTGTCGGCCAAGGGCAAGGGCCTCGAAGAACTCTGCGAGCACGTCCTCGGCGAGCTCAACCCGCACCACGGCGAGGACGACATCGCCCTGCTGATGGCCAAGGTGCACGCCTTCCCCGAGGACGCCGTCGGCAACTGGTTCCTGCCGCCCGAGCCCACCTCCGTCGCCAAGGCCCGCGAGCTGGCCTGCAGCTGGCTGCTGACCCGCGGCCTGGAGGAGCTCGTGGACACCACCGAGCTGCTGGTCAGCGAACTGGTCACCAACGCGCTCAAGCACGGCCGGGGCGAGATCCGGCTGCGGCTGCTGCGCGACCGCGGCCTGGTCTGCGAGGTCTGGGACGACGGCTACGCCCAGCCCCGGCAGCGGCGCGCCCAGGAGACCGACGAGGGCGGGCGCGGCCTGCAACTGGTCAGCCTGCTGGCCGAGCGCTGGGGCAGCCGGCGGACGCCCAAGGGCAAGATCGTCTGGTTCGAGCTGGGGATCTAGGGCGGCTGGAGGCCCTCGGCGGTTCGGCCGTCCGGGTGCAGTCGGCGGGCGGTCCGCCGTGTCGGCCCGGGCCCGGGCGCCCGGACGGCGTTCCATGGCCGCCATGCGCGTCCGCCAGCTCACCACCGCAGCCGTCGCGCTGCTGCTCGCCGTCGGCCTCGGCGGCTGCTCGTACGGCCCGGATCCGGCCCGTACCCCCGACCCCGCGCCGGCCTCGGCCGACCCCACCTCCGGCACCGGGGACGTCCGGACCGCCGACCGCACCGCCGTCCGGGGCGGCGGCAGGCTGCGCTGGGCCGTGGACGGCGTCCCGGCCACGCTCAACGTCTACCAGGGCGAGGCGACCGCCGACTCGGCACTGCTCGCGCACGCCCTCTACCCCTCGCTGTTCCGGCCCGACGGGCACGGCCGGCTCGTCCCCGACCCGGACTACCTGGTCGGCGCCGAGTCCACCCCGCCCGGGAAGCAGCCGCAGGTCGTCACCTACCGGCTCAACCCGCGCGCGGTCTGGAGCGACGGCACCCCGCTCACGGCCGCCGACCTGACCGCCCAGCGGGCCGCCCTCTCCGGCCTCGACCCGGCCTACCAGGGCGGCCGCCCGGCCGGGTACGACGCCATCGAGGCGATCGCCCAGGGCGCCGACCCGCACGAAGTCCGGGTGACCTTCCGGCGCCCGTACGCCGAATGGCGCTCGCTGTTCGGCCCGCTCTACCCGGCGGCCGAGACGGCCACCCCGGCCGCGTTCAACCGGGCGCTGGCCGGCGGAGAGCACCTGAGCGCCGGGCCGTACACCGTCTCCGGGTACGACGCCGCGGGCGGGCAGGTCGTCCTCGCCCGCAACCCGCGGTGGTGGGGGGACCAGCCGAAGACCGACCGGATCGAGTTCATCGCCACGCCGCCGGAGGGCCGGCTGGACGCGCTCGACCAGAACCGGCTGGACATCGCCCCGCTCACCGCGGCGGTGGACCAGGCGGTGCCCGCGCCCGCTCCGGCCGCCTCCGCAACGCCCACCGCCTCCGCCACGCCGACCGACACCCCGGCCGCCTCCGGTACGCCGACCGCCGAGGCGGCGCCCCCGGGCGCCGCACCCGAGGCCGCGGCGCTGGCCCTGCGGCGGGCCGAGGGACTGCACGGCGTCATCGTGCACCGGGCCGTCGGCGCCTCGCTCACCCAGCTCACCCTCAACTCCGCCCACGGCCCGCTCGCCGACCCGGCCCTGCGGCTCGCCCTGACCCGCGCCGTCGACCGGCGGCGGATCGCCGACGCCGCGCTCACCCCGCTCGGCCTGCCCGGCGCCCCGCTGGGCAGCCACCTGCTCGCCGGCGACCAGGACGGCTACCGCGACAACAGTGCGGCCGCCGGCCCGGCCGACGCCGCCCGGCTGTTCGACGAGGCGGGCTGGAAGCGGCCCGACACCGGCGGCACCCGCACCAAGGACGACAAGGAGCTCACCCTCACCCTGCTCGTCCCGGCCGGCTCCGCGACCGCCAAGCGGACCGCCGACGCGCTCACCGCCGACCTCGGCGAGTCCGGTGTCGAGGTGAAGGCCGTGACGGCGTCCGCCGACACCTTCGTCCAGGACCAGCTGGCCGCCGGGGAGTACGACCTCGCCCTGTTCTCCTGGCCCGCCGGCACCAGCCCGGCGAGCGAGCAGCGGCCCGTCTACGCCAAGCCCCGGCCCGACGCCGACGGCACCCTCGACCTCGGCAGCAACTACGCCCGCAGCGGAACCGAGGAGATCGACCGGCTCTTCGACCGCGCCACCGCCGAGCTCGACCCGGCCGCCCGGCTCGGCCTGCTCCAGGAGGCGGACGTGCGGATCTGGCAGCTCGGCCACTCGGTGCCGCTCTACCAGCGGCCCGAGCTGGTCGGCGTCCGGGCGGGTGTCGCGGGCGCCGGGGTCTGGGGGTACGGCTGGCCGCGCTTCCAGGACGTGGGGTGGAGCGGCTGAGCCCGTTCCCCGGGCCCGTCGGAGCCGGTCGGAGAGCGAACACCGGGTGACGAACGGGTGACCTGTCTGTGATCTTGATCCCGCCCGACCTGCCCGTTTCTGCTCACCTGGGCGCTTCCCCGTACGATAGGAGGAAGCCGAGGCATGTCCGTTGCCACGGCGGGTGGACCGGTAGTAGCAGGCGGAACGGGCGGCGGCGATCCAAAGGGATCGCTGGTCGGCGTCTCGCGGCCGGGCGCCGCAACCCACGATTCCAGGAGAATCAGCTAGGCATGCCCACGCGCAACGACATCCGCAACGTCGCTATCGTCGCCCACGTCGACCACGGCAAGACCACTCTGGTCGACGCCATGCTGAAGCAGGCCGGCGCCTTCGCCGCCCACCAGCACCTCGACGACCGGATGATGGACTCGAACGACCTGGAGCGCGAGAAGGGCATCACCATTCTCGCGAAGAACACCGCCGTCAAGTACCACCCGAAGGATGGTGGCGCGCCGATCACCATCAACATCATCGACACCCCGGGCCACGCCGACTTCGGTGGCGAGGTCGAGCGCGGTCTGTCGATGGTGGACGCCGTCGTCCTGCTGGTCGACGCCTCCGAGGGCCCGCTGCCGCAGACGCGCTTCGTGCTCCGCAAGGCGCTCACCGCCCGGCTGCCCGTCATCCTCTGCATCAACAAGACGGACCGCCCGGACTCCCGGATCGACGAGGTCATCAACGAGACCTACGACCTGTTCCTGGACCTGGACGCGGACGAGGACCAGATCGAGTTCCCGATCGTCTACGCCTGTGCCCGTGACGGCGTCGCCTCGCTGACCAAGCCGGAGAACGGCACCGTCCCGGCCGACAGCACCAGCCTGGAGCCGTTCTTCTCCACCCTGCTGGAGCACGTCCCGGCCCCGACGTACGAGGCCGACGCGCCGCTCCAGGCCCACGTCACCAACCTCGACGCCGACAACTTCCTCGGCCGCATCGCGCTGCTGCGCGTCGAGCAGGGCGAGCTGCGCAAGGGCCAGACCGTGGCCTGGATCAAGCGCGACGGCACCATCTCCAGCGTCCGCATCTCGGAGCTGCTGATGACCGAGGCGCTCACCCGCAAGCCGGCCGAGGTGGCGGGCCCGGGTGACATCTGCGCCGTCGCCGGCATCTCCGAGATCATGATCGGCGAGACCCTCGCCGACCCGGAGAACCCGATCGCGCTGCCGCTGATCACGGTGGACGAGCCGGCCATCTCGATGACCATCGGCACCAACACCTCGCCGCTGGTCGGCCGTGGCGGCAGCGGCAAGGGCGCGGACGCGAAGTCCAGCGGCAAGGTGGACCGCAAGGTCACCGCCCGCCAGGTGAAGGACCGCCTGGACCGCGAGCTGATCGGTAACGTCTCGCTGCGCGTCCTGGAGACCGAGCGCCCGGACGCCTGGGAGGTGCAGGGCCGTGGTGAGCTGGCGCTGGCCATCCTGATCGAGACCATGCGCCGCGAGGGCTTCGAGCTGACCGTCGGCAAGCCGCAGGTCGTCACCAAGCAGGTCAACGGCAAGACCCACGAGCCGGTCGAGCGCCTCACGGTGGACGTGCCGGAGGAGCACATGGGCGCGGTCACGCAGCTCATGGGCGTCCGCAAGGGCCGGATGGACAACATGTCCAACCACGGCTCGGGCTGGGTCCGGATGGAGTTCGTCGTCCCGTCCCGCGGTCTGATCGGCTTCCGGACCGAGTTCCTCACCAGCACCCGCGGCACCGGCATCGCGCACTCGATCCACGAGGGCCACGAGCCGTGGTTCGGCACCCTGACGACCCGTAACAACGGTTCGCTGGTCGCCGACCGGTCCGGTGTGGTCACCGCCTTCGCGATGACCAACCTCCAGGAGCGCGGCGTGCTCTTCTGCGAGCCGGGCACCGAGGTGTACGAGGGCATGATCGTCGGCGAGAACTCGCGCGCCGACGACATGGACGTCAACATCACCAAGGAGAAGAAGCTCACCAACATGCGTTCCTCGAACGCAGACGTGGCCGAGTCGATCGTCCCGCCGCGCAAGCTCTCGCTGGAGCAGTCGCTGGAGTTCTGCCGCGAGGACGAGTGCATCGAGGTGACCCCGGAGACGGTTCGCATCCGTAAGGTCGTCCTCGACGCGAAGGACCGCGGCCGCACCGCCTCGCGCGCCAAGAAGGCGTGATCCGGACGGCTTGACCGGCCTTTGGCCGGAATGCTTCGCCCCCCTTTCCCATGGAGAGGGGGGCGAACTTTTTCAACTACTCCAAGTTGTCGACGGGCGTATTAACGGAATAGCGCTCATCACTCCCAGGTGTCCGCTGAGCGAACGTGACAGTTCGTCATTCATGACGACTGTCCGTTTGGTGCCTGTCTGGCTATGTCTCTTATGTCCGGTTTTCGAAACTTACCGACTGTTCATGTGACCTAATTGAGATCGTCACTGGTCACTTTCGTGTCCGTGCGTGACGGATAGTGGGTGCAGTCAGGCTCGGGTCAAGGGTGACGCGCAGGGGTGCGCGCCGAAACCACGAGCGCGGACGGCACAGCGGGCCAGGTAACACCCGTCCGCAGTGCCCTCCTCGTTGCAACGTCGAATTCAGGAGGCACACCGATGCGTGGTGGGAGCCAGGCCAAGTGGGTTGTCGCAGCTGTTGCGGTCGCCCTCGCCGCGACTGCTTGTAGCAGTGGCGGTTCCACCGGTGGGAGCAGCTCCGATGGCGCTGCGGTCAACGCCCAGGGCGTGTTCAGCTACCAGAGCGGCGAGCCGCAGCGTCCGCTGCAGCCGGCCAACGCCATGGAGAACCAGGGCGGCCGCATCGTCAAGCAGCTCTTCCAGGGCCTTGTCGACTACGACCCCGCCACCGGCGCCCTGCGTAACCAGGTGGCCGACAAGATCGAGACCACTGACTCCAAGAGCTACACCGTCACGCTGAAGTCCGGTTGGACTTTCCACGACGGCACCCCGGTGACGGCCAAGTCCTTCGTGGACTCCTGGAACTGGTCGGCGAACACCAAGAACAACCAGATCAACTCGGACTGGTTCTCCGACATCGTCGGCTACGACGCCGTTCACCCGGAGAAGGGTGACCCGACCGCCGACACCATGTCCGGTCTGAAGGTCGTCGACGACACGCACTTCACCATCGAGCTGACCAGCCCGGTCTCGTACTTCACGTACAAGCTCGGCTACTCGGCCTTCTACCCGCTGCCGACCGGGTTCTTCTCCGACCCGGCGGGCTACGGCCAGAAGCCGGTCGGCAACGGCCCGTACAAGTTCGTCTCGTGGGAGCACAACAAGGCCATCACCCTGGCCGCCTACGACAAGTACGCGGGCGTCAACAAGGCCAAGAACGGCGGCATCGTCTTCCGGAACTACACCTCCGGTGAGGCCGCGTACAAGGACCTGATGTCGGACACCCTCGACGTCCTGGACCAGGTCGACTCGACCGACCTGCCCAAGTACAAGGACGACCTGGGCAAGCGCGCGGTCGACCAGCCGCAGGGCGCCATCCAGAACATCTCCTTCGCGCTGTACAACGCCGAGTGGAACGCTCCGGAGAAGGCCAAGGTCCGCCAGGGCCTCTCGATGGCCATCGACCGTGACACCATCACCAAGACCGTGCTGAACGGCACGCGTCAGCCCGCCGACGCGTTCGTGGCGCCCGGCGTCATGGGCTTCAAGGCCGGCAGCTGCGGCGACGCCTGCAAGTACGACCCGGCGAAGGCCAAGCAGCTCATCGCCGAGGGCAACGGTGTCCCCGGTAACAAGATCACCATCCTGTACAACTCCGATGGCGGTCACAAGGAGTGGGTCGACGCGGTCTGCAACTCGATCCGCCAGGCCACCGGCGTCGAGTGCCTCGGTGACCCGAAGCCCGACTTCAAGACCTCGCGCGACCTGGTGACCAAGCGTCAGGTGTCGAGCATGATGCGTACCGGCTGGGTGCAGGACTACCCGCTGAACGCGAACTTCCTGCGCGACGTCTACGGCACCGGTGCCGCCGCGAACGACGCCGGCTACTCCAGCCCGGAGTTCGACAAGCTCTCCAAGGAGGCCGACGCGGCCACCTCGGTCGAGAAGACCGCGGAGCTCTACCAGCAGGCCGAGGCCGTCCTGGCCAAGGACATGCCGGCCATCCCGCTCTGGTACTACAAGACCAGCTCCGGCTGGTCCAACAACGTCCAGAACGTGAAGTTCGACTCCTTCGGCAACCCGGTCTACACCGACGTCGAGGTCAAGAAGAAGTAATCGGTCGGCACCGCCTGACCCGGTGACAACGGCCGGTGCCCGTCCATCCCCACAAGGGCGAGGACTGGCACCGGCCGTTGGCACGCCGACTTATCTCTGGCCGGGATGACGGGCCCGGCAGAGTCATACATGGAGGCACGATGGGGCGCTTTGTCGCGAGGCGACTGCTCCAGATGATCCCGGTCTTCTTCGGAACGACCTTGCTCATCTTTGTCATGGTGCACTTGCTGCCGGGTGACCCGGTGGCCGCGATGTGGGGCGACAAGGCGCCGGACCCGGCCCAGCTCGCCGCACTGACCCACCAGATGGGCTTCGACAAGCCGTGGTACGAGCAGTACGTCGATTACATGGGGAAACTGCTCACCGGTGACTTCGGAACCACCCTGGCCGGACGGCCGGTGCTCGATGTGATCACCGAGGCGCTGCCGGTCACGGTCCGGCTGGCGCTGCTGGCCTTCATCATCGAGATCGTGCTGGGCGTCTCTGTCGGCCTGTTCGCCGGTCTTCGCCGGGGCAAGGCGTTCGACAAGGGCACCCTGGTCATGACCCTGCTGCTGATCTCGATCCCGGTTCCGGTGCTCGGCTTCATCTTCCAGACGGTCTTCGCGGACGACCTGAAGTGGGTCACGCCGACCGTCCAGGACTCGAACGACATCACCCAGCTGATGCTGCCGGCCATCGTGCTCGGCTCGCTGTCGCTGGCGTACGTGGCGCGCCTCACCCGTACTTCCATAGCCGAGAACATCAAGGCCGACTACGTCCGCACCGCGGTGGCCAAGGGCCTGCCGCGGCGCAAGGTGATCGGCACCCACCTGCTCCGCAACTCGATGATCCCGGTGGTCACCTTCCTCGGCACCGACCTCGGCGCCCTGATGGGCGGCGCGATCGTCACCGAGGGCATCTTCAACGTCAAGGGTGTCGGTAACGCGCTCTTCCACGCGATCAACCTGAAGGAGGGCACGACCGTCTCCGGCTTCGTGGCCTTCCTGGTGCTCGTGTACCTGGCCGCCGGCCTGATCGTCGACCTGCTTTACGCGGTCCTGGACCCGAGGATCCGTTATGCCTGACCTGACCGAGAAGAAGACGGCCGAGGAGATCCCGGCCCAGCGCGCCGCCGACACCGCGGCGGCCAAGCCCGAGAAGGCCCGCAGCCTCGGCTCCGACGCCTGGCACGACCTGCGCCGCAAGCCGATCTTCGTGATCTCCGCGCTGCTGATCCTGCTGCTGATCGTCATCGCGATCGCCCCCGGGCTGTTCACTTCGGCGGACCCGCGCGCCGGCGACCTGCGCGCGCACTACCTGACGAAGCCGAACTACAGCCACTTCTTCCAGGCCGACTGGTTCGGCTACGACCTCCAGGGCCGCAGCATCTACGCCCGGGTGATCTACGGGGCCCGTGCCTCGGTCGTCGTCGGCATCTGCGTCACCGCGGGTGTGACCATCCTCGGCAGCATCACCGGCATGCTGGCCGGCTACTTCGGTGGCTGGGTCGACACGATCATCTCCCGGGTCACCGACATCTTCTTCGGCATCCCGCTGCTGCTCGGCGCCCTGGTGATCCTCAACGCCTTCACCTCGCGCACCATCTGGAGCGTGGTCTTCGCACTGGTCGCCCTGGGCTGGACCCAGATGACCCGTGTCATGCGCGGTTCGGTCATCACCATCAAGCAGGCCGACTTCGTGACGGCGGCCAAGGCGCTCGGCGCCGGCACCAGCCGGATCCTGTGGAAGCACATCCTGCCGAACGCGGTCGCCCCCGTGATCGTCGTCGCCACCATCGCGCTCGGCGGCTACATCGCCACCGAGGCGACGCTGAGCTTCCTCGGCATCGGTCTGCAGGACCCGACCATCTCCTGGGGCATCGACATCAACACCGCCCAGAAGGTGATCCGGACCGCTCCGTTCGCCCTGTTCTTCCCCGCCGGAATGCTGAGCCTCACGGTTCTGGCCTTCATCATGCTCGGCGACGCGGTGCGCGACGCCCTCGACCCGAAGCTCCGCTGAGAGAAGAGGTGACGACCCGATGACCACCGTGATCGAGAACAACAACCAGAAGAGCGGCCGACTCGAAGTTGGCACCCCGCTGCTGGAGGTCAAGAACCTCCACGTGGAGTTCCACACCCGGGACGGCATCGCGAAGGCCGTGAACGGCGTCAACTACTCCGTCGCGGCGGGCGAGACGCTCGCCGTGCTCGGAGAGTCCGGCTCCGGCAAGTCCGTGACCGCCCAGACCATCATGGGCATCCTGGACATGCCGCCCGGCAAGGTGACGCAGGGCGAGATCCTGTACCGCGGCCAGGACATGCTGAAGATGGGCAACGAGGAGCGGCGCAGGATCCGCGGCCAGAAGATCGCGATGATCTTCCAGGACGCGCTGTCCTCGCTCAACCCCGTGCTCAGCGTGGGCTACCAGCTCGGCGAGATGTTCCGGGTGCACCAGGGCGCTTCCAAGAAGGACGCCAAGGAGAAGGCCATCGAGCTGATGGACCGGGTGCGGATCCCGGCGGCCAGGCAGCGCGTCGGCGACTACCCGCACCAGTTCTCCGGCGGCATGCGCCAGCGCATCATGATCGCCATGGCGCTCTCCATGCAGCCCGACCTGATCATCGCGGACGAGCCCACCACCGCCCTGGACGTCACCGTCCAGGCCCAGGTGATGGACCTGCTCGCGGAGCTCCAGGCCGAATACAACATGGGCCTGATCCTGATCACCCACGACCTCGGCGTGGTCGCCGACGTCGCGGACAAGATCGCCGTGATGTACGCCGGCCGGATCGTCGAGACCGCCCCGGTGCACGACCTGTACGCCAACCCGGCGCACCCGTACACCAAGGGCCTGCTCCGCTCGATCCCGCGCCTGGACCAGAAGGGCCAGGAGCTGTACGCGATCAAGGGCCTGCCCCCGAACCTGCTGAAGGTCCCGGCCGGCTGCGCGTTCAACCCCCGCTGTGACGTCGCCACCGACCTGTGCCGCACGGAGATCCCGGCGCTGCACCAGGTGGCGGACAAGGACGGCAAGGAGCTCACCGGCCGCCGCAGCGCGTGCCACCTCTGGAAGGAGACCCTCCATGGCTGAGCCCATCCTGGAGGTCAGGGACCTGGTCAAGCACTACCCGCTGAGCCAGGGCATCCTCTTCAAGAAGCAGGTCGGCGCGGTCAAGGCGGTCGACGGCATCTCCTTCGAGCTGGCGAAGGGCGAGACGCTCGGCATCGTCGGCGAGTCCGGCTGTGGCAAGTCCACGCTGGCCAAGGTGCTGATGAACCTGGAGCGGGCGACCTCCGGCCAGGTGCTGTTCAAGGGCGAGGACATCTCCAAGCTGTCCGGCCAGGCCCTCAAGGCCGTCCGCCGGAACATCCAGATGGTGTTCCAGGACCCGTACACCTCGCTGAACCCGCGCATGACGGTCGGCGACATCATCGGGGAGCCGTTCGAGATCCACCCCGAGGTGGCGCCCAAGGGCGACCGCCGCAAGGCCGTCCAGGACCTGCTGGACGTCGTGGGTCTGAACCCGGAGTACATCAACCGGTACCCGCACCAGTTCTCCGGCGGCCAGCGCCAGCGCATCGGCATCGCCCGCGGTCTCGCGCTCAAGCCCGAGATCATCATCTGCGACGAGCCGGTCTCCGCCCTGGACGTGTCGGTCCAGGCGCAGGTGATCAACCTGCTGGAGAAGCTGCAGGGCGACTTCGGCCTGTCGTACATGTTCATCGCGCACGACCTCTCCATCGTCCGGCACATCTCCGACCGCGTCGGCGTGATGTACCTCGGCAAGATGGTCGAGATCGGCACCGACGAGCAGATCTACGAGAACGCCACCCACCCGTACACCCAGGCGCTGCTCTCCGCGGTGCCGGTGCCGGACCCGACGGCGCGCGAGAACCGCGACCGGATCATCCTGACCGGTGACATCCCCTCGCCGGCCAACCCGCCGTCCGGCTGCCGCTTCCGCACCCGCTGCTGGAAGGCGGAGGACCGCTGCGCCGAGGAGATCCCGCTGCTCGCGGTGCCCTCGGTGCTGAAGGGCCCGGCCGCGCACGAGTCGGCCTGTCACTTCGCCGAGGTCCGGGAGCCGGCCGCCGCCTGACTCCCCGTGGCATCCCCGGAAGGGCCCGTGGCTTCGCGCCGCGGGCCCTTCCGTCGTTCCGTCAACTCGCGGGGCGCTCAACGCACCCGTCCGGGTGCATTCGACTCGCGCCGTCGACCGGGCGCGCTTCTCATGGGGTGTGATGCGACACACACCACGAGGAGGGACCTCCATGCCCGTAGCCGCCCGTGCTCGCTGGGTCCTCGCCGCTGCGACATCCGTGGCCCTGGTGGCCACCGGGTGCAGCAGCGGCGGCGGCGGAAGCAGCAACAGCTCGTCGGACAGCAGCAAGAGCTTCAGCTACCAGAGCAGTGAGCCGCAGAACCCGCTGCAGCCCGCCAACGCGAACGAGGTCGGCGGTGGTCGCATCATCCAGAACCTCTTCAAGGGGCTGGTCGACTACGACCCCGCCACCGCCAAGATCCGGATGCAGGTCGCCGACAAGATCGACACCAGTGACTCCCAGACCTTCGACGTCACGCTGAAGGACGGCTGGAAGTTCCACGACGGCACGCCGGTGCACGCCAAG
The DNA here is from genome assembly GCF_042882025.1 of Kitasatospora sp. NPDC058243. NCBI lineage: Bacteria > Bacillati > Actinomycetota > Actinomycetes > Kitasatosporales > Streptomycetaceae > Kitasatospora > Kitasatospora sp. NPDC058243. The sequence goes on from NZ_JBHVWW010000033.1 coordinate 77,863, forward strand.
AACTTCGTGGACTCCTGGAACTGGAGCGCGACCACCAGCAACAACCAGATCAACAGCTCCTGGTTCTCCGACATCGAGGGCTACCAGAACGTCCACCCCGCCGGCGGCCAGCCGACCGCGACCAAGATGTCCGGCCTGACCGTGGTCGACGACCTGCACTTCACCGTCAAGCTCAACAACAAGGTCTCGTACTTCGAGTACAAGCTCGGCTACATCGCCTTCTCCCCGCTGCCGGACGCCTTCTTCAACGACCCGACCGGGTACGGGCAGAAGCCGGTGGGCAACGGCCCCTACCAGTTCGTCAGCTGGAACCACAACTCCGAGGTCGTCACCAAGGCCTTCCCGGACTACCAGGGCGTCGACAAGCCGAAGAACGGCGGCATCGTCTTCAAGATGTACACCACGTCCGAGGCCGCCTACGCCGACCTCCAGTCCAGCAACCTGGACGTGATGGACCAGGTGCCGCCGTCCGCGCTGGCGACGTACAAGAGCGACCTCGGCGACCGGGCGATCGACGCCCCGCAGGGCGCCATCCAGAACATCGGCTTCACCCTCTACCAGGCCGACTGGGCCGCGCCCGACAAGGCCAAGGTGCGCCAGGGCCTGTCCATGGCGATCGACCGCGACACCATCACCAAGACGGTGCTGCAGAACTCCCGCAAGCCGGCCACCGCCTGGGTGGCCGAGGGCGTCGAGGGCTACAAGGACGGCGCCTGCGGCGACTTCTGCAAGTTCGACCCGGCGAAGGCCAAGCAGCTGATCAGCGACGGCGGCGGCGTCCCCGGCAACAAGCTGCTGATCACCTACAACTCCGACGGCGGCCACAAGGAGTGGGTCGACGCGGTCTGCAACTCGATCCGGCAGAGCACCGGCGTCGAGTGCCTCGGCGACCCGAAGCCCGACTTCAAGACCGCGCGCGCCGCGATCACCGGGCACCAGGTCAACGGCGCCTTCCGCACCGGCTGGGTGCAGGACTACCCGCTGAACGCCAACTTCCTGTCCGACGTGTACCGCACCGGCGCCGCGTCCAACGACTTCGGCTACAGCAACCCGCAGTTCGACCAGGCGGCCACCAAGGCCGACGAGGCCGCCAGCGTCGCCGACACGGTGACCGGCTACCAGCAGGCCGAGGCGGTGCTGCCGAGCGGGATGCCGGCCATCCCGCTCTGGTACTACCGCACCAACTCGGGTTACTCGACCAAGGTGCAGAACGTGAAGTTCGACTCCTTCGGCAACCCGGCCTGGACCCAGGTCGAGGTCAAGGGCTGATCCCCCGACCCCTCGCGCCGGCCCCGCCCTTCCCGCACGGAGGGCGGGGCCCGGCCCTCCCGGCCGACCGTCCCCGGCCGGCCGTGCACCCAGGGCACGTCTAGGAAGGAGGCTCGGATGGGCAGTTACGTGCTGCGGCGGGTGCTGCAGATGATCCCGGTGTTCTTTGGCACCACGCTGCTGATCTTCCTGATGGTCTACACGCTGCCGGGCGACCCGGTGTCGGCGCTGTTCGGCGAGAAGGCCGCCGACCCGGCCATCGTGGCCAGCATCAAGCACAAGTACTTCCTGGACCAGCCGGTCTGGAAGCAGTACCTGCACTACATGGGGAACCTCTTCCAGGGGGACTTCGGGACGAGCTTCACCGGCCGTCCCGTCTCCGAGATCATGGCGACCGCCTTCCCGGTCACCATCCGGCTCGCGCTGATGGCCTTCGTCTTCGAAGTGGTCCTCGGCCTCGCCCTCGGCATGGCCTCCGGCCTCCGGCGCGGCAGCATCCAGGACACCCTGGTGCTGATCCTCACCCTGGTGGTGATCTCGATCCCGGTCTTCGTGCTGGCCTACATCGCACAGACGATCTTCGCCACCAACCTCGGCTGGGTCACCCCGACGGTGCAGGACTCCACCGACCTCTCCCAGCTGATCCTGCCCGCGATCGTGCTGGGCTCGCTCTCGCTCGCGTACGTCGCCCGGCTCACCCGGACGTCCATCGGCGAGAACCTGCGGGCCGACTACATCCGCACGGCGGTCGCCAAGGGCCTGCCCCGGCGGACCGTCATCTCCCGCCACCTGCTGCGCAACTCGCTGATCCCGGTGGTCACCTTCCTCGGCACCGACCTCGGCGCCCTGATGGGCGGGGCGATCGTCACCGAGGGCATCTTCAACGTGCAGGGCGTCGGCAACGTCCTGTACCGGGCGATCAACCAGAAGGAAGGCCCCACCGTGGTCGGCATCGTGACCGTCCTGGTGATCGTCTACCTCGTCGCCAGCCTGCTCGTCGACCTGCTCTACGCGGTCCTGGACCCGAGGATCCGCTATGCCTGACATCCACGACGAGAACTCCTACGAGCCGCACCCCAAGCCCGGGGTCTCACACCTCGACTACGCCGGGGAGCAGGGCATGGCGGTCGAGCAGGAGACCCTGGTCGAGCCCGATCCGGCCAAGCGGGAGGAGGCCCGCAGCCTCTGGGGCGACGCCTGGCGGGACCTGCGCCGGCGGCCGATCTTCCTGATCTCCGCCGTGTTGATCCTGCTGCTGGTCGTCATGGCGATCTTCCCCTGGGCGTTCACCGACGCCGACCCGCGCAAGGCCGACCTGATCCACGACTACCTCAGGCGGCCGGACTGGACGGACTTCTTCGGCGCCGGCTGGTTCGGCTACGACGGGCAGGGCCGGTCGATCTACGCCCGGGTGGTGTACGGCGCCCGGGCCTCGATCACCGTCGGCATCTGCGTGACCCTGGCGGTCACCGTGCTCGGCGGACTGGCCGGCATGGTCGCCGGCTACTTCGGCGGCGCCGTCGACGCGGTGATCTCCCGGATCACCGACATCTTCTTCGGCCTCCCGCTGCTGCTCGGCGCCCTGGTGCTGCTGAACGCCTTCACCACCCGCACGGTGTGGAGCGTGGTCATCGCGCTGGCCTTCCTCGGCTGGACCCAGATCGCCCGCGTCATGCGCGGCGCCGTGCTGACCGTCAAACAGTCCGACTACGTGGTGGCCGGCCGGGCGCTCGGCGCCGGGACGGGGCGGCTGATGTTCCGGCACATCCTGCCGAACGCCATCGCCCCCGTGATCGTCGTCGCCACCATCGCGCTCGGCGGCTACATCGCCACCGAGGCGACGCTGAGCTTCCTCGGCATCGGTCTGCAGGACCCGACCATCTCCTGGGGCATCGACATCTCCTCCGCCCAGAAGGTGATCCGGACGGCGCCGTACGTGCTGTTCTTCCCGGCCGTGGCGCTCTCCGTCACCGTGCTGGCCTTCATCATGCTGGGCGACGCGGTGCGCGACGCCCTCGACCCGAAGCTTCGCTGAGCGAGGGGAGCGCAACGTGAGTACAGCCGTGGACGCCACCAGGTCCGAGCGGGCCGCGTCGTACGAGGGGCCGCTGCTCGACGTCCGCGACCTGCACGTCGAGTTCGTCACCCGGGACGGCGTGGCCAAGGCGGTCAACGGGGTCGACTACAGCGTCCGGGCGGGGGAGACGCTCGCGGTGCTGGGCGAGTCCGGTTCGGGCAAGTCGGTGACCGCGCAGGCGATCATGGGCATCCTGGACATGCCGCCGGCCCGGATCCCGCGCGGGGAGATCCGCTTCCGCGGCCGGGACATGCTGAAGATGGGCAACGAGGAGCGGCGCAGGATCCGCGGCCAGAAGATCGCGATGATCTTCCAGGACGCGCTGTCCTCGCTCAACCCCGTGCTGACGGTGGGCTTCCAGCTCGGCGAGATGTTCCGCGCCCACCGGGGGGCGTCCCGCAAGGAGGCCAAGGAGAAGGCCGTCGAGCTGATGGAGCGGGTGCGTATCCCGGCGGCCAAGCAGCGGGTGAACGACTACCCGCACCAGTTCTCCGGCGGCATGCGCCAGCGCATCATGATCGCCATGGCGCTGGCCCTGGAACCGGACCTGATCATCGCGGACGAGCCCACCACCGCGCTGGACGTCACCGTGCAGGCCCAGGTGATGGACCTGCTCGCGGAGCTCCAGGCGGAGTTCCACATGGGCCTGATCCTGATCACCCACGACCTCGGCGTGGTCGCCGACGTCGCCGACAAGATCGCCGTGATGTACGCCGGCCGGATCGTCGAGACCGCCCCGGTGCACGACCTGTACGCGCGCCCCGCGCACCCGTACACCCGCGGCCTGCTGGACTCCATCCCGCGGCTGGACCAGAAGGGCCAGGAGCTGTACGCCATCAAGGGCCTGCCGCCCAACCTGCTGCGGATCCCCCAGGGCTGCGCCTTCAACCCGCGCTGCCCGCGGGCGCAGGACCGCTGCCGGGCCGAGGTGCCGGAGCTGTACCCGGTCGCCGAGGACGACGGCGCCCCGCTGGCCGGGCGGGGCAGCGCCTGCTTCTTCTGGAAGGAGACCCTCCATGGCCGCTAACGGGTCCAGCGCACTGGGCGCCGCGGTGCCGGAGGAGGCCGCCTTCGCCCAGGAGGTGCCGCGCGGCGAGCCGATCCTCGAAGTCCGGGACCTGGTCAAGCACTTCCCGCTGACCAAGGGCGTGCTGTTCAGGAAGCAGGTCGGCGCCGTGAAGGCCGTCGACGGGGTCTCCTTCGACCTGAGGCAGGGCGAGACGCTGGGCGTCGTCGGCGAGTCCGGCTGCGGGAAGTCCACGCTGGCCAAGGTGCTGATGAACCTGGAGCCGGCCACCGGGGGATCGGTCCGCTACAAGGGCGAGGAGATCTCCCGGCTGTCCGGGTCGGCGCTGAAGGCCGTCCGCCGCAACATCCAGATGGTGTTCCAGGACCCGTACACCTCGCTGAACCCGCGCATGACGGTCGGCGACATCATCGGGGAGCCGTTCGAGATCCACCCCGAGGTGGCGCCCAAGGGCGACCGCCGCAAGGCCGTCCAGGACCTGCTGGACGTGGTCGGGCTCAACCCCGAGTACATCAACCGCTACCCGCACCAGTTCTCCGGCGGGCAACGCCAACGCATCGGCATCGCCAGGGGGTTGGCGCTCAAGCCGGAGATCATCATCTGCGACGAGCCGGTCTCCGCGCTGGACGTGTCCGTCCAGGCGCAGGTGATCAACCTGCTGGACAAGCTGCAGGGCGAGTTCAACCTCTCGTACATGTTCATCGCGCACGACCTCTCCATCGTCCGGCACATCTCCGACCGCGTCGGCGTGATGTACCTCGGCAAGATGGTCGAGATCGGCAGCGATGCCGAGATCTACGACCACGCCACCCACCCGTACACCCAGGCGCTGCTCTCCGCCGTCCCCGTGCCGGATCCGACGGCCCGGGAGTCGCGGGACCGGATCGTGCTCACCGGGGACGTGCCCTCGCCGGCCAACCCGCCGTCCGGCTGCCGCTTCCGCACCCGCTGCTGGAAGGCGCAGGACCGCTGCGCGGCCGAGATCCCGCTGCTCGCCTCGCCGTCCTGGCTGGGCGGGGCGGCCCGGCACGACTCGGCGTGTCATTTCGCGGCGGAGCGCGAGATCGGGCAGAGCGCGGCGGAGCGCGAGAGCGGGCGGAGCGCGGCGGAGCGCGAGATTGGGCAGGGCGCTGCGGAGCGTGAGGCTGGGCAGGGGGATGCCGGGCCCGGTTAGCGGCTCGCGGGATCCAGGGCGCGCCCCCGCACCGGGGGTGCGCCCTTTCTTGTGATGGAAAAGAGACGTGCCGCGCAATTCCGCAAGTGGGGTCGGGTCGTTGATAGTTGCTCTGCGCGTATAGGTGCTCGCTGCCGCGCTGGGGGAGGGCTGCTCGGATGGACATGGTGGAGGTGATCGGCGGCGGTCGGGAGAACCTGGTGCCCGGGACCCCGCTGCTGGAGGTCGACGACCTGCACGTCGAGTTCCGTACCCGGGACGGCGTGGCCAGGGCCGTCAACGGGGTGAGCTGCTCGGTGTCGGCCGGGGAGACGCTGGCGGTGCTGGGCGAGTCCGGTTCGGGCAAGTCGGTGACCGCGCAGGCGATCATGGGCATCCTGGACGTGCCGCCCGGGCGGATCACCGGCGGGCGGATCCTCTACCGCGGCGAGGACCTGCTGACCATGGGCTCCAAGGCCCGGCGGTTCGTCCGGGGCCAGAAGATCGCGATGATCTTCCAGGACGCGCTGTCCTCGCTCAACCCGGTGCTCAGCGTGGGCTACCAGCTCGGCGAGATGTTCCAGGTGCACCGCGGCGCCAGCCGCAAGGAGGCCAGGGAGAGGGCCATCGAGCTGATGGACCGGGTGCGGATCCCGGCGGCCAGGCAGCGCGTCGGCGACTACCCGCACCAGTTCTCCGGCGGCATGCGCCAGCGCATCATGATCGCCATGGCGCTCTCCATGGAGCCGGACCTGATCATCGCGGACGAGCCGACCACCGCGCTGGACGTCACCGTGCAGGCCCAGGTGATGGACCTGCTGGCCGAGTTGCAGCACGAGTTCCACATGGGGCTGATCCTGATCACCCACGACCTCGGCGTGGTCGCCGACGTCGCGGACACGATCGCGGTGATGTATGCGGGCCGGATCGTCGAGACGGCCCCGGTGCGCGACCTGTACGCGCGCCCCGCCCACCCGTACACCCGGGGCCTGCTCGACTCGATCCCCCGGCTGGACCAGAAGGGGCAGAACCTCCACGCCATCAAGGGCCTGCCGCCCAGCCTCCTGGAGGTCCCGCAGGGCTGCGCGTTCAACCCGCGCTGCAACCGGGTGCAGGACCGCTGCCTGAGCGAACTCCCGCCGCTGGTGCCGGTGGTGGACGCCGAGGGCGCCGAACTGCCGGGCCGTCGCAGCGCCTGCCACTTCTGGCGGGAGACCCTGCACGGCTGAGGGCGCCGGGGCGTCGCCGCCGCCTACCGCTCGAAGCCGACGTTCTCCCAGACGATGTCGGACAGTCCCTGGGCGCCGATGTTGGCGAGGTTGGCGCGGGCGCCGTACAGCTGCGGGCGCTGGTAGAGCGGCAGCACGCCGGCCACCTTCCACAGCTCGCCGTCGGCCTGGTTGATCGCCTCGGAGGCGGTGGCCGCGTCGGGTGCGGCGGCGGCCCGGTCGAGGGCGGCGTCCACCGCCGGGCTGCCCGTGCCGACGTGGTTGGTGCCGCCGTTCTGGACGAAGTCGGCGCGGTTGCCGCTGGCCGGGAAGGGCGTGCCGAGCAGCGAATAGGCGGTGATGTCGAAGTCGCCGCGGTTGACGTACTTGTCGAAGAACTCGTTGGCGGCGGCGGTGACCGTGGTGACCTTGATGCCGACGTCCTTGAGTGTCCTGGTGGCGCTGTCGGCCTCGCTCTGCGCCTGGGTGACGCCGGCCGGGATGACCATCCGCAGGTTCAGCTCGCGGCCGTTGCGCTTGCGGACGTCGCCGTCGAGTCGCCAGCCGGCCGCGTCCAGTTTGCGGGCGGCCTCGGCGGGGTCGTAGCGGCTGAGGCCGAGGGAGTTGTCCCGGTAGGCGTTCTGGTTGGCGACCAGCAGGTGGTTGTTGAGCGGGGCGGCGGGCCAGTCCAGGCCGTTCAGGTCGGAGCGGATGACGGCGTCCCGGTTGACGGCCTGGAAGACGGCCTGGCGGACGGTCGCGTCGCTGAGCGCCGGGGTGCGGGCGTTGAGGGTGAGCTGGCGGAAGTCGGGCCCGCCGGCCCGGCGGACGGCGGCGCCCTTGGTGCTCTTGATGGTCTGGTAGCCGGCGACGTCCGGGCCGTTGTTGAAGAGGTCGATCTCGCCCTTGGCGAAGGCGGGGGCCATGGCGTTGGGCAGCATGGCGTGGAAGACGATCCGGTCCAGCATCGGCTTGTCGCCCCACCAGGCGGGGTCGGCGACCAGGGTGATGGTCTGGGCGGCGCGGTCCAGCCGTTCGACCTTGAACGGGCCGGCGGTGACCGGGATCGCGTCCAGGTAGGCGGAGTTGAACAGCTCCGGGGTGGCGAGCCGGCTCGCGGGCAGCAGCGGGGCGTTGGCGGCGCCGTTGAACATCGACTGCCACTCGGAGAACGGCCGGTCGAAGGTCATCACCGCCTGGAAGTCGTCCTTGCCCCGCTCGACCGAGGAGACCTGTTCGAAGCCGGTGTTGCTGGCGGGCCGGTAGGCCGGGTCCTTCCCGTTCAGCGCGCGCCAGTTGGCTTCGAGGTCGCGCCAGGTGATCGGGGTGCCGTCGGACCAGTGGGCCTTCGGGTTGAGCGTCCAGACGACGACCTGCCGGCCGTCCCGCAGCTCCGCGTGGGCGTCTTGCAGGTAGGCCGGGTTGACGGTCTGGGTGCCGGCCGCGTCGGAGCGGAAGAAGGTCGGCAGCAGCGGCTTGCTGACGCTGATCGTCGAGGACTCGCTGCCGTCGGTCTGGATCGGCGACCACTGGCGGGAGAACTGGGCGATCGCCAGGTGCAGGGTGCCGCCCTGGCGCAGCTGGGAGCGCTCGCGCGGGTTGACGTCGATCGAGGTGAGCTTGGGGGCCCCGGTGGCGGACGGCCCGTCCGCGGCGGCGCCGCCCTGGCCGGAGGCGCACGAACAGAGCGTCAGTGAGAGCGACAGGGCGGTGAGACCGGCGAGCAGGGCCGTCCGGTGCTGGAGGCGGCGGCTCATCGGCGTGCTCCCCGAGGTGGCTGTGGCGGAAGGTGTGGCGGAGGGTGTGGCGTCACATCTTGCTGACCGGGAGGGGGAGTTGTCGAGGGGGGGGCCGGATGCCGGCCCGCCCCCCGATCGGTGCGGTCGTTGCTCAGGCGACGGTGAACTTGAAGGTGCGGTCCTTCTCGCCGGTCTTGTCGAGCAGCGAGGTGACGGCGTCCGCGACGTCCTGCGGGGTGATCGCGGCGGTCTGGCCGTTCTTCTTGACCTTCACCTTGTCGAACACGCTGCCCAGCTGGCCGTTCAGCGCGTCGAGGTCCCACTTGGGCACGATCTTGCCGGAGGCGTCCGGGACGAGCGTGAGCGTCTTGGCGGCGACCACCTTGCCGAAGATCCACTTCTTGGTGCCGGCCAGGACGTACACGTTGCCGTTGAGCGCGGACTTGCCGAGGCTGTCCGCGGCGGCTTGCAGGGCCTGCGGGGAGACCTTGGGCTGGGCGGCCGTGACGGCGAGCGCGATCGGCTGGTCGGGCTTGCCGGCGGCGCGGTCGCGGTAGGCCTGCTCGACCACGTCGAGGGCGCTCGCCGAGTCGACGGCCTGGCCGGCCCGGCCGGGCACCACGACCGGGTCGCCGTTCTCGGAGAACTTGACGTAGCCCTCCTGAAGGCCCTGGCCCGAGCCGGAGGCCAGGGTGTCCAGGGCGGCCTTGAGCTTGGCCCGGTCCACCTTGACGTCCGGTGCGACCGCCTTGGTGCCGCCCTTCAGCGACTTGATGACGTCGACCGGGCTGTAGCTGTGCTGGGCGAGGCCGTCCACGGTGCCCGTGGTGTCGAAGCTCAGCCCGGCGACGGTCGGGTCGAGGTTCAGCGCCTGGTCGCCGACCTTCAGCTTGAGCGGCTGCTGGCCGGTCTTGCCGACGGTCTCGTCGAGCTGGTGGATCGCCTGGTCGCGGCTGTTGCCGCCGATGTCGGTGCCGAGCACCACGGTGCCCTTGGGGATGTCGGACTGGTTGAGCATCAGACCGGTGCCGTACGCGGCGGCGCCGAGGAACAGCACGAAGCCGACGCCGTACACGCCCAGCTTGACCAGCTTCTTGCCGGCGCTGGCCTTCGGCTTGGCCTTGCCCTTGCCCTTGCCCTTGGCGGGCGCGGGCGCGGGCGCGGGCGCGGACTCGGTCTTGGCCGGCTGCGGTGCGGGCCGGGGGCCCGGGGCGGGGGTCGGCAGCGGGGTGAGCTCGGTGGCCTCCGGGTCCGGTCCGGGCTGCTGCTGCGGGTGCCCGGGGGCGCCGGGGAAGAGCCCGCCGGGGGCCGGGTGGGCGAAGGCGTCCTGGCCCGGCCCGGCGGGGCGCTGGGCGGCGAACGGGTCGGCACCGGCCGGGGCCGAGGCGAACAGGCCGGGCTGCGGGCGGGCTTCGCCGCCGTGCGCGGCGCCGTTCTGCGGCAGGCCCGGTATGGCGGCGGGCGGCGGGGTGCCCTCGCGGATCGGCTCGAAGCCGTCGACCGAGGTGTCCTCCGGGTCCGTCGCGCCGGCCGCCGGGCCCTGCGGGCGGGCGCCCGGGCGCGGGCCCTGCTGCGGCCGTCCGTCGGGCTGCCGGCCGTTGCGCTGCCTGCCGCTCTGCTGGCCGCCGTTCTGCTGGGTGCCCTGCTGCGGGCGGTCGTCGCGCCGGCCGCGGGCTCCGGCCGTGGGCGCCATCGGGGCGAACGGGTCGGCGGTGGGCGGCGCGAAGGGGGAGGCGGCCTCGTACACGCCGGGCTCCTCCGCCGGGGCCTGCGCACCGGGGCCGGCGGGGAACGGCGCGGCGGGCGAGCCGTTCGGGGCCGGGTTCGGGGCCTGGGCGGGCACCGGTCGGCCGTTCGGACGGGCCGCGCCCTGGGCGGGGCGGGCACCGTTCGGGCGGGCGCCGGGGGCCGGGGCGGCCGTCGGCCGGGGCTCGGCGGCGGCGGGGGGGGGGAGGGGCTCGGGGGGGGCCAGGGTGGGCGGGGCACTGGACCCGGTGGGGGTGGGGGGCAGGGCTG
>NZ_JBHVWW010000034.1:0-86418 GCF_042882025.1 Kitasatospora sp. NPDC058243
GCCCCTCGCCCAGCGCGGGCGAGGGGCCGACGGCGGCTCAGCGGGAGCGGAAGAAGCGGTCCACCGTGCGGCGGCCGGCGGCTACGGCGTGCACCGGTTCGCCGACCACCCGGCCGGCCTCGGCTTCGGCGCGGATGGCGTCGGCGCGTTCGGTGCGGCCCCCGGTCGCGTCCCACCGCTCGGCCTGGGCCCGCTCGACGCGGGGGAGGAGGCGGTGGCCCAGCGTCCACGTGATCAGGAAGAGCAGGGTCAACCCCAGGGCCAGCATGAAGGGTTCGGGCTCAAGCGGTCCGAGTTCGATGTTCATGCAAACCTCCCTTTGCGGCTGACGGTGAGTCAACCGGAAGGCTTCCCAAGGATGATGGGGGTCGAACTTTACCTGAACATGACCTGCGTCACTGTCCCGTGACGGACTGTCCGCCGACGCCAGGCCCGGACCGCGCCGGACCCCGACCGCGCCGCCGGGCCTCAGGTCACCTCGCCCCGGCGGGAGAACCGCTCCTCCCGCCACTCCCCGCCGGCCAGCACCTCGGCCAGCTCCCGGGCCGCGTCCCAGACGTCGGTGTACGAGAGGTACAGCGGGGTGAAGCCGAACCGCATGAGGTCGGGCGCACGGAAGTCACCGATCACGCCGCGCGCGATCAGCGCCTGCACCACCGGGTAGCCGTCGGCGTGCCGCAGCGCGACCTGGCTGCCCCGCCGGGCGTGCTCGCGCGGGGTCACCACCTCGATCCCGTCCAGACCCTCGACCAGTCCGATGAACAGGTCGGTCAGGGCCAGGCTCTTCGCCCGGACGGCGGCCGGGTCGGCGCGCTCCCAGACGTCCAGGCTCGCGCCCAGTGCGGCCTGCCCGAGCAGTGACGGCGAACTGGTCAGGAAGCGCCCGATGCCCGGCTTGGGGTCGTACCCGGGTTCGAAGGCGAACGGGCGGGCGTGCCCGAACCAGCCGCTCAGCGGCTGCCGCGGGCCGGCCGCCAGGTGCCGCTCGGCGGCGTACAGGAAGGCCGGCGAACCGGGGCCGCCGTTCAGGTATTTGTAGGTGCAGCCGACCGCGAAGTCCGCGCCCGCGGCGCCGAGTTCGACCGGCAGCGCGCCCACCGAGTGGCAGACGTCCCAGATCATCAGCGCGCCCGCGGCCTGCACCCGGGCGGTGATCCCGGGCAGGTCCAGCAGCTCGCCGGTGCGGTAGTCCACGTGCGAGAGGACGACCGCGGCGACGTCGTCGTCCAGGTGCCGGTCCAGCTCCTCCGGCCGGACCAGCACGCTGCGCGCGCCCTCGACCAGGCCGGTGGCGCCCTCGGCGATGTACAGGTCGGTCGGGAACGCCTCGCCGTCGCCCAGCACCGTGCGCCGCCCGGGGCGCAGCCGCAGCGCGGCGACGAGCACCTTGAACAGGTTCACCGAGGTGGTGTCGCAGACCACCACCTCCTCCGGGCCGGCCCCGACCAGCGGGGCGATCCGCCGCCCCAGCCGGTAGGGCTGCTCGAACCAGCCGGCGTCGTTCCAGCTGCGGATCAGCTCCCGGCCCCACTCCTCCTCGACCACCTGCCGCACCCGCTCCGCGGTGCGTACCGGCAGCGCGCCGAGCGAGTTCCCGTCCAGGTAGACCACCCCGTCCGGCAGGGCGAACTCCTTGCGGAACGCCGCCAGCGGGTCGACGGCGTCCAGCGCCGCGCACTCCTCGCGTGTGACCATGCCCATCCCCTCGTTCACAGCTCGTCCCGGATCGTCCACAGCTCCGGGAAGACGTCCTGCTCGGCGGACCTGCGCAGCCAGCTCAGCCCGCTGGAGCCGCCCGAGCCGGGCTTGCCGCCCATGGTCCGCTTGACCGCGGACAGGTGGCGCTGGCGCCAGCGGGTGACCCGCTCGGCGACGTCCAGCAGCGCCTCGGCGAGCGGCTGCAGGTCGGCGTGCTCCGGGTCGGTGTAGACCAGGCGCCAGGCCGCGGCGACCTCGTCGCTGGCGCGGTAGCGCTGCTCGGAGGGCTCCGGGTGCAGCGGCAGGCCGTGCCGGGCCAGCAGGGCCAGCGCGTCGTCGTACAGGCCGGGGGAGCGCAGGGCCTCGGTCAGCTCGGCCTGCGTCCGCGGCATCCCGTCGTACATCGCGAGCAGTGCGGCGTTCTTGTTGCCGAGCAGGAACTCCAGGTGCAGGAAGGCCGCGGACTGGAAGCCGGAGGCCTGGCCGAACTCCGCGCGGAAGCCGTTGAACTCCTGCGGCGTCATGGTGGCCAGCAGGTCCCAGGACTCCACCAGCACGTCCTGCGCGTGGGTGCCGCGCCGCAGCGCGGCCAGCGCGGTGGGCAGGTCGTCCTCGCGCAGCGCGCGCTGGGCGAGCGTCCACTCGTGCCGCAGCAGGTCGAACAGCAGCTCCATCACCTGCGTGGTGACGATGAACGACAGCTCGGCCGGCACCTTGCTGCGCGGGTGCTGCAGGCTGTGCAGCTCGTCCAGGCACACGTAGCGGGCGTACGGGGTGCCCCGATCCGGCTCCCCGCGCCGACCGAACGACAGGCTGGGCGTCTCCACCGTGTCGTGCCCCATCCCGATTCCTCCTGATCCACCCGGGCCCGTCGCCCGGACCGGCGACCAGACGGACGGCCTGGTTCCACCGGGGTGCCCATTGTGCGGCGGTGCGACCCCCCGGTTGAATGGTCGACGGACACCGCAACCGCGATCCGGGCTGTCGTTCGCGAGGCGTTCGGCCGATTCGCTTTACGATCGCGAAACCACCCATTCCAGTCACTCCGGGAGCCGCCATGGACGCCGTCGACCGCCGCCTGCTGGCCGAGTTGCAGACCGACGCCAGGCTCTCCTACAACGAACTCTCCCGCCGGGTGAGCCTGTCCGCACCCGCGGTGGCCGAACGGGTCCGCCGACTGGAGTCCGACGGCGTGATCACCGGGTACCACGCCCACGTGGACCTCAGCCGGGCCGGACTGCCGATCACCGCGCTGGTCCAGATCCAGTGCTACGGCCCGCGCTGCGTGCTGCGCGACCCCCAGGTGGCCGCCTGGCCGGAGGTGCTCCAGCTGCACCGGGTCACCGGCGGGGCCTGCTGCGCGCTGCTGGTCGCGGTGCCCACGATGGCCGATTTCGAGGCCCTGTGCGACCGGCTCGGCGGCTACGGCCAGCCGTCCAGCTCGATGATCCTCTCCAGCCCGGTGCCCTGGCGGCCGGTGGTCGCGCCCGCCGGGGCGTAGCGCCGTGGAGCCGTAGCGCCGTCGCCCCGGCGTGGCGCCATGGCGCCGGCACGGCCGCCGAGCGGCCCGGGGCCGGAACGGTAGGTTCCTCGGCATGCCGAACGAGCGTCACATCCTGCTGCTGCCCGGGAGCCTGCGGGCCGGTTCCACCAACGAGACCGTGCTGCGCACCGCCGCCGCCGTGGCCGCCGCCACCCCGGGCCTGCGGGCCACCTACTACGCCGGGCTGGCCGGCCTGCCGCACTTCAACCCGGACCACGACACCGACCCGCTGCCCGGACCGGTGGCCGCCCTGCGCGCCGCCGTCGAGGCCGCCGACGCGCTGCTGGTCTGCACCCCCGAGTACGCCGGGACGCTGCCCGGCTCCTTCAAGAACCTGCTGGACTGGACGGTCGGCGGGACGGAGATCGCGGACAAGCCCGCCGGCTGGATCAACGCGGCCGGCCCGGGCCGGGGTCAGGGCGCGGAGGCCACCCTGCGCACCGTCCTCGGTTACACCGGCGCGGCCGTGGTGGACGGGGCCTGCGTCCGCATCCCGCTGGACCGCGGGGCGGTCGGCCCGGACGGGCTGGTCGCCGATCCGCTGGTGCGGGAGCGGATCGGCGAGGTGCTGGCCCGGCTGGCGGCCGCCGCGGTCTGACGGGCGGCGGCCTGGCGGGCGGCGGTCTGACGGGCGGCGGCCTGGCTCAGTGCCCTTCGGGCATGTGCACCCCGAGCCCGGCCAGGCCGGTCAGGAACAGCTCCACGCCGACCGCCGCGAGCAGCAGCCCGAGCAGCCGGGAGAGCACCTCCAGCGAGGTGCGGTGGGTGCGCTGCATCAGCGGCGCCAGCAGGGCCACGCAGACGTAGTTGATCACCACGACCGCGAGGTAGGCCCCGCCGATGGTGGCCTTCCAGCCCCAGTCGTTGCGGGCGAGCGAGGCGACCAGCACGGCGGTGACCGCGAGCGGGCTGGCGATGTACGGCAGCAGCAGTTCGCGGATGCCGTCCACCATCGGGTTCGGCAGGTGGTCGCCGTCCTCGCTCTCGCCGCCGAGGTGGACGCCGAAGACCAGCGCGACCGCGTAGATGAAGAAGATCGCCCCGCCGGCGAGCTGCAGCGACTGGTCGCTGATGTGGAAGAGCGTGGTGACCTCGTCCGCGGTGAAGCCGAGCACCAGGCCGATCACCGCCGAGATGACCGTGCTCCACGCCGCCAGCCGCCGCAGTTCCCGGGTGCTCCGGGTGGAGGCCAGCCGGGCGAAGGCCAGCAGGACCTTGGGCGGTCCGACCACGGCGAAGAAGGTGATGAAGGCGCTGCTCAGATTGAAGACGAACATGCGCCAAGCATGACCGCGGCGGCTGGTGCGGCCGCTCCGCCACGCCACGCCCCGCGGTCGGGCGTGGCGTGAATCTCGTCGGGGGGCGGTTCATTCCCGGTCGCCGGCGAATTCGCCCGGATGGCCGTCCCGGCTCGAACGGGTGCGCGCTCTCGGCTCCCATGGAAGTCGGATCACCTGCCCGGGAGCGAGGATGCGACATGTGTCTGAACCGTAAGGACCTGGGCCTGCTGGCCCTGCGCGGCGCGGTCGGCGGGGTGCTGATCGCGCACGGCACCCAGAAGCTGTTCGGCTGGTTCGGCGGCGGCGGCCTGGAGGGCACCGCCCAGGCGATGGAGCACATGGGCTTCCACCCCGGTCGGCAGAGCGCCATCGCGGCGGGCGCCGGTGAGGCGGGCGGCGGCGTGCTGCTGGTCGCCGGGCTGGCCACCGGGGCGGCCGGCGCGGTGGTGGCCGGGACGATGGCCGGCGCGGTGGCGGTGCACGCCCCCGGGGGCTTCTTCGCGACCTCCGGCGGCTACGAGTACCCGGCCTTCCTCGGCGCGGCCGGGTTGGCGCTCGGCCTGGCCGGTCCGGGGCGGTACTCGCTGGACCACCTGACCTGCCACGTCCTCGACCGGCCGTGGATGGGCCTGGCGGCCTTCGCGGGGTCCGTCGCCGGGGCGTACGGCGTGGTGGCGCGGCGCCGGCACGTGGTGCGGCTGCGCGAGGAGCGGGCCGCGATGGAGGCGGACGCGCAGGAGGGTTCGGGGCTGTCCTGACGCGCCGGCGGCCCCAGGTCCTGTCCGGGGGCGGCCCGCGCCGGCCTGCTCGCCCGGGTCACCCGGAGGCACCAGTCCTGCTGGCGGCCCCCGGGCGGCCCTCGGAGGGTGGGCGGGGAGGCGTGCCGGGCAGCCCGGCGCCGAGGCAGAAACGAGGGACCGCATGGACCGCCTGGACCGCATGGACCGCCAGCCGCTCACCCGGATCGGTTCGAGGCCGCGGGTCACCGCACGGCACCTGGACGCGCCGCCGGTGCGCCGCCAACGCCGGTCGGTGGCCGGGGTGTTGGCCGCCACCATGGTCGCCGCGGTGGCGCTGGCGGGCTGCTCCTCCGGAAAGAGCGCGAGCAGCGTGGCCACCTCGGCCTCCGCCGCGATCGAGCGGGGCGCCTCGGCCGCCGCGTCCGCCGCCTCGGCGCTGGCCTCGGTGGCGGGCGGGGCGGGGGCGGTGATCGCCTCGGCGGAGGCGCGGGCCTCGGCGGCGGTGTCGGCGGCCTCCTCGGCGGTCTCCGGGATCAAGGGCGGGCTGGACGCCAAGGGGGACGTGGCCGTCGGGGCGGTGAGCACCGGCTCGGACGGCAGGGCGCAGGTGGAGCTGACCGTCACCAACCACGGGCAGCAGTCGTACCGGTACGTGATCCAGGTCGACTTCACCGACGACTCCGGCTCGGTGCAGGACGCGACCGCGGTGACGGTCCAGGACGTGGCGGCCGGCCGGAGCGCCCAGGCCACCGCGCGCAGCAACCGGGACCTCTCGGGCAGCCTGAAGGCCGTGGTGGCGAACGCGCTGCGCTACTGACTCCCCGCTACTGGCGCGCAGGTCAGCGCGGGTGTCCGGCGGGGGCCGAACCTTAAGCGCGGCTCAAGGCCCAACGGGACCCCTTGACGGGGGAGTTGGTCTAGTCCATTTTTATTGCCCAGGTGCAGGGAGCCCCTGAACCGGCGTCAACGGCCTCGTGCCGCGGGCGCCGGTTCGGCACATCCCGGTGTCCGTCCAGGCCCGATCCCGCTGATCCCGCTCGATTCCCCGCACGATTCCCCGCACGATTCCCCGCACGATTCCCCGCACGATTCCCCGCACTGAGCTGTCATGTCCCGGTCGCCCGACCCCACCTCGGGCGCATCCCCACGGGACGACGCAAACCCCCACAACCAGGAGTCACGCACCCATGCTGCGTTCACGCATTGAAAGGGCCGGGACCCCGGCTCCGACGGGCGGCCGTCGTCGCCGCCCGAAGAGCCTGGCCGCCGTCGCGGCCGGCACCGCCGCCTCCGTGCTGCTCGGCGCGGGCCTCGCGCTGACCGGCGGCGCCGCGGCCAACGCCGCGACCACCAACACCACCGGCGCGGCCGCCACCAGCGGCGGCATCAAGGTCGCCTACTACGACCAGTGGTCGGTCTACGCCAACGCGTACTACCCGAAGACGATCCAGGACACCGGCGTGGCCGGGAAGCTCGACTACCTGATCTACGACTTCGGGAACATCCACCCGACCGACCTGGGCTGTTTCGAGGCGACCAAGGCCGCCGACACGAACGACAACAACCCCAACGCGGGTGACGGCGCGGCCGACGCGTTCGCCGACTACCAGAAGAGCTTCGGCGCGGACATCTCGGTCGACGGCGTCGGCGACGTCTGGAACCAGCCGATCGCGGGCAACTTCAACCAGCTGAAGAAGCTGAAGGCGAAGAACCCCAACCTCAAGATCCTGCTCTCGCTGGGTGGTTGGACCTACTCCAAGTACTTCTCGCCGGCGGCCGCCACGGACGCCTCGCGCAAGCACCTGGTGTCGTCCTGCCTCGACATGTTCATCAAGGGCAACCTCCCGAGCGACGCCGGCTACGGCGGCCCGGGCACCGGCGCCGGTGTCTTCGACGGCATCGACATCGACTGGGAGTACCCGGGCGGCGGCGGCCACACCGGCAACATCTCCAGCCCGGCCGACAAGCAGAACTTCACGGCGCTGCTGAAGGAGTTCCGCACCCAGCTGGACGCTCAGGGCAAGGCCGACAACAAGACCTACGCCCTGTCGGCGGCGGTCGGCGCCGGCCAGGACAAGATCATGAACGTCGAGACCGACAAGATCGGTCAGTACCTCACCTTCCTCGACGTCATGACCTACGACATGCACGGCGGCTGGGACGCCCAGGGGCCGACCAACCACCAGGCCGCGCTCTACGCGGGCCCGAACGACCCGTCGACCCCGGTCAAGCCGGGCCACGGCAAGTACTCGATCGACAACGCGATCAAGGCGTGGACGGTCGGCGACGCGGACTACGGGATCCCCGGCGGCTTCCCCGCGAACAAGATCAACATGGGTGTGCCGTTCTACTACCGCGGCTGGACCGGCGTCCAGAACAACGGCAAGAACGGCCTGTTCCAGCCCGCCGCCAGCCCGGCGACCGGCGCGGCGATGTCCGGCAACGTCCCCGGCATCCAGATGTACAAGGAGCTCGCGGGCTTCGTCGACAACCCGTCCAAGACCTTCTGGGACGACGACGCCAAGGCCACGTACTTCTACGACGGCAACACCTTCTGGAGCGGTGAGGACACCCGGTCGATCCAGGCCAAGCTCGACTACGCGCACTGCAACGGCCTCGGCGGCTCCTTCGCCTTCTCGCTGTACGACCTGGGCACCAAGACCGGCCTGTTCGACACGATGGTGAACGCCACCAACGGCTCCGCCGCCGGTTGCCCGGCCCCGCCGACCGGCACCCCGAGCAGCACGGCGACCCCGACCCAGACCCCGACCGGCACGCCCACGGGCACGCCGACCGGCACTCCCACGGGTACCCCGACCGGTACCCCCACCGGCACCCCGACCTCGCCGGCCGGCTGCCCGGCCGCCCCGAGCTGGGACGCCAACACCACCTACGCGGCCGGCGGCACCAAGGTCTCGTGGAAGGGCCACTACTACACCAACAAGTGGTGGACCAAGGGCGACGACCCGAGCCAGGGCGGCCAGTGGGGCGTCTGGACCGACAACGGCGCCTGCTGACCCTTCGGGCGGCATGAGCTGAGGGCCTGACGGACCTTCGCAGCACCTGAACCAAGCAGTCCGGCCCGCCGGGGGAGCACCCCCGGCGGGCCGGACTCGTTGCGTTTCGGGGGCGCGCCGCAGGGGCGGGCCGGGGGCGCGTCGCGCGCGCTCGTCGGCTTTGCGCGCGACTCAGGCCGGGTCGGCGGTGCGCCCGAGCGCGTCCGGCCGGCTCTCCTCGATCCGCCGCAGCATCCGCGCCAGCATCGCGGACAGCACGGCCCGCTCCTCGCCCGTGACGTCCTGGAGCAGCTCCTCCTCGAACACCGCCGCCATCCGCATCGACTCCAGCCACTTGTCGCGGCCGTTGTCGGTGAGCTCGATGATCACCCGGACCCGGTTGGTCTCGTCGCGCTCCCGGGTGACCAGGTCCTCGGCCACCATCCGGTCGATCCGGTGCGTCATCGCGGCCGGGGTGAGTCCGAGCCGCTTGGCCAGCTCGCCCGGTCCGAGCTGGTACGGGCTGCCGGAGACCACCAGTGCCTTGAGCACCTCCCACTCGGCGGCCGTGATTCCCAGCACAGTCAGCTGCCGGTCGTAGGCCACGCCCATCCGTCGGGCGACCCGGGACAGGGTCTGCACGATGGTCTCCACCTGGGGGTCCACGGTGGGGAATTCCCGCTGGTAGACGGCCACCTGCTCGGCGATGCCGAGCTCCCTGGCGGTGGCCGGCGCGGGCTTGTCCGTAGTCATGCGGACCAGTGTCGCACGGAGGCGTGAATCCCTTAAGCCTTTGACTCGACACTCTTCCGGTGCTAAGACTTTATCTTGTCAAACTTTAGCTCTGAAATCTTCTGGACCTTAAGAGTATCCAGTTGAATCCAGGAAGGGATGTGCACGGTGACCGGCACGGTGAAGCAGCAGAGGCGGCAGCGACGCGGGGCGGGCGGCCCGCTGCGCCGCGTCCAGATCGGCAACGCGCTCAGCGCGTTCGGCAGCGGCTTCACGATGCCGTACATGTTCGTGTACGTGGACCAGGTGCGCGGGCTGGGTTCGCTGGCGGCCGGGATGGTGTTCACCGTCTTCGCGCTGGCGGCGCTCGCCGTCCTCCCGTTCACCGGTCGCGGCATCGACAGGTACGGGCCCCGCCCGGTCCTGCTGGCCGGCACGGCGCTCGCCGCCACCGGCGCGTTCGCCTTCGGTCACGCCACCGGCACCCCGGCCCTGCTGGTCTCCTCCTTCCTGTTCGGCGCGGGTGTCACCACCTGCCAGCCGGCGCTCGCCACGATGATCGTCCGCTGCTCGACGGCCGCGACCCGCTCGCACGCCTTCGCGCTCCAGTTCACCCTGGTCAACCTGGGCATGGGCATCGGCGCCCTGGTCGGCGGCCAGATCGTGAACGTCGCCGACCCGGCCAGCCTCACCCGGCTGTTCACCATCGAGGCGGCGACCTTCCTCGGCCTGGCCCTGGTCACCGGCACCGCCCGGATGCCGGCCAACCCGCTGATCCCCCTCCAGGAGAAGAGCGACGGCCCGACCGGCCTGCGCGCGCTGGTCGCCGACAAGGCGATGCTGCGGCTCTGCGCGCTCGCCGGGCTGATCTTCTTCACCTGCTACGGCCAGTTCGAGTCCGGCGTCGCGGCCTTCGCCACCGACACCGTCGGCACGCCGCCCTCCACCCTGGGCTTCGCGATCGGCGCCAACGCGCTGACCATCGTCGTCCTGCAGATGTTCATGGTGCGGATCACCGCGCGCCGCCGCCGCACCACCGCGATGGCCGCGGCCGGCGTGGTCTGGCTCGGCGCCTGGGCGATGGCCCTGGTGGCCGGCCTGATCCGGACCGAGACCATGGCCGCCACGGTCGCGATCGTCTCGATCTACGCCCTGTTCGGTGTCGGTGAGTCGCTGCTCGCGCCCACCATGGGCCCGATCGTCGCCGACCTCGCCCCGGCCCGGCTGCTCGGCACCTACAACTCCGGGTACGCCCTGGTGAAGCAGATCGCCATCGCGGTCGGCCCCGCCGTCGGCGTGCTGCTGGTCGGCTCCGGCACCTGGCCGCTCTACCTCGCGGCCATGGCGGGCTCCACGTTGCTGGTCGTCGTCCTGGCGCTGCGGCTGCGCCCGTACCTCACGCCGGAGCAGGACAACGCGGCCCCGGCCGTGGTCCGCACCACGGTCGTCCGGGAGCTGCAGACGGCGGCGTGACCGCCGACGGGGGGCTGCGGACGGCGGCGTGACCGCCGACGAGGAGTTGCGGACGGCGGCGTGACCGCCGATCGAACAGGCGTGCCGACGGGCGCCGACCGGGTCACCTGGCCGGCGCCCGTCGCGCTTGGCTTCGCGACCACCGCCACATAGTGTCAGTGGCTGTTGGCCGCCCGGCCCGGTCGGTACAGGAGACCCGGCCGGCACAGGAGACAGGCGAATCGGCGAGGCAATGACGCAAGCGGCGCTCACGCACCCCCCGGCGGCCCAGGCCCCGGCCCCCGCCGCCCCGGCACCGGCCCGGGGCCGGCTGCTCCGCCTGTCGGCCGACTGGTCCGGCTGGCTCGGGCCGATCGGCGTCGCGCTCTTCGCCGGCCTGCTGCGGTTCTGGAACCTCGGCTACCCCAACGCCTTCGTCTTCGACGAGACGTACTACCCCAAGGACGCCTGGTCGCTGCTGCGGCAGGGCTACGAGGGCAGCTGGCCGGACCACGCCAACACCGACATCCTGGCCGTCCCGCAGCACATCCCGCTCACCTCCGCGCCCGAGTTCATCGCCCACCCGCCGCTCGGCAAATGGGTGATGGCGATCGGCGAACAACTGTTCGGCATGCACCCCTTCGGCTGGCGGTTCATGACCGCCCTGCTCGGCACCGTCACCGTGCTGATGCTCGCCCGGATCGGCCGCCGGCTCTTCGGCTCCACCCTGATCGGCTGCACCGCGGCCCTGCTGATGGCCGTCGACGGCCTCCAACTGGTGATGAGTCGGGTCGGGCTGCTCGACGGCATCCAGATGTTCTTCGTGCTCGCCGCCTTCGGCAGCCTCCTGATCGACCGCGACCACGTCCGCGCCCGGCTGGCCGGCGTCACCGACGGTGACCGCGCCCGGCTCGGCCTGCGCCCCTGGCGGATCGCCGCCGGGGTGCTCCTCGGAGCTGCCTGCGCCGTCAAGTGGAACGGCGCGATGATCCTCGCCGCCTTCGGCCTGCTGACCGTCCTGTGGGACCAGTCCGGCCGCCGCGGGGCCGGCGCCCGCCGCCCCTGGCGCTCGATGCTGCGCCGCGACGCCGTCCCCGCCTTCCTCGCCATGGTCGGTTCCGCCCTGGTGGTGTACGTCGGCGCCTGGGCCGGCTGGCTCGCCAGCGGCGGCAACGGCGAGGGCGGGTACGACCGGCACTGGGCCGACGGCCGCCCCGGCCTGTCCCCGGACACCTTCCTCGGCGTCCCGCTGCCGCAGGTGTCGATGAGCTGGGTGCCCGCGTCGCTGCGCAGCCTGTGGCACTACCACTCGCAGATGTACGACTTCAACACCGGGCTGAGCACCCCGCACACCTACCAGTCCAACCCCTTCAGCTGGCTGGTCGTCGGCCGCCCCGTCTCCATGTACTGGGAGCAGGTCCCGAACGGGCAGCACGGCTGCACCGCCACCGGCGGCTGCGCGTCCCAGATCCTCGGCCTCGGCACCCCGCTGCTCTGGTGGACGGCCTGCTTCGCCCTGGTCTACCTGCTGTGGCGGTGGTTCTTCCGCCGGGACTGGCGCTCGGGCGCCGTGCTGTGCGCCGTCGCCGGGATCTACCTGCCCTGGTTCCAGTACCAGGAGCGGACCGTCTTCTCCTTCTACATGGTCGTCCTGGTGCCGTTCCTGTGCCTGGCCGTCGCGCAGATGCTCGGGGTGATCCTCGGCCCGGCCGGGTGCAGCCCCGAACGCCGCCGGATCGGCGCGGCCGGCGCCGGGCTGATCGTGCTCGCCATCGTCGCCTGCTTCGCCTTCTTCTACCCGCTGTACACGGCGGAGGTGATCCCGATGACGTCCTGGCAGGACCGGATGTGGTTCACCAGCTGGATCTGACACCGGTGCCCCTGTCCGCCGCGGGCGGTCAGCTGCTGCCCGTCACCCCGATGCTCGGGGTGGTCACCGCCGTCCTGCTGCTGGCCGCCGTCGCGGTGGCCGGCCGGGGCCTGCTCGGCCACGGGCACGCGGTGCTGCGGGCCGGACTGCGCGCGGTGGTGCAACTGGCCGCCGTCGCCGCGGTGATCAGCTGGGTGGTCGGCTCGCTCTGGTGGTCGGCGCTGTTCGTGCTGCTGATGTTCACCGTCGCGGTGCGCACCGCCGGGCGGCGGATGACCCCCGGCCCCGACTGGGTCTGGGCGGCCGCGCCGATCGGCGCCGGCGTGCTGCCGGTGCTCGCCCTGCTGCTGGCCGTCGGACTGCTGCCGGCCAAGGGCCTGTCCGTCATCCCCGTCGCCGGCATCCTGATCGGCGGCGCGCTCACCGCCACCTCGCTGGCCGGGCGGCGCGCCCTCGACGAACTGCGGCAGCGCCGCGGCGAGGTGGAGGCGGCCCTGGCGCTCGGCTTCGAGGACCGCGACGCCCGGCTGGAGATCTGCCGCACCGCCGCCGCGACCTCGCTGGTGCCCGCTCTCGACCAGACCCGGACGGTCGGCCTGGTCACCCTCCCCGGCGCCTTCGTCGGCATGCTGCTCGGCGGCGCCTCGCCCGTCCAGGCGGGGGCGGTGCAGTTGTTCGTGCTGGTCGGGCTGCTGGCGGTGGAGTCGGTGGCGATCGTGGTGGTGCTGGAGCTGGTCGGCCGGGGGCTGGTGAGCGCGGGCCGGTGAGCGCGGGGGCTGGTGAGCGCTGGGGACCGGGCCGGGGCGGGTACCGGACGGGGGCGGGTACCGGGCCGCCTTGGGGACTGGACGCGGTCGGGTACCCTTGAGCACGTTGAAGGGGAGTAGCCCTCCACCGGACCGTCGACATACTGGCCCTCACGGGCCCGGCGCCCGGGGCACCCGATCCTCCGGGGTCAGTGCCGGCGAGACCTTCGGCCGCAGTGCTGTGACCATGACCAGTGCTGTCGGGCCGAAGCGTCCCCTGACGGACCTGCGGAGGCCGGGCAGCCCGACCGAGGGACCCTTTCTGATGAGTTTGACCGTGGCCGCGCTGACGTTCGGCATCATCTTCCTGGCCGAACTGCCGGACAAGACCGCGCTGGCCAGCCTCGTACTCGGCACCAAGTACCGTGCCAGCTACGTCTTCGCGGGTGTCGCCGCGGCGATGGGCGTTCAGGTCGTCCTCGCCCTCGCCGCCGGGCACCTGCTCTCGCTGCTGCCGCACCGCTGGGTCGAGGGCGTCACCGGCGTGCTGTTCCTGGCCGGTGCGGCCATGCTGCTCTTCCACGGCGGGGGCGACGACGAGGAAGGGCACGCCGCCAAGGAGCCGTCCTCGAACAGCTTCTGGAAGGTGGCCGGGGCCAGCTTCTTGGTCGTCGCGGTCGCCGAGTTCGGCGACCTGACCCAGATCATGACCGCCAACCTGGCCGCCAAGTACGCCGATCCGCTGGCCGTCGGCCTCGGCGCGTGGCTGGCGCTGTGCGCGGTCGGCGGGCTCGCCATCGTGGGCGGGCAGAAGCTGCTCAAGTACGTGCCGATGAAGCTGATCATCCGGGTCGCGGCGGCGATCATGGTGGTGCTGGCGGGCATCAGCATCTTCGGGGCGATCACCGGCTGACCCCTTGTCCGCGGGGCTCAGCAGCCCGGGTCGGCCTCCAGGGCGGCCCGGGTCTTCGGGCCGTAGACGAAGGTCTCGCCCTTGATCCGGTTGCTGGTCTGGTAGTCGCCGAGCACCGACCGGGTCCAGAAGTCGAAGGTCCCGGTGATCATCGACTTGTCGACGTATCCGCACTCGGCCGCCCACAGCCGCTGCTGCATGTCCTTGACGTCGGCGCCGGTCATCCCCATCTGGAGCACCCGGGTGGTCGGGGTCGGAGTGGGGGTCGGGGTCGGCGTGGGCGTCGCGGTGGTGGGGGTGGGCGTGGGCGTCGGGGGCGCGGTCGGGGCGGAAGCGGGGGCCGGGGGAGCGGCGACCGGGGCCTGGGTGGTCGGCGTCGGCGCCGGGGTGGCCGTCTTCGTCGGGCTCGGCTTGCGGCTGGGGGGCGACGTCGGGCTCGGTGCCTCGCTGGTCGGCGGCGGTGGCGTGGCCGGGTCCGTCGGTGCCGGGGCGGTCGGCTCCACCGGCGCGGGCGCCAGGGTGGTGGGCAGCGGCTGCGCCTGCCGGGTCGTCGGCGCGGGCGAGGGCGTCACCGCGTACGCGATGCCGATGGTGAGCGCGACCAGGCCGGCGCCCACCCCGGCCAGCAGCAGCTTGTGCCGGGCCAGCGGGTTCTGCGCGGCCTGCTCGGCGGCTCGGCGCGCGGCCCGGCCGCCGACGGGCTCCGGCTCGGGCCCGGGCGTCGCGTGGTCGAAGGGGAAGACCCCGAGGTCGCCGCCGGACGCGGCCTGCGGGGCCGTCGCCGCCGCGTACGCGCCCGGCCCGGAGGCGGGCACCGGCGGCAGCACGGTGGTGGCGTAGGCGTCGGCGTCCGGCCCCAGCGGGGGCACCACGGGCGGGGCGGGGTGGACGGGGGCCGGCTGCCCCGGGGCGACCGGCGGCAGGACGGTGGTCGCGAACGGGTCGACGGCGGGGACGTCCGCCACGGGCTCCTCGGCGACCTGGCCGACCGCCTGCGGCACGTACGGGCGGACCAGTGGCGGGCCTTCGAGGTGCGGGAGGACGGCCGTCTCGGTGAGGCTCGGGTCCGGGACGCAGCCGCACCCGGTGGAGCGTGCGGTGCCGCACGTCGGGCAGTGCTGGTCCGGCATCGGCCGGTCCTCCTCGGTTCTCGGGCGGTCTGCGTGCCCCGGGGCGGTTCCCGGGCTCACGATCGCGCCTGATTATGCAGGACGTCCCGGAGGGGGGACAGGGGCGTCCGGACCCGGGCGGGGGTGTTGTGCCGGTTGGTGGCGGTTGTTTCCCGAGGAACGGTCGGGGAGCGGCGGATGTCCCCGGTGCCGGCGGTCGGGTCGGTGCGGTGTGTCCTGGGTCGGTGGGCCCGGCGGCTACGTTCGGCTCAATCCGAGGGAGCAAACCGGGGCATTTCTGACAGCATGGTGAGCTGGGAGTGATCATCCGCACGGGCCCGCCGCCTCGGCCGGGGCCCGCGACCCTACGGAGCCGCCATGACGGACTCGCGCGCCGCGTCCGACCGCAGCCCGGCGTACGAGCCCGGCCCGCCGGAGGTCACCGTCCCCAACCTCTGGGTGCCGATCGGCGCCCTGCTGCTGGCGATGCTGCTCGCCGCCCTCGACCAGACCATCGTCTCCACCGCGCTGCCCACCATCGTCAGCGACCTCGGCGGCCTGGACCACATCTCCTGGGTGGTCACCGCCTACCTGCTGGCCTCCACCGCCGCCACCCCGCTCTGGGGCAAGCTCGGCGACATGTACGGCCGGAAGCGCTTCTTCCAGGCCTCCATCGTGATCTTCCTGCTCGGCTCCGTACTCTGCGGCATCGCCCAGAACATGGGCGAACTCATCGCCTTCCGCGCGCTGCAGGGCCTGGGCGGCGGCGGGCTGATCGTGCTCACCCAGGCCATCGTCGGCGACCTCGTCTCCCCCCGGGACCGCGGCAAGTACCAGGGCCTCTTCGGTGCCGTCTTCGGCGTGACCAGCGTCCTCGGCCCGCTGCTCGGCGGCCTGTTCGTCGACAACCTCAGCTGGCGCTGGGTCTTCTACATCAACCTGCCGATCGGCATCGTCGCCCTGGTGGTGATCGCCGCCGTCCTGCCCGGGCAGGAGGCCAGGCGCCAGCACCGGATCGACTACCTCGGCACCGTGCTGATCGCCGCCGTCGCCACCTGCCTGGTGCTGATGACCTCCCTCGGCGGCACCACCTGGGGCTGGACCTCCTGGCAGATCGTCGGGCTCGGCGTGCTCAGCCTGGTGCTGCTGCTCGCCTTCGTCCTGGTCGAGCGGACGGCCGGCGAACCGGTGCTGCCGCTGCGGCTGTTCCGCTCCCGGACGTTCAGCCTGGTCGCGGTGATCTCCTTCGTGGTCGGCTTCGCGATGTTCGGCGCCCTCACCTACCTGCCGACCTTCCTTCAGGTCGTCAAGCAGGTCTCGCCCACCCTGTCCGGCATCCACATGCTGCCGATGGTGCTCGGCATGCTGCTCACCTCGATCGGCTCCGGCCAGATCGTCGCCCGCACCGGCCACTACCGGATCTTCCCGATCGCCGGGACGGCCGTCACCACCGTCGGCCTGCTGCTGCTCTCCCGGCTCGACGAGCACAGCAGCACCACCGAGATGAGCCTCTACTTCCTGGTCTTCGGCCTCGGGCTGGGCCTGGTCATGCAGGTGCTGGTGCTGATCGTGCAGAACTCCGTCGGTTACCAGGACCTCGGCGTCGCCACCGCCGGCGCCACCTTCTTCCGCTCCATCGGCGCCTCCTTCGGCGTCTCCATCTTCGGCAGCCTGTTCGCCAGCGGGCTGCGCGACCGGCTCGCCGACGCCCTCACCGGCCTGCCGCTGCCACCCGGCTTCCACCCCGAGGCCATCACCTCCGACCCGCGGGTGATCACCCGGCTGCCCGCCGTCGTCCAGGAAGCCGTCCACCACGCGTACGCCGAGTCGATCACCCGGGTGTTCCTGTACGCGGTGCCCGTCGCGCTGGTCGCCTTCGTGCTGTCGCTGTTCCTGCGCGAACAGAAGCTGCGCTCCACCGTCACCGCACCCGACCTGAGCGAATCCATCGGCCTCAACCCCGTCCAACGCTCGTCGCTGGACGAGATCGCCCGCGCGCTCTCGGTGCTGAGCACCCGCGAGGCCCGGCGCGACCTCTTCCGGCGGATCACCGAGGGGGCCGGTCTGGACCTCCAACCCGCCTCCAGCTGGCTGCTGTTGCAGATGCACCACCACGGCTCGGTCGAGCCGGCCGAACTCGCCGAGCGGCGGATCATCCCGATCGCCGTCATCGAAAGCGCCGTCCGGGAAGTCGAGGGCCGCGGCCTCGCCGCCCGCAGCGGCGGGCTGCCGCTACGGCTCACCGAACCGGGGGCGGAGGCGGCCGTCAAGCTGGTCGCCGCCCGGCGCTCGCAACTCGCCGACCTGCTCGGCGACTGGGACGAGCAGCAGTACGCCGACCTCGCCGACCTGCTCACCCGCCTCAGCTCCACCCTCTGCGCCGACCGGCGCGACCGCCCGGACCGGCCCGCCCACGAGCCGCCGTACCGGGGCGAGGGGCGGTCGTTCTAGCTTGCCTTGCAGGGGGTCTGATTGGAGAGCCAGGCGACGGCGGCGGCGAGCGCGGGGTCGTCGTCCTTGCGGGGGTCGGCCGTTTCGACCGCCTCGTCCGGCTCGATCGGGCCCTCGTGGACCCGGCCGGTGCGGTCGGCCTCGGCGGCGCCGGTGAGCAGCAGGACGGCGCCGTCCGACAGCCGGTGGGCGGCGTTGCCGGTGGGCACCCCGTAGGTGGGCCGGCCGAAGCTGCGGGTGGCCGGGCGGCCGATGAAGGCGATGGCGACCGCCTCGCCCGCGCTGCCGGTCGCGCGGCCGGTGAGGACGGCGACGGGCGTTTCGGGCGTGTTGTCGTGGTGGGCGGGCGCCTCGTCGTGGTGGGCGGCGGGGGAGGCCTGCGGGGCGTCGTCCAGGTACGGCACGCCGTCGCGGACCGACCAGGTGCTGCGGGTGCCGTCCGCGGTGACGAAGGCGCCCAGCGGGCCGTCGCCGAGGATCGGCGCCGCGACGGCCAGCGGGGCCCACATCCCGCCCCCGGTCTCGCCCCGCAGGTCCACCACCCAGCCGCAGGCGCTCACTTCGGCGACGGCGGCACGGCCGCGGGCGACGTACCCGGCGTAGGTGCGCTCCGATCCGTTCACCGCCGGGAGGGTCAACTGGGCGATGCGGCCGGTGAGTTGCCGGGCGGTCGGGGTGTTCACGGCCTCCGGGTCGGCGTCGACCTTCGCCGCCTGGTCGGGCGGGTAGAAACGGCTGTGGTGGTCGTCGAGGGCGGTGACGGCGGCCCTGATCGCGGTGTGGGTGTCGGCCGGGGTGCGGGCCGTGGCCGCCTGGGCGAAGGCCTGGGTGCGGAGCTTCGGCCAGTCCACCTTCGCGGTGTTCAGGGACTTCTGCTGGATGAGGTCCAGGGCCTCCGAGAGGTAGCCGCGGGCCTCGGGGGACATGTGCTCGGGGAGCGGCGACCCTGGAACCGGCGAGGAGCACGCCGCGAGCACCAGTACGGCCGCCGTTGCGACCGTCCGTCCCAGCCGTCTCATCCGCTTCCCCCTGTGGTTCGTTCCGCTCCTGATTCTTCCTCACGGGCCGCCGAACCAGCGAGGGGTATCGAGGCGGAACGGGTCGCCGGGGGCGAGCAGGCGCAGGGCCGTCTCCACCTCGCGCAGGCGCTCCTCGCCCAGGGTGGCGGACCACTCGGCGCGCAGCTCGTCGAAGATCCGGGCCGACCGGACCAGGCAGTCCACCCCGCGGGCGGTCAGTCGGACGACCTTGCGGCGGGCGTCGGCCGGGTCGCCGCCGCGTTCGACGTAGCCGAGCTGCTCCAGGTTCTCGATGGTCTTGCCAGCGGCCTGCTTGGAGACGCCGAGCCGGCGGCCGAGTTCGACGGCGGTGGTGCCGTGCGGTCCGATCGCCTGGAAGACGAAGCCGTGCATGGGCCGCAGGTCGGGGTGGCCCTCGCGGGCGATGCGCTCGTGCAGCTCGTCGATGATCGTCCGGAAGGTGAGCAGCAGGCGCAGCGGCAACTCGAAGCCGGGCGGGGCGGGTTCGCTCGTGGGTGTGCTCGTGGGTGTGCTCACGGGCTCGCTTGACATGGGTAGACAACCTCATTGACCATATAGACAACGCCATTGACCATCTTAGGGGGTTCCCTCGCCATGCCCGTGATCCGCCACGCCGAAGCCCGCCGCACCGAGACGCCGAACGCCGTCATGACCACCTACGCCTCACCCACCCAGGGCTCAACCACCCTCGCCCTGTGGCAGGTCGACATGGCGGCGGGCAAGAGCGGCCCGCTCCACGCCATGGACGTCGAACAGATCTGGACACTGCTCACCGGCACCGGCACCGTCACCCTCCCCGACGGCCCGGTGCCCCTCACCGCCGGCGACACCCTCGTCCTCCCCGCCGACCTCGCCCGCCGGATCACCACCGCCGACGGCTTCACCGCCATCGTCGCCGGCCCGTCCCCCGCCCACGCCTACAACCCCGACGCCGTCACCCCCGAAGGCGCCTGCGGCCTCGCCCCCCGCGACGCCGAGCGCCTCCTCCCGCCGTGGATCGCCTGACCCGCGAAGCGGTCCGGACATGAGTACGGGGACGGTCGAGGATCTGCCTCGGCCGTCCCCGCCCGGTCTTGGCCGCTACTTCCGGTCGTCGATGTCGTCCGGTAGGTCGTCCAGGTTCTGCTGGCCCTGCTGTTGGCCCTGCTGCTGGGTCTGGGCGGCCTTCTGTTGGGCGTCGTCCGCCTTCGGGGGCTTGTTGCCGAGGCGCGACTTCGCCTCCTCCTCCAACTGCTCGGCCTTGTCCCGGAACTTGTCGCCGATACCCATGGCTGTGCCCCATTCGGTTGGATTTCGGGTTCTCCAACCAGGCTTGCACGCCCCCTCTCCGCCTGCACTTCGGGCAAGTTGCCGCGGAGCGTCACGATCGACAGGCCCCGGATCGCCCGACCCGCGCGGTGTGAGGCGTAGGAAACCGCTGACCGCAGACAGTCACCGGACCGGCGGCCGCACCCGCGGCCCCGGCGGAGCAGAAGGGGCGGCATGTCCGTCGTCAAGATCAACGAATGTGTCAAGTCACTCACATAAGCGCTGATCGGCCGTCGTAGGAACTGCCGCCGGACGGCGAAGCCCCGCCCATGCGTCACGGGGGACGATGCATGGACGGGGCCGTCTTCGGGGTCATGCGGGCGTGGACTGCCCACCGTTGCTACCCGGGTGGTCGTTCGGCCCGTGCCTCCTCGGCCGGTAGGGCCGATTCTTGGGCGTGTACCGGTACGGGTCCGGTTGATCCGGGTAGACGGTCGCCCACTGGTCGCACCGGAAGCAGAAGCCTTGGCCTGTCTCCGGGTCGAACGCGATGGGCTGATCACACAGCTGACAGTCCACAGGTCTCCTACGCGCTCAGGTCGAACTCCCCGCACTTGACGGCGTCGGTGAACTCCGCCCACGCCTCGCGGGTCATGGTGACCACCTCACCGGGCCGCTCGCTGTCGCGCAAGGCGACGACGCCGGGGATGTTGGTGGCCACCTGCGGGCACGCCTTGCGCACCGTGTTCTGGCACGCCGCGATGGTGACGAACTCGAATTCGGGACGGGCGGTCATTGCACTGTCCTCTCTCTCGATCTTCCTTGCGGTCCCCACCCCTTGGGATGGGAGTATCAAATCCCCCAGCGGGAGCGGGCGTTGGCGATCGCCGCCGCGATCCTGAGGCGGGCCATGGTCGGCGAGTCGGGGACGGGTTCCAAGGGCGGCACGGTGTCCTTCTCGGTGCCGCCCTGGTCGTCCTGATCAACCGGATACGGCACCGGCCCGCCCAGGAAACTCGTCCAATCCGGCGGCAGGTACTCCGGCTCACTCGTCGGCATCGTGCATCACCAGGCATTCGCCGTCCGTGATGTGCTGCGCCTGTCTGCGCGCCAAGTTCCGTGCGATCGTGGGGAAGTCCTCGGCGGGGTAATGCGCTTGCGCGGAGTCGAAGTACCGGCAGCCGGGGCACTGGTCAATGTCCGGGGCGGGCGTGTCCGGTGCCCGCCGGGCGATCTCACGAAGCGACACGCGCCACCGCATTACAGGTGAGTTCGTGTGCCAGGCGGCGAAGCTCGATCTCGCGCAGCACCGACCGATCCGGAAGCTGGGGCGACTCCGCGAACGCGCGGGCGATCTTGTCGAAGGACGCGCACACGGCGCACCTCGGCCGGCTGTCAGGCGGCGCCACTGGTCACGTCCTCCCATCCCAGCGGGGCGTACTTGAAGGGGTCCGGGGGACGCCGATCGTCGTCCGCCTTGGCCTCGTGGTAGTCGGCGCGGCAAGCGGCGATCAAGGCCGGGCTGGCGCGTTTGCCGGGCGGTCGCCTGTGTCGATCGGCCTCGTGGTCCTCGCGTGTCATCGTCACCGCTCTCCGACTCCGGTTCTGTGGTCCTCCGACTGTCAGCAGGCTGATCGTGCCCCGACCTTGTGGGCCATTGCGACGGCGCGAGGGCGTCATTCCGGAGTCCTGGCAAGACGTCATTTCGGCGTCGTTGGGCGATGTTTGGGCCTATCGTCTAGCCATGACTACGCCGAATGAGACCCTTCGGGCCGTACGCCTCGGGCTCCGTCTCAGCCAGGACGAGTTCGCGAAGCGGCTGCGGGCAGTCGGGGAGGATCAGGGAGAGCCGAACGACGCCAGCAAGCGCCTGGTTCAGCGCTGGGAGTCGGGAGAGGTGAGGTATCCCCGTCCGGTGTACGTTCGAGCCCTTGAAGCTGTCACCAAGATTCCCTGTTGACCGCCTCGGCTTCGAGTCGCCACAGTTGCCGCCAAGGGTCAGCGTGGACGGTACGGGAGGGCACGACGTGACCAGTGATGAACCGGGCGTGCCCGTGCAGGCTGCGCCCGCTCCTACGGGTGAGGACTACTCGGGGGTATGGGTCAGCCACTACGAGTTCTTCAGCAGCAGTCGGGAGAACACGTTCACCGGCCTGCACCACGTCGTGCTGTCCCAGAACGGCAACCGGATCACGGGGCGATCCCTCCCCGGTGCATCGTCCAATCCCGACTCGCCGCTGTCCTTCGATCTCACCGTTGATCGGAACATCGTGACGGGCTCCTGGGTGGAACAGACCGCACAGGACGGCTACTACCAGGGGGCCAGGTATCACGGTGCCATTCAGTTGCTGGTCGACCCGACCGGCCGCCGCATGGCCGGCAAGTGGGTTGGCTTCGGCAAGGACTTCGACGTCAACTCTGGGCCGTGGGAACTGCGCCTGCTGGACAAGTCCACGGCGGACGACGCGCTGAGCCGCTATAGCGTGCCGCCGGAGGCGTAGCCCGCCTCACGGCGCATGTCCAGCCTTGCTGTCGAGACGCTCCTTCGCTTCCTCCTCCAGCTGCTCGGCGTTGTCCCGGAACTTGTCGCCGATACCCATGGCTGTGCCCCATTCGGTTGGATTTCGGGTTCTCCAACCGGGTTTGCACGCACCTTCTCCGCCTGCACTTCGGGCCCTTTGCCGCAAGCCGTCTCGATCGACAGGTCCCGGATCGCTCGACCCGCGCGGTGTGAGGTGTAGGAGACTGCTGACCGCAGACAGTCACCGGACCGGCGGCCGCACCCGCGGCCCCGGCGGAGCAGAAGGAGCGGCATGTCCGTCGTCAAGATCAACGTACTGACGGTTCCCGCCGAGCAGCGGGAGGTCCTGGAGCAGCGCTTCGCCTCCCGCGCCGGCGCGGTGGAGAACTCGGACGGCTTCGAGTGGTTCGAGCTCCTCCGCCCCGTCGAGGGCACCGACCAGTACCTCGTCTACACCCGCTGGCGCAGCGAGGAGGACTTCAAGGCGTGGATGGAGGGCCCCATGCAGGCCGCCCACCGCCCCGCCGCCCCGGAGGGCGAGGCCCCCAAGCGCCCCGCTGCCTCCGGCTCCACCCTCTGGTCCTTCGAGGTCGTCCAGTCCGCCGGCCCCAAGGCCTGACGCCTCACCGAGTGACCGATGCGCCCCGGGGCTTCCGAGCCCCGGGGCGCTCTGGGTGGCCCGTCATGTCGTCGGCGGGTCGGGCGGAGCTTGCGGCGGGCGTAGGAGGGCGGCTGCGTGAGGGTTACAGGTGTTCGGGGCCGTAGAGGGCGGCTGATGCTCCTGTTGCGAGGGCCCAGTAGCGGTCGCCGTAGGACCAGTGCCACCACTCGGTGGGGTAGTTGACGAGGCCGGCGCGGGTGAGGGTGTGGCTGAGGAGTTGCCGGTTGGTGCGGGCTTCGGGGGAGAGGTCGGCGGCGTCGGTGTAGCAGGCGCCGGCGCTTTCTTCCGGGTTGGCGTTGACCCGGGTGCCGAGGTCGAGTTCGTGGCCGTCGGCGTCGGCCAGGGTGAGGTCGACGGCGGCGCCGGCGCTGTGCGGTGCGATCTCGGGCGGGGAGACGTAGCGGCTCGCGGCCGAGCGGAGCTGTGCGGCCGGCCAGCCGGGGTGTGCGGCGCGCAACTCGGCGGCGTACTCGTCGAAGTAGCGGCTCTGGAGGGCCGGCGGGCGGTAGCCCTCGACGAAGAGCAGCCGCAGGCCGTCCGGGAGGTGTGATTGGGCTTCGAGGAGTCGGTCGAGTACGCCGGACCGCAGGTGGGCGAACGCCCCGGTGTCGTCGCGCTTGCGGCTGTCCAGCAGGAGTTCGTGCTCGCGTACGTCCAGGAGGCGGTCGCCGCAGTCCTGGATGGGGACGGCGGCCACCTGTGGGTCGGACATGAGGATGATCTCGGTCAACAGGGTCTCCTGGGGAGGAGGGAACGACGGTGCGCGCCGCGACGGCCGGTGGGGTGTCCGCCACCGCCCCGGGCGGCGGGGCGGTGGCGGACGGGTGGTTCAGACGAGGGCGGCCTCGACCAGGTCGGCGGCCCTGGCTGCGCTGCCGCCGGCGCGGACCTCGCGGCTGAGCTCGTCCAGCCGGGCGGTCACCGCCGGGTCGCCGGTCAGCTCCAGTACGGCGGAGCGCAGCGCCTCCGGGGTGGCCTGCGCGGTGTCCAGTCGGCGGGCGACGCCGAGTTCGACCAGCCGGTCCGCGTTGTCGAACTGGTCGGCGGCCTGCGGCACCGCGACCATCGGCAGCCCGCAGTACAGGCCCTCGCTGCACCCGCCCATTCCGGCGTGGGTCACGAACGCGTCGGCCTGCTGGAGTACGGCGAACTGCGGCACCCACTGGTGCACTTCGATGTTGGCCGGGATCGTACCCAGTTCGGCCGGGTCGGTTGCCTGGCCGACCTGGAGCACGACGTGCCAGCCGGGCAGGTCGCCGAAGGCCTCCAGGCACGCGCGGTAGAAGTCGGGCTGGTGGGTGAAGGTGGAGCCGAGCGAGACCAGCAGCACCTTCTGCGCGCCCTCCGGACGGGTCCAGCCGCCCTGGTGCTCGCGGGCGCCGAGGCAGGGCCCGGCGAAGGAGAAGATCTGGGGATCGACCAGCTCGATCTCGGGCTGGAGCACCTGCGGGATGAGCGCCAGCCCGCGATCCGGGCGCAGCATGTACCCGAACGGTTCGCCCGCCGGCACGCCGTTGTCGGCGAGCCACTGCGCGAACCGCTCCGGGATCTTGTCCGCCTCCAAGGCCTCCCGCGCCATCTCGAAGCGCGCCAGGTGGGAGTCCTCCCGGATGATCATGGACGGCGAGATCAGCATGGACGGCACGCCCCAGCCGTCGGCCAGCGCCCGGCCCGCGTACGCCATGAAGTCGTACAGGACGAGGTCGGGCCGGTCGTTGTCGAAGGCCTCGCGCAGTCGCGGCAGCATCGCCTGCGCCTCCTCGAAGATCATGGTGTGCACGCCGGCCCCGATGTTGGGGTCGACCCCGCCCTTGACGATCGACAAGGTCGTGTCGTGGGGTAC
This sequence comes from Kitasatospora sp. NPDC058243, assembly GCF_042882025.1. Classification (NCBI taxonomy): domain Bacteria; kingdom Bacillati; phylum Actinomycetota; class Actinomycetes; order Kitasatosporales; family Streptomycetaceae; genus Kitasatospora; species Kitasatospora sp. NPDC058243. The sequence continues at coordinate 24,844 of NZ_JBHVWW010000034.1, forward strand.
GAGTTGGGCGCCGGTGGACTCGATCTGCTCGGCGAACGACGGGTCGTTGACATAGCTGACCCGGTGGCCGCGGGCGACGAGCTCCCGCATCACCTCCAGGCTGGGGTTGACGTGGCCGTGCGCCGGGATGTTCACCATGGCGATGTGTGCTGGTCGGGACATGTCGGGCCCTCTCCTCGTATGGCGTTAGGCGTCCTGCGATCGGCGGGCTGACTTGACGTCAACTCGCCTATCAGCACAGTACGTAACGTTGGCAACCGTTGCGGTGACGAGGGGTGGGGTTCGGCCGAAGATCGGCCGGTGTGGAGAATCACATGGAGGGCCGAGAAACGGGTCGGTCGGGGTGAGGCGGGTGGAGAGCCGGCGCCTGCGGAGCCTCGACGTGCGAGCCGTGTGGACGAACGGGAAGGGCCTGCTCGTCCTGACCCCGAAGGCCGAGCAGGCCGAGGCGGTGCTGCGAGCAGTGCGCGCGGCTCATCCGTATGAGGAACCGGTCATCCACTTCCTGCCTTTGTACGAGCCGGGCGTCGAACGATGACCGAGGTGGTCATGGCCGCTCGTCGATGGCTGCGACCGGTACGGTCACTTCGTGGCGGACGGCGAGCTTGGCGCGTTGTCAGTTCTGGTCTGTGATCGAGGTCAGTGCGGGGCGAAGCAGGTCGAGGACGTGGGTCCAGTTGTATTTGTCGCGGCCTCCGCCGGACTTCGGCTTGTGGGGGATGTAGTCGCCGATCAGGACGCCCATCGAGCGGAGTCGTTCCAGGCTCTCGCCGTACGCAGGGTGAGCTGCTTGGGCCGAGTTGACGTAGGGCTGAACGGCAGTGGGGATGCCGAGCCCGTACGCCTCGCAGAGGATGCCGAGCGCGAGGGTGTCGGATATCCCGGCGGCCCATTTGTTGATGGTGTTGAACGTGGCGGGCGCCACGGCGATGGCGTCCGCCGGGGGAAGCGGCTGGGGGATTGCGGGGGTGCGCCAAGCCGAGCGGATCGGGTAGCCGGTCTGGCGTTCGACGGCTTCCGCGTCGATGAACCCGAGCCCATGGGGGGTGGCGATGACGCCGACCTTCCAGCCTTCGGTGTGGGCGGCGCTGATCAAGGTGCCGACGTCGTCCGCGATGCCCGAGGCGCAGACGACGACGTAGAGGAACGGTTCGCGTTGGTCGGTCAACCCTGGACTCCCAATTCCTGGCAGAAGCGGCGAAGTTCCGGGACAGCGCCGTGACGGTCGCGGGCGGCCATGTCGCCAACCAACCCCAGCACGCTGGGGCGCCGACGGATGTCTTCCGGCGCACAGCTCTCCGCGATTCTGAGCGCTTTGTATCCCTCGGCCAGTCTGCCTTGTTGGCTGTACGCCCGCGCGGAATCCACCCAGAGCGCGGCCCGTCGCTCGGGAACGGGGATGGGTCGGCGCAGCAGGGGCCGGGCAGCATGCAGTGCCGCTCCGGCATCATGCCGGAGACGATTGCTGAGTCGAGGGCGGCCAGGCTGTCGCGGCAGGCGGTGCGGGAGTTGGATCCGGCCGCGACACACGGGTACGGCATCCGCTGGGACCCGGCGGCGCGGCGTGAGCACCTGGAAGCCCGTGTGCGTGGGGCGAATTGGGCGTTCCGGTGGAACTGATGGAGGCGGATCGCGGCACCGCTTCGGGCCCGGTCGGCGACTGTGGGCAATGCGCCGACACCGTCGCGGGTGAGCACCGGGTGGGGCTGGATGGCCCGGACTGTGTGATCGGCTGACAGCAGGGGTTGGGAAGTGCGCCCCGGGCTTGTGAGGCTGGCGTGCGCTGGGGGGTGCGCGTTTGCGCCGTCCGTTTGGGTGATGTGGTGGGGAGTTTGACGCTTGGTTAGCACATTACGGTGATCATTGTGTCGGCGCGGGCGTTCGGAGGGACGGCCTATGCGCGGCAAAAGTGAGCCCCGGCGGTGCAGGAACACCCCGGGGAATGGCACTAGGAGTGAAAGGCTCCCGAATGCACATTCATCGTATCCCGAAGCACTCGCCCGGGTACACGATCCTCGACAACGGCCACGTCGTCCGGAAGCACTCACTGAGTTGGGCGGCGCGTGGGCTGCTCAGCTACCTGCTCAGCCTGCCGGACGGTGCGCGGGAGGACATCCGGACGCTGGCGGCGAAGAGCGTCGAGGGGCGGGCGGCGGTGGCGCGGGCTCTCCGTGAGCTGGAAGCGGCCGGGCATTACGTGCGGTGGACGCATCGGGATCCGGTGACGGGGCAGGTGCGGACGATCGTCTCGGTGCACGAAGTGCCGGTGACGGGCAAGGCGGTTCACGCCCTGCCGCCGCTTCCCGTGTCCCCGGCCGCCGGTGGGCCCGGAGCTGGGGTGGCGTGCGCCGGGAAGGCGGGAAGCCCTTCCGGAAAGGTGAGGGTGAAGGAAGCGGAAGTTCCTTCCGTCCCTCCGCCCGAGAAGTTGACGGCGGGCATGGCGCTGCTGCTCGAACTCGGGCGCAGGGAGCCCAAGATGGCGCTGGCGGGCAAGCCGCTGTGCGATCAGGCCGCGCGGGTGGAGGGGTTGCTCGCTGGCGGGTGGAGCGGGGAGGCGCTGGCGGGGATTCTGGCCGCGCCCTTGCCGGAGCGGGTCACGCACAGCGTGGGGGCGGTGCTGGCGGGGAGGTTGGCGAAGGTGCCGCCCGTTCCGTTGACCCCGTTGGCCCCGTTGACTCCGAGGGCAAGCGGCGGGCCGCGCCGACATGAGTGCCCTGGGCGGGACGGCTTGTGCGGGCGGCCCGTGGCCGGGGTCGGGCAGGTGTGCGGGGAGTGCCGGGCTCAGGGGGTGTCGCGGACCTTGATGTAGTCGACCCCGGGGCGGGGAGGTGGAGTTCACCCGCCCGGCGGCCGGAAGTCCGGCGGCCGGAACGTCACCGGTGCGTCGAAGGCGGCCCGTCGGGTGGCGCGGCGCAGGGCGCGCAGGACGGCGGTGCCGAGGGTGAGGCAGAGGACGACGGTGAGGGCGGCGCGGGGGAGGTCCCAGCCCAGCGACGTGGTGAGGCAGTAGGCGGCGAAGCGGACCAGGTTGGCGGGCAGCGGGTCGCCGGGGACGAAGGAGATGGAGCCGGAGAGCCCGGCGATGTACGGCCAGCCCTGGAGGTTCATGATCGTGCCGTAGAGGACGGAGGCCAGCGCGCCGTAGCCCGCGAGCAGCCAGAGTTCGCGCCGGCCGCGCAGGCGGGCGGAGCCCGGGAGCAGGCCGGCGCCGAGGCAGACCCAGCCCATGGCGAGCATCTGGAACGGCAGCCAGGGCCCGACGCCGCCGGTGAGCAGCGCGGACGCGAACATCGAGAGCGAACCGAGGACGAAGCCGAAGCCCGGCCCGAGCACCCGGCCGGACAGCACCATGAGGAAGAACATGGGCTCCAGTCCTGCCGTGCCCGCGCCGAGCGGCCGCAGTGCCGCGCCCGCCGCCGCGAGCACCCCGAGCAGGGCCACGGACTTGGCGTCCAGGCCGGGCGCGCCGCCGCCCGCCGTGCGGCCCTCGGAGATCTGGGCGATGACGACGGCGAGGAGCAGCGGCAGCAGCAGGGCGAACAGCCAGGGGGCGTCGGTGGAGTGGCCGACCAGGGCGGACTTGGTGGAGGCGAGCAGCGGCCAGCCGAAGGCCGTCACGCCGACGAGGGAGGTCAGGAGCAGGGCCGCTACGGATCGGCGGCCGAGCGGGACGGGGCGACCAGCAGGAACACCGGAAGGAACAGGGCGGCTCATGCGCTCAGCGCCTCCGCGACCTGGCGGACGGTGAGCCACGGGCCGGGTGCCAGCACCTTGGCGACCTGCGGGGCGAACGCGGGGGAGGAGACGACGACGTCGGCCGTCGGGCCGTCGGCGACGATCTCGCCCTCGGCCAGGATCACCGTGCGGTGGGCGAGTTCGGCGGCGAGTTCGACGTCGTGGGTGGCCAGCAGGACGGCGTGGCCTTCCGTCGCGAGGTCGCGCAGGATCTCCACCAGCCGGGCCTTGGCGGCGTAGTCGAGGCCGCGGGTCGGCTCGTCGAGCAGCAGCAGCGGGGGCCGGGCGGTGAGTACGACGGCGAGCGCGAGGGTGAGCCGCTGGCCTTCGGAGAGGTCGCGCGGGTGGGCGGTGTCGGCGATGCCGGGCAGCAGTCGTTCGACCAGGGCGCGGCAGGTGCCGGGGGTGGCGTCCGCGTCGGTGTCGGCGGCGGCGCATTCGGCGGTGACGCTCTCGCCGTAGAGGAGGTCGCGCGGGTCCTGCGGGACGAGGCCGACCTGGCGGATCAGTTCGGCCGGGCGGGTGCGGTGCGGGGTGCGGCCGCCGACCGTCACCCGGCCGGAGGCGGGGGTGTGCAGGCCGACCAGGCTGCCCAGCAGGGTGGACTTGCCGGCGCCGTTGCGGCCCATCAGCGCGGTGATCTCGCCGGGGTGCAGCGCCAGGTCGACGCCGCGCAGGGCCTGGACGGGGCCGCGCCGGACGGCGAGGCGCTCGGCGGCGGCGGTCGGGGCGGCGGTCGGGGCGGCGGTCGAAGCAGGGGCGGCGGTCGGAGCCGCAGAGGCCGCGCTCGGGTGCAGGCCGTCCAACCGGGAGCGCAGCCCGGCGGCCTTGCGGCGGGCGTCGCGGACGGACAGCGGCAGCGGCCGCCAGCCGGCGAGCCGTCCGAGGCCGACCACCGGCGGGTGCACCGGCGAGTGCGCCATCACCTCGGCGGGCTCGCCGAGGACGGGCGGGGCGCCCGGGGTGAGCAGCAGCACCTGGTCGGCGTACTGGACGACGCGCTCCAGCCGGTGCTCGGCCATCAGCACGGTGGTGCCGAGGTCGTGCACGAGCCGCTGGAGGACGGCCAGCACCTCCTCGGCGGCGCCCGGGTCCAGGGCCGAGGTGGGCTCGTCGAGGACCAGGACGCGCGGGTGCACGGTGAGCACCGAGCCGATCGCGACGCGCTGCTGCTGGCCGCCGGAGAGGGAGGTGAGGGCGCGGTCGCGCAGGTCGGCGAGGCCGAGCAGGTCGAGGGTCTCCTCGACCCGGCGCCGCATCACGTCGGCGGGCAGGCCCAGGGACTCCATGCCGTAGGCGAGTTCGTCCTCGACGGTGTCGGTGACGAAGTGCGCCAGCGGGTCCTGGCCCACCGTGCCGACCAGGTCGGCGAGTTCGCGCGGCCGGTGTTCGCGGGTGTCCCGGCCGCCGACCGTGACCCGGCCGTGCAGGGTGCCGCCGGTGAAGTGCGGGACGAGCCCGCTCACCGCGCCCAGCAGGGTGGACTTGCCGGAGCCCGACGGGCCCACCAGCAGGCAGAGTTCGCCTTCGGGGACGGTCAGGTCGACGTCCGCGACGGCGGGGGCGGCGGCGTCCGCGTACCGGACGGAGACCTGCTCGAAGGTGATCACGAAGCCCTCCGGGGCGGGGTCGGGGCGGCGAACGCCGGCACCAGGCCGAGCAGTACGGCCAGTACGGCGGTCAGCGGCAGCGCGGGGACGGTCGGCGGGACGACGGTGGGCGCGAAGGCGGCCGGGTCACGCGTGGACAGGTAGATGGTCAACCCGGCGACGGCGGCTCCCGAACCGGCGGTCAGCCACTCGGGCAGCGCCCAAGGGTCCGGCCGGTAGCGGGTTCTGACGGATCGTCGGCTTCCGAGCAGTAGCCCGGCGAAGGCGGCGGCCAGGCCCAGCAGCAGCACCGGTGGCGCCCAGCCCGCGCCGCCGGCGGTCAGCAGCCCGTACGCGGCCAGGCAGATTCCGAGCAGGCCGGCCAGGGTGAGCGCGGCCGTCGCGCGGGCGAGCCGGCGCGGGACGTCCGCGGTGCGGCCGAAGCCGCGGGTGTCCATCGCCGCGGCCAGCGCCACCGAACGCTCCAACGCGCCCTCCAGGACGGGCAGTCCGACGCTCAGCACGGCGGCGATCCCCCGGTCGGTGCGGCCGCGCAGGCGGCGGGCTGCTCGCAGTCGGCGGACGTCCGCGACCAGGTTCGGCGCGAAGGTCATCGCCACCACCACCGCCACGCCCGCCTCGTACAGCGCGCCGGGCAGGGCGCGCAGCAGGCGGGCCGGGCTGGCCAGCGCGTTCGCGGCGCCCACGCAGACCAGCAGGGTGGCCAGGCGCAGCCCGTCGTACAGCGCCGCGAGCAGGCCCTCCACGGTCACCCGGCCGCCGATCCGCACTCCCTGCGCCCAGGCGGGGAGCGGCACTTCGGGCAGCGTGAACAGCACGTGCGTGCCCGGGACCGGCGAGCCGAGCAGCACCGCGAACACCAGCCGGATGCCCAGCACCAGCAGGCCCAGCCGCAGGAACGCGCCGTACGAACGCGACCAGGGCGCGTCGCCGCGCCGGGCCGCGACCACGTACCCGGCGACGGCGGCGAGCAGCAGCAGGATCACCGGATTGGTGGTGCGGGTCGCCGCCGCGCCCAGCCCGAGCGCCCACAACCACCAGGCCCCGGGGTGCAGTTGCCGGGGTCCGGTGGGCGGGCGGGTGGCGCGGGCGGTGCTCATGGGTCAGTCCAGGTGGAGGGGTCCGGAGGGGTATGGGAAGGGGGAAGGCGGCGTCAGGAGGTGCGGCGGCGGCGCGCCTGCCAGACGGCACCGCCGGCCAGCACGGCGATCAGCGCGCCACCGGCGATCAGGCCGACGTCCGGGCCGGAGTCCGAGCCGCCGCCGGACGGGCCGGCCGGCTTGGCCGCCGACCCGAGCTGGTCGGCGCACCCGGCCTTCGGGAAGCCCGCGATGGCGCAGAGCAGGCCGTTGGCGTCGTAGCGCAGCGGCGGGGCGACGGCGGCCAGCACCTCGGCCGAGGTGGCGTTCGAGACGACGCTGGCGCACGCGCTCCGCTGCTCGGGCGGAGCCTCGGTGGAACCGGAACCGGAACCGGAGCCGGAGCCGGAGCCGGAGCCCGAACCCGAGCCCGAACCGGAACCCGAGCCCGAGCCCGAGCCGGAGTCGGCGGCGGTGCCGAAGTCCAGCACGACGGCGACCCGCTTGCGGCCCGCCTGCGCGGGCGTGTCCGCGCAGAGGGCGGCGAAGTCGCCCGCCGCCCGGGGCTGCGCGGCCTGCTGCCCGCCGTCCGGACTCACCGCGAACCGCCACCCGTCGACGGCCCCGTCCGGCGGCACGGCGACGGCCGGCCCCTGCTGCTGGTAGAGCCACCCGGCGTCGGCCCCGCGCCAGAACGACCAGTACCGGTACCCCGTCGCCGCCTCCGCCGGCGCCCCCGCGACCAGCAGGAGCACCGCACCGAGCAGCGGGACGAGAACGCGGCGGGCCAGGCGGACCGGGCGGGGTGTCACAGCCTCTGGCCGCGCTTGCGCTGGAGGCTGAGGAGGAGGCCGCCGCCGAGGCCGATGAGGAGGCCGACGATGATCGGCCAGTACTGGCCGATGCCGTCGTCCTTCTTGGACGCCGCCGTCGTCGGGGCGGGGCTGGCGGTGGCCTTGGGTGCCGGGCCGAGGGCGGTGAGCTGGGCGGTCAGCGGGGCGGTGTCGCGCTGGGCGGCCTGGGTGACGAGCAGGAGGCTGGCGGTGGCGGCGGCGTCGGTGCCGCCCTTGGTCCAGCCGGCGCCTTCCTTGGCGAGCCAGTCGACGGCGCCGGCGGCCTGCTGGGGGTGGCCGCTCTGGATGAGGCCGAGGGCGGCCCAGGCGGTGGCGTTGTAGTCGGGGGTGGGGGCGGCGCCGGGGGTGGTGAGGGTGAGGTGGTTGCCGCCCGCGGCGAGCTGGGCGGTGAGGTACGCCCCGGCGGCCTCGCCGGAGTCGGCGTGCGCGACCGGAGCAGCCGTGGCGGAGGTGGCGGCGGAGTCGCAGCCGAGGGCCTTGGGGGCGGCGTCGGTGCGGGCGGTGGTGGCGACCGGGAGGTGGCCGCCGGCGGCGGCGAGCGAGGCCTGGGCGCTGGCGAGGGTGTTGGGGGCGAGCGCACCGGAGGACGGGTCGGGCTGGTAGGCGAAGGCGCCGCGCTGGTCGGCGGGGGCGGCGCAGCCGAGCTGGAAGAGGGCGAGCCCGTCGAAGGCGTTCTTGCCCGTCCTGGCGACGCCGGCCGGGTCGGTCCTGGCGGCGAAGAGGGCGTTCACGGCGAGGCCGGTGGAGTTGGCGTCGCCGGGGCTGCCGGGGTTGTAGGGCCAGCTGCCGTCGGCGTTCTGGGTGGCCTTGAGCCACTGGACGCCCTTGTCGACGGCTTCCTGGTGCCCGCCGAGGGCGACGAGGGCCTGGACGGCGACGGCGGTGGCGTTGCTGTCCTCGGTCTTGGGGTCGCAGGCGGCGCCGGCGGCCCGGAAGGAGGGCCAGCCGCCGTCCTCGCACTGCTGTCCGGTGAGCCAGCCGACGGCGGAGTCGGCCGGGGTGGTCTTGGCCGCCGCGAGCGCGGTGAGCGCGAGGGACTGCCGCCAGACGCCGTCGTATGTCGGGTCGCCCTTGCCGTAGAGGCCGTCGGGGACGGCGGCGGGGGTGGGCGCGGGGCTGTCGGCGAGGGCCGGTCCGGCGGTGGCGCCGGCGAGGAGTGCGGCGGACAGGGCGGCGGCGCCCAGGCGGGCGGCGGTGAGCATGGTGGAGGTGTGCCTTTCGGTGAGCGGTGGTGGCCCGGCGGGGCCGTTCCGTAGTCCTCGACGGTGCCGGGCGGTGCGCGTGGCGGGCCCGGGCTGGCCGCTCGCCCCTCCACGGGCGGTCCGACTCGCCCGGGCCGTCGCGGGGGCCGGGCTCACGGTTGCGGGGTCAGCGCCGGATTCGCACCGGCTTCCCCCGGGGGAGGGACGGGATGAAGTTGTGCTGTCCGTCGACTTTAACCGCCGGGGGCGGTCGGCCCCTCCTGTCCGGGCAGGAACAGGTTCCAGTCAGGGCGGGGTCAGGGCAGGGTGAGCAGCCGGGCCGCGGTGTGCAGGTCGGCCCGGACCTCGGCGATCGAGGCGCGGCCGGAGAGCCAGGCGACCAGGGCGGAGTGCCAGGTGTGCTCGATCACCCGGACGGCCGCGCGCTGGCTCTCACTGGGTGGCCCGGACTGGCCGATGGCGTCCAGGATGAGCTGGCCGGTGGCGGTGCTGACCTGGTCCACCTCGGCGCCGACGGAGCGGTCCGCGAAGGACAGCGCCCGGACCATCGCCTCGGCGAGCAGCGGTTCGCGCTGGAGTGCGTGGAAGGCGCGGGTGAGCGTGTCGGCGACCCGCGGGGCCGGTTCGGGGTCGGTCGGCGGGTGGCGCCGGATGTGCTCCTGGAGGCCCTGCAACTGCTCCAGCATGACCGCGACCAGCAGGTGCACCTTGGACGGGAAGTACCGGTAGAGCGTGCCGAGGGCGACCTGCGCGGTCTCCGCGACCTCCCGCATCTGCACCGCCTCGTACCCGCCGCGGGCGGCCAGGGCGGTGGCGGCCCGCAGGATCCGGCGCCGGCGTTCGGCCTGGCGGGCGGTCAGCGGCGGCTCGCCCGGCTGCGCGGGGGGCGGGGTGGTGGGGCTCGTGGAGGTGGTCGGCGGCGGCAAGGAGTGCTCCCGGGGCGCGGGGGTGGCGGCGTGCTCCACAAGGTCGGCAGGGTCGGCGTGGCGGGAATCACCAGCCCTGGCTCCTGAGGGAAAGCTACGGGCCGGTATCTTCGAGGTCTCTCATTGTTCACATGGTCGATGACGAGTTCCACAGCCACTGAAACCTGATCTACTTTAGCGACCGGCGGCAGCGCCGTCGCCAACGCAGAGACAGCAGCAGCACAGGAATAGCAGCTAGAGATGAGGGCCCGAGGATGACCGCGCAGCCGCTGCGGATTGCCCTGCTGTCGTACCGCGGGGACCCCTTCTGCGGCGGTCAGGGCGTGTACGTGCGCCACCTCTCCCGTGAGCTGGCCAGGCTCGGCCACCACGTGGACGTGATCGGTGCCCAGCCGTACCCGGTGCTGGACGAGGTCGACGGCCCCGGTTCGGTGCGCCTGGTCGAGCTGCCCAGCCTGGACCTCTACCGCGCCGAGGACCCGTTCCGCACGCCCGCCCGCGGCGAGTTCCGCAGTCCGGTGGACGTGCTGGAGTTCGCCACCATGCGCACCGGCGGCTTCCCCGAGCCGCTGACCTTCTCGCTGCGCGCCCGCCAGTACCTGGCCCGGCACAAGGGCCGCTACGACGTGGTGCACGACAACCAGACGCTCGGCTACGGCCTGCTCGGCCTGGCCCGGCACGGCTTCCCGCTGGTCACCACGATCCATCACCCGATCACCGTGGACCGGCAGTTGGAGCTGGACGCGGCCACCACCCGGGTCAAGCGGCTGTCGCTGCGCCGCTGGTACGCCTTCACCCGGATGCAGCGCCGGGTCGCCGCCCGGCTGGACCACGTGATCACCGTCTCCGGCACCTCGCAGCGCGAGATCGCCGAGCACCTGGGCGCCGCGCCGGGCGCGATCTCGGTGGTGCCGATCGGCGCCGACACCCGGCTCTGGTCGCCCTCCGAGGAGATCGCCCGCGTCCCCGGACGGATCGTCACCACCTCCAGCGCGGACGTCCCGCTCAAGGGCCTGGTGTTCCTGGTCGAGGCGCTGGCGAAGGTGCGCACCGAGCGCCCCGCGCACCTGGTGGTGGTCGGCAAGCCGCAGAAGGAGGACGGCCCGGTGGCGGAGGCGGTGCGCCGCTTCGGGCTGGCGGACCACATCGAGTTCCGCAGCGGCCTGACCGACCAGGAGCTGGTCGACCTCTACCGCTCGGCCGAGGTGGCCTGCGTGCCGTCGCTGTACGAGGGCTTCTCGCTGCCCGCCGCCGAGGCGATGGCCACCGGCACCCCGCTGGTCGCCACCACCGGCGGCGCGATCCCCGAGGTGGCCGGGCCGGACGGGGAGACCTGCCTGGCCGTGCCGCCGGGGGAGCCGGACCGGCTGGCGGCGGCGCTCGGCCGGCTGCTGGACGACCCGCGGCTGCGCGCCCGGCTCGGCGCGGCCGGCCGGGAGCGGGTGCTGGCCCGGTTCACCTGGGCGCGGGCCGCCGAGCTGACCGCCGACGCCTACCGGGCGGCGATCGCCACCGGGGCCGGCGCCCGGGCCCGCTCCGGGCCGGGCTGGCGGTACGTGCCCTGAGTCGCTCCGGCCGCCCTGCGCGGCGCCCGCCCGGCGGCCCCGGCCGCCCGGTGCGGAGCGGTAGCGGATCGAACTGACGCGGCGTCAAGTCCGCTTGGTAGCAAAAGGAATGGGAGCCCTGCAGTGCTGACCGTCGATTTCTCGCGCTTCCCGCTCGCCCCCGGCGACCGGGTGCTCGACCTGGGCTGCGGCGGGGGCCGGCACGCGTTCGAGTGCTACCGCCGCGGCGCCAACGTGATCGCCCTCGACCAGAACGCCGAGGAGATCGCCGAGGTCCAGAAGTGGTTCGCCGCGATGGAGCAGGCCGGCGAGGCCCCGGAGGGCGCGTCGGCGGTCGCGATGGAGGGCAACGCGCTGGCGCTGCCGTTCGAGGACGACTACTTCGACAAGATCATCATCTCCGAGGTGATGGAGCACATACCGGACGACAAGGGCGTGCTCAACGAGATGTTCCGGGTGCTCAAGCCGGGCGGGCTGCTCGCCGTCACCGTGCCGCGCTGGCTGCCCGAGAAGATCTGCTGGACGCTGTCCGACGAGTACCACGAGGTCGAGGGCGGCCACATCCGGATCTACCGGGGCGACGAACTGCTCGGCAAGCTCAAGGACGCCGGCCTGGAGCCCTACGGCACCCACCACGCGCACGCGCTGCACTCGCCGTACTGGTGGATCAAGTGCGCGGTCGGCGTGAACAACGACAAGGCGCTGCCGGTCAAGGCCTACCACCAGCTGCTGGTCTGGGACATCGTCGGCACCCCGGTGATCAGCACCCTCACCAAGGCCGCCGAACGGGCGCTCAACCCGGTCATCGGCAAGAGCTTCGTCGCCTACGCGTCCAAGCCGCGGCGGACCGAGCCCGGGCGCGTGGACGCATGACCGCCGCCGTCCCCGAGGCACTGCTGCTCGACGGGGTGCTCGACGCCGAGCAGGCCGCCGGCACCGTCCGCAGCATCCTGGCCGAACAGCTCCCCGACGGCGCCATACCCTGGTTCGCCGGCCACCACCTCGACCCGTGGGACCACACCGAGGCCGCCATGGCCCTCGACACCGCCGGCGAGCACGCCGCCGCCGAGGCCGCCTACCGCTGGCTCGCCGCCACCCAGAACCCGGACGGCTCCTGGTACGCCGCCTACACCGACGGCGCCGTCACCGACCGGGCCAAGGAGACCAACTTCTGCGCCTACGTGGCCGTCGGCGTCTGGCACCACCACCTCAGCGCCGGCGACGACGCCTTCCTGGACTGGATCTGGCCCGTCGTCCGGCGCGCCCTGGACTTCATCGTCGGCCAGCGGCTGCCCGGCGGCCCGATCGCCTGGCGCCTCGACGAGGACGGCACCGCCACCGACGAGGCGCTGCTCACCGGCTCGTCCAGCATGCTGCACGCGCTGCGCTGCGGGCTGGCCATCGCCGAGTACCTGGAGGAGCCGCAGCCCGACTGGGAGCTCGCCGCCGGCCGGCTGGGGCACGCCATCACCCACCACCCCGAGCGGTTCCTCGACAAGGGCCGCTACTCGATGGACTGGTACTACCCGGTGCTCGGCACCGGACTGCGCGGCGACGCGGCGCTGGAACGGATCGACCGGGACTGGGACCGCTTCGTCGTCCCCGGCCTCGGCGTGCGCTGCGTCAGCGACCGCCCGTGGGTGACCGGCGGCGAGAGCGCCGAACTCGCCCTCGCGCTCTGGGCGATCGGCCGCTCCGACCGCGCCGTGGAGATCCTGCGCTGGATCCAGAAGCACCTGCGGCACGAGGACGGCTCCTACTGGACCGGGTACGTCTTCGAGGACGACGCCGTCTGGCCGGAGGAGCGCACCACCTGGACGGCCGGCGCACTGCTGCTCGCGGTCGCCGCGCTCGGCGGCGACCCGGCGACGGTCGCGGTCTTCGGCGGGGAGCAGCTGCCCGCCGGGCTGGTGGTCCAGGACTGCTGCTGAGGCCCGTAGCCGTGGCCGATGCCGGTACGGACGGCTGAGGCCCGTACGACGGTTGAGGCCCGTACGGGCAACGCGAAGGGGTGGGGCCGGAGAGATCCGGTCCCACCCCTTCGTCGTACTGGCGGGGGCGTCAGCCGCGCTGGATGCCCGAGGTGTCGGCCAGCAGGCCGACGGTGCCGTCCTGCAGCTGGGCGACCAGCGCGCTGCCGCGCTGCTCGACCGCCAGGTACCAGGTGCCGGGCACCAGCTCGCCGACGGGGGCGCCCGCCGGGTTGTCCTTCGACGCCAGCGAGCGCGGGGCCGGGACGGCGAACCAGAACGGTGCGAAGTCGGCCGCCGGGGCGGCCGGGGTCGGCTGCGGCTGCGCGGCCGGGACGGGCTGCGGGGCGGCGGCCGTGTCCTGCGGCTGACCGGCCTGCACCGGCTGGGCCTGGCCGGCCGCCGGGTAGCCGTAGCCACCCGGCTGGGCGCCGTACGCCGGGGCCTGGTTCGGGTCCTGGCCCGGGGCCGGGTAGCCGTACTGGCCGGGCTGCGCCGGCTGGCCGGGCTGGCCCGGGGCCGGGTAGCCGCCCTGGTAGGGGACGGCCGCCGGACGGTCGGCGACCAGCGGGGCCTTCAGCGCGGGCACCAGCGGTGCGGCCGCGGCCGCACCGGCCAGCACGATCAGCGCGATGAGGCCGAGCCAGGCGCCGAAGCCGTGCCCGAAGCTGCCGCCGGCCGGGCCGCCGCCCAGCGACCACAGCGCCGTCCACAGCGCGACGACGGCGAAGGCGATGCCCCACTGGTCCAGCCGCAGGCCGAGCACCTGGCGCCCGGCCGCGGCCTCGCCCTGGAAGCGGTGCAGCAGGATCAGCACCGCGGCGGCGATGCCGAGCAGGTAGATCGACGGCAGGATGGGGAACAACTGGGTGCTCCACGCGTTCTGCGACGTGTCGCCGCAGTACCGGCCGGTGCAGTCCACCGTCCAGTAGGGCAGGAAGGAGGCGATGAAGAGCAGGACGGCCGCGCCGGCGACGGCGGCGTCTCCCCTGGTGAGAGCGCGCAGATTCACTAACGTTCCCCTCGTTGACGTGTCGTGGACGGCGGTTCGTGCGGTCGGGCTGACCGGCCGAAACTCCCGAACGGACCAGAAGCCTAGGCCCAACCGCACCGCCGGTGCACGGCGGGACCGGGAATGGGGCGAAGTCGTTGCCAAAGGCGCGACCCGGGCGGCGCGCACGCCGTCCGCCGCCCCGGCCCAACTCCCTTACCGGGTGGTCAGATACGCCGTCAGCGCGTCGGCGATCCCCTGGGCCGCCCGCTGCCGCCACTGAGGATCCGTCATCCGTTTGGCGTCCACCGGGTTGCGCATGTTACCGCACTCGATGAACACCTTCGGCACCGTGGACAGGTTCAGGCCGCCCAGGTCGGAGCGGGTGTCCAGGCCGTCGCTCGCGGTGTAGTCCGCGTACGGCTCGCCCGTCGCGGCGCGGAAGTGCTCGCGCAGCAGCAGGCCGAGCCGGCGCGAGGGCTCGACGATCGCCGCGTTGTCCGCCTTCCCGGCCGCCACCTTCGCCGGGAGGATCACGTGGAACCCGCTGCCGCCCGCCGGACCGCCGTCCCCGTGCACCGACAGCGCCACGTCGGCGTGCGCGTCGGCGCCGGCCCGGGCGCGCTCGTCGATGCAGGGGCCCCACGGGCGGTCGCCGTCCTGCACCAGCACCACCGTCGCGCCGCGGGCGGCCAGGATGGCGCGGGCCCGGTGGGAGACGTCCAGGGCGTACTCGGCCTCGGTGTAGCCGGAGTTGGTCTCGGTGCCGGTGGTGTCGCACTGCTTGCGGGAGTTGCCGATGTCGACCAGGCGGTTGATCTCGGCGGTGTGCGCGGAGTTGCCGGGGTTGTGGCCGGGGTCGAGCAGGATGGTGCGGCCGGCGAGCGCGGTGGGGGAGACCGGGGTGTCCGACGGGGCGGGCGTGTTCGGCGTCTGGGCTGGGGCGGGGGTTCCCGGCGTGGTGGTTCCCGGTGCGGTGGCTTCCGGTGCGGTGGCTTCCGGTGCGGTGGCTTCCGGGGTGGTGGCTTCCGGTGCGGTGGTGCCCGGCGTGGCGGTTCCGGTCGGGGAGGTGGCCGGTGCGGCGGTGCCGCCCACCGCGGCGGAGTGGCCGAGGGACTGCCAGCCCAGCCAGCTCGCCAGGCAGAGCGGAACGGCCGCGCCCACCGCCGTGGTGGCGCGCAGCAGGGTGGAACGGCGGGGCGGGCGGGAGTTCGGGCCGGTCACGGGTGGATCAGATCCTGTCCTGGGTGCGCGGGGTGAGGCCGTACGTGTCGGCGATCGGCTTCCACTTCCCCGCGAAGTCCTTCTTCGCCTGGGTGGCCTGCGGGTTGAGCTCGTCGGCCCGCTTCTTGTCGGCGGTGTTCGGGGCCGAGCCCGAGCAGCCCTGGCCGGCGACCGCCCGCGCCCAGTTCGCGTACGCCCGGTCGATGTCGGCCGACAGCTGCCAGGCGGACTTCAGCGACGCCATCGCGTCCGCGCCGCCCGGCACGTCGGAGGCGCTCAGCCCGGCGAGCTTGCGCAGCAGTCCGTCGCGCTGCTTGGCGCCGTTGTCGAACACCTGCGCCGCGCTCTCGATGTCGGCCTTCGCCGGGCAGCTGCTCACCTTGGCGACCGCGCTGCCGATCGGGGCCTTCGCGCTCTCGCCCTCGGTGAGCAGGCCGTCCAGGGCCTGCGCCTGCGTCTTGGCGTTGGCGCCGGCACCGCTCGCGGTCGGGGACGGCGCCGCGGCGGACGAGGCCGGGTCGGTGGCGCCGTTCGGCGCGGCGTCCGTACCGGTGGGCGCCGGGCCCGCCGACGGGTTCCCGGTGGACGTCGCGGAGGCGGACGGCGGGGCGGGCGAGGCCTGGTCCTTCTTGTCGCCGCTGTTCCGGGCGGCCACCAGCAGGCCGCCGCCGACCGCCACCACCAGGAGCAGCGCGAAGCCGATCAGCAGCGGCGCCTTCCGGTTGCTCGGGCGGTCCTCGTCGTCCAGGTCCTCGTAGCCGACGGGGTGGTCGGCGGGGTGGTCGGCGGGGTAAGCGGCGGGGTAGTCGGGCTGTCCCTGGTACGGGACGTACGGGGGCTGCTGCGGGCCGGCGGGCGGCTGCGGCGGGTACACGTAGCCGGGGCCGGGGGCCTCGCCGGACACGTAGCCGGGGCCCGGGGTCTGCGCGGACGCGCGGGAGGGGAACGGCGCCGGCGGCGGCACGGACGGCGGCTGCGGGGCGGCCAGGTACGGGCGGGCGCCCAGCGGCGGGCCCTGGTCCCCGACGGCGCCGGCGGCGGGCTGAGCGGGGGTGGGCTGAGCGGGGGTGGGCTGCGCCGGGGTGGGCTCGGCGGGTCGCTGCGGGCCGCGCACCCAGCCGCCCGCGCCGCCGCGCGCGGTGGGGTCCCAGACTGCCGGAGCGGTGTTGTGCTGGTCCGTCATGTGCCGCTAGCCCCCACCGTTAGCCCCCACCGTCCGCCGATGCTCTGCCTGGTGCTGCGCGGACACCGTACCGTTCGAACCTCCGCCCGACAGCTCCGGCACGACGTTAGAGCATCCGTGCAGGGCTGTGGGGCCGCTCGGCGGATCGGGCGGCGGATCGGGCGGCGGATCGGGCGGTGGGCGGCTAGGGCGGGCGGCTAGCTCGCGGCGGTCCGGCGCAGGACGCGCAGCGAGCCCGTCACCGAGACCTCCTCGAAGCCCTCGGCCAGCGCCCGCAGGTACACCCGGTACGGGGCCTGGCCGCCGTCCGCCGGGTCCGGGAACACGTCGTGCACCACCAGCAGCCCGTCCGGCGCCAGGTGCGGGGCCCAGCCCTCGTAGTCGCCGGTCGCGTGCTCGTCGGTGTGCCCGCCGTCGATGAACACCAGGGCCAGCGGCCGCCCCCACAGCGCCGCGATCCGCGGCGAGCGGCCCACCAGGGCCACCACGTGCTCCTCCAGCCCGGCGGCGTGCAGCGTCCGGCGGAACCGCGGCAGGGTGTCCATCAGCCCCACCTCCGGGTCCACCAGCGTCGGGTCGTGGTACTCCCAGCCGGGCTGCTGCTCCTCCGAGCCGCGGTGGTGGTCCACCGTCAGCGCGGTCGTCCCGGCCTCCCGGGCGGCCGCCGCCAGCAGGACCGCCGAGCGGCCGCAGTAGGTGCCGATCTCCAGCAGCGGCAGCCCGGTGCGCCGCGCCGCCGTCACCGCCGCCGCGTACAGCGCCAGCCCCTCGTCCACCGGCATGAACCCGGTGGCCGCCTCGAACGCCGCCAGCACCTCGGCCGCCGGGTGGACACTCTCCAGCAGGTCGGACATGACGGTGCTCCTCGGGCTCGGGACGTGCGCGAACGCGTTCGACCCGGACCCTACTCGACGGTAGAGGGGTGGACCACAGCGGCCCTGGAACGTGTTCTAGTCGGGTCGGGTCGCCCGTGTCAGAATCGGGCCCGACCGTGGAAACCGAGCACACGAGGCACACCGGGAGCAGCCCCATGCGCGCAGCCGTCCTGCACAAGACCGGCCAGGAGACCCTCGACGTCCGGGAGGACGTGACGGCCGTCGGCTTCGGGCCGGGCGCCGTACGGGTCCGGATGCGCGCCGCCAGCCTCTGCCACTCCGACCTCTCGGCGATGAGCGGCGTCCTGCCGCAGCCCGCGCCGTTCGTCCCCGGGCACGAGGGTGCCGGGGAGGTCGTGGAGGTCGGTGAGGGCGTGACCGGCCTCGCCCCCGGCGACCGCGTGGTGCTCTGCTGGATGGCGCCCTGCGGCCGCTGCGCGCACTGCGAGCGGGGCCGCGGCCACCTGTGCATCGCCAGCCTGCGGCGGCTCGGTGCGCCCGGCTTCCGCTTCGAGGACGGCGGCGCGGCGGTCGAGGCCTCCGGGTTCTACGGCACCGGGGCGTTCGCCGAGGAGGTCGTGGTCGCCGCGGACGCCGTCATCAAGGTGCCCGCCGACCTGCCGTACGAGGCCGCCGCGCTGATCGGCTGCGGGGTGACCACGGGCGTCGGCGCCGCCGTCAACACCGCCCGGGTCGAACCCGGCGCCTCCGTCGCGGTGATCGGCGCGGGCGGGGTCGGGGTCGCCGCCGTGCAGGGCGCCCGGGTCTGCGGCGCCGCCCGGATCACCGTCGTCGACCCGGTCGTCTCGCGCCGCGAGCGGGCACTGGCCTTCGGTGCGACCGAGGCGATCGCCCCCGAGGACCTCAAGGCGACGGCGAAGGGCCTGCCCGGCGGCGGCTTCGACTACGTCTTCGAGGCCGTCGGCCGGTCCGCGACCGTCCGGGCCGGCTACGACGCGGCCCGACGCGGCGGCGCGGTCGTGGTGATCGGCGCCGGCGCGCAGGACGACCTCGCGCAGTTCACCATGGGCGAGCTGTTCTTCAACGAGAAGCGCCTGCTGCCCTCGCTCTACGGCGGGGCGCCGGTGGCCCGCACCATCGCCCTGGTCGTCGACCTGTGGCGGGCCGGGCGGATCGACCTCGACGGCATGATCAGCCACCGCGTCGACCTGTCGGACGTCAACGAGGCGATCGCCCAGATGCGCAGCGGCGAGGCGCTGCGGACGGTCGTGACGCTGGGGCGCTGAGCCGCGCGCCCTCCCCGAACCCGGGACCCCGAACCCAGGACCCAGGACCCGGGACCCCGAACCCAGGACCCAGGACCCGGGACCCCGAACCCAGGACCCAGGACGCGACGAGGGCCCGCCGGGGGGTGCTCCCCCCGACGGGCCCTCCCGGTGTGGGTGTGCTCAGCCCCGGTCCGCCGCGGCGCGGTGCCGGCCGTGCGGGTCGGCCTCGGGCTTGTCGTCGGCGGCGGACCGGCCCCGGTGCCGGCCGTGCGACGAGGCGTCCCAGGCGGTGCTCTCGTCGGCGTCGGTCCCGTTGGCCGTGGGTCCGGTGGTGTCGGTGAGGGTGTCGGACATCAGAAATCGTCTTTTCCGTGCGGAGGGTGCAGGTCATCGGCGCCCGGCCGGCGCTTGGCGGCGCGCGGTCGGGTCCCCGATCGGGCGCTCGGTACGCGCCACAGCCGGTGATCGCGGCCCGTGCCCCGGCCACCATAACGGCCGGAACGGACGAGATCCTATCGAGATCATGACGCGCGACCTGCCGTCGAACCCAGCCAGTGACCGACCAACTCGCGGTACAGCGGGGACAGCACCTGAAGATCGCCGTGCCGGGCGAGCACCCCCCGCCCGCCGTCCAGCAGCAGCACCCGGTCCGCGCGCAGGGCCGAGCTGATCCGGTGCGCGACCACGACGAGAGTCCCGGGCCGGGCGGCGAACGCCCGCTCGACCCGCTCCTCCGTACGAGGGTCCAGGTGGCAGGTCGCCTCGTCCAGCACCACGACCGGCGCCGGCGACAGATACGTCCGCACCAGCGCGAGCAACTGCCGCTCCCCGCCCGACAACACGCCCGGATCGCGCAGGACGGCCTCCGGGCCGCCCAGCCGCGCGACCAGTCGATCGGCCCCCAGCAAGCTGACGGCACGGGCGAGTTGCTCCTCCGTGACCTCCGGGGAGAGCCAGGTCAGGTTGGACCGCACCGGCCCCGGAAACACGTACGCCTCCTGCGGCACCAGCGCCACCAGCCGCGCCCGCGCCGCCCCCGCCAGCCCGTCCGGCCGCACCCCGCCCACCGACACGGCCCCGCCCGCCGGCGCCAGCACCCCGGCCAGCAGGGCCGCCAGCGTCGACTTCCCCGCCCCGCTCACCCCCACCACGGCCACGTGCTCCCCGGGCCCGAACCCGAACTCCAGGCCCTCCAGCACCGGCGCCCCGGCCCCGCCGTGCCCGAACCCCAACCCGCTGACCCGCACCTCCGGCTCCTGCCCCGGGGCTCTCCCGGGCAGCGTGCTGGGGGCGGCGTCCGCCGGGGGGTCGATCGTGGTGGCGGCCAGGCGGTCCAGGACGACGGCGAGGTTGAGCAGCCAGCCGCCGACCGTCCCCGCCAACGTCCTGACCGCCGGGTCGAGTTGCTGCAGCAGATAGGTCGCGACGCCGAGCAGTTCGCCGGGGGTCAGGGCCTCGCGGGCGAGCAGCCACGGCGCGGCGGCGAGAACGGCCAGGACGGGCAGCCGACCGCCGAGGGCCACGACCAGCGCGCGCAGGGCCGAAGCCCGGCCCAGGGCGCGGGCGGCGGCGGCGCTCGCCCGGGCGGCCCCGGTCAGCGCCTCGGCGACCTGCTCCCGGGTGCCCGTGGCCTGCACGTCGCGCAACCCGTGCAGCGCCCGCCCCGCCTCGGCAGCCAGCCGCTCCTCGGCGAGCACGACCGCCCTCCGCCGCGCCACCAGCGGGCGCAGCAGACGGAAGAAGAGGAATCCGGCGGCGAGCAGCGGCAGCAGGACCAGCGGCAGGACGGCGGGCGCCAGCAGCGCCAGGCCGGCCAGGGCGGCGACCAGGGTGACCCCGACGCCGCGCAGGGTGCGTAGCAGAGTGGCGGTCAACTGCCGTGCGGACTCCACCTGTTCGGCGAGCCGGGCGACCTCGGCCGGATCCGCCGACGGCCGGGCGAGCGCGCTGTGGACCACCCGCTCGACCAGGGCGTCCCGTAACGGCTCCACCACCCCCGCCAGGTGCGGGAACCCGGCCCGCGCCGCGTAGGCCCGGACGGCCATCGCGGCGCCGAACCCGGCCAGCCAGGCCACCCCGGCCCCCGGCCGCCCGGCCAGGAACCCCTGGTCGACGGCGGCCGAGACGAACAGCCCGGACAGCAGCGGCGGCAGCGCCTCCACCCCGGACCAGCCGAGCAGGCGGAGCAGCGGCCCGCGCGTGACGGCCAGTTGCCGGAACAGCAGCGCCCATCCGGGGGAGGCGGACGCGGGAAGTCGGCGCCGCCGACTTCCGGTGCCGGGCATTCGGCCCGCGCCGGGCCGGCGCGGGGCCCCGGCCGTTGCGGGCCGTCGGCGATGCCGACTTCTCGTGCCGGGCGCCGGGGCGGGCGGTTGCGTGGGAAGTCGATCGGGCCGACTTCCTGCGCCGCCGTCGGACGGGGCGCGGTGGCGGGCCATCAGGCGGAGGCCGTCTGGAGGGCGGTGTCCGACAGGGCGGCGCGGTAGTCGGGGTCGGCGAGGAGGGTGGTGTGCGGGGCGAGGGCGCGCAGGCGGCCGGCGTCGAGCCAGGCGACGAGGTCGGCGCGGGCGGCGACCCCGGCGCGGTGGGCGACCACCAGCCGGGTGCGGCCGAGGGTGGCGCGGTCGAGGGCCTCGCTGACCTGGTACTCGGTGGCGAGGTCCAGTCCCGAGGTGGCGTCGTCGAGGACGACGACCCGGGCGGGCCGGGCCAGGAGCCGGGCCAGGCCGAGGCGTTGCAGTTCGCCGCCGGAGAGCCGGAGTTCGTCGAGCGGGGTGTCCCAGCCCCGGGGCAGCCGCTGGAGGAAGCCGTCCGCGCGGGCGGCCGCCGCCTCGGCTGGGCCGGCGCCGGCCAGCGCGTCGCGGACCGTACGGCCGACCAGGGCGGGCCGGGCGAAGGCGTAGCCGACCGCGTGCCGCAGTTCGGACGGGGCCAGCGCGTCCACCGGGACACCGTCGATCAGTACGGCGCCCTCGTCGGGGTCGAGCAGCCGCCCGGGCAGCGCGGCCAGCAGCGACTTGCCGGAGCCGGAGCGCCCCACCAGTGCGACCGTGCGGCCGCCGGGGATCGTCAGATCGAGCGGGCCGAGCAGCACCCGGTCGCCGTCGCGCACCACCACGCCGCGCAGGACGACCTCCCCGTAGCCGCCGACGGGGAGGGCCGCCAGGCCGGGTTCGGCCGGGCGGACGGCCAGCAGTTCGTCGGTCCGGGCCTGCCCGGCGCGGGCGTGCGCCACCGCGACCAGCGCCTCGACCTGCTCGAAGAGTCCCGCGCCGAGGGCAGCCCAGCCGGCCGCGGCGGCGAGCGCCCCGGGGGCCAGGGTGCCGGGGGACGGAGTGCCGGGGGCCAGGGCGCCGTCGGCGAGGAGCGCCCCGGCGGTGGCGAGCACCGCGACCTCGACCACTGCGATCAGCAGGGTGGCCTGCCAGGCGGTGCGCCGCTGCGCCGCCCAGAGCGCGCGCCCGGCGGCGGCAAGCTCCGGAAGCGGCGCCAACACCCTTGCCGCCTCGCGCTGTTCGGCACCGGCGGCGTGGATGCTGCGCAGTCCGGTGAGGGCGCCGCTGAGCCGGGCGGCAAGGTCGGCCTGGACCTCCTGGTAGCGGGCGAACACCGGCCCGGCCTCGCGCAGGAAGAGCCGGATCAGCACCACGCCGGGGACGACGCCCGCGAAGAAGGCGAGCGCCAGCCACGGCGACAGCAGCCCGAGCCCGACGATCGCGCCCGCCGAGGTGAGCAGCGCCGTGGCCGCGCCGAGGACGGCGGGCAGTCGGCCGCCCGCGTCGCCGGCCGAGCCCAGCAGGCGGGCGGCGAGGTCGCCGGGCGGTGGTCCGTGGCGGAGCCGGCCGCCGGGTCCGAGGGTGAGCAGGTGGCGGACGAGGCGCCCGCGCAGGGCGGCGGTGGCCTCGGCGGAGCAGGCCGGGCCGGCCGCGGCGGCGGTGGCATTGGCTGCGGCGGCCACGCCCAGGACGAGGGCGAGCCGTACGAAGGCGCCGGGCCCGGGCCGGTGGCCGAGGGTGGCGTCGACGGCCGCGGCGAGCGCGGCGGGCAGGGCGAGCGTGGTGGCGGCCTCGACCGGCAGGGCGATGCCGAGTGCGAGGGTCCAGCCGGTGGGGCGGCGGGGCAAGTCGGAGCTCCCGTCGGAACGTCAGAACGTTGGGTAGGGGGGGCGGGCGGGCACGTGCAGGGAAACGGACGGTGCCGTCCCCGCCAGTCCGGACAGGCGGGGACGGCACCCACGGCTCACCGCCTGGATCAGCTGTTGGTGAAGATCAGGCAGGTGAGGATGAGACAGGTGTACTGGCAGCCGGCGCCGTGGCCGGTCAGCTCGACGGACTCGGTCTCCGGCAGGTCCTGCAGCGCCGCGAGGTCGGTCTCGAAGTCCACCATGTTCTCCATGATCGGGTTCCTCCCCTGGAACTACGCCCGCCGCGATCTGCCTGCGGGCATCGGGTGTCGCCCCCGGGCGGCTCGGTCCGCCGCGCCGGGGTGGTGCCCCGGGCCGCGTCGGGCCCGGGAGTCTGTGTGGTGAGGTGTCGACGTCCTGAGATGTCGAGGTGCCGACGTCCTGAGGAGTCGAGGAGTCGAGGTGTCGACGTACCGAGGTGTCGGGGCTCCGGTCAGCCCGGTCGGCCGGTCCGCAGGAAGGCGGCCAGCAGCTCGTGCAGCACGGCCGCGCCCTCCTCGGCGAGCACCTCGTGGCCCGATCCGGCCGCCTCGACGTACCGGAAGTCCGCGCCCTCGACCCGGCCGATCCGCAGCAACTCGTGCCGCAGCGAACGGGACTGGCTCACCGGCACGACCTCGTCCCGGTTGCCGTGCACCACCAGCAGCGGGGCGCTCAGCCGGTGCGCCAGCTGGAGGACGTCGCGCGGGCCACGGGCGTCGGTGATCGGCTCGTCGCCGGCCAGCCGGGTGGTCAACGCCCGTACGGGGGCCGCCGCTTCGGCCAGCAGCCGGGCGCCGGACAGGAACGGCGCGACCACCGCGCAGCGGGACACCTGCTCGGCCGGCGCGTGCGCGGCCGCCAGCAGCGCCAGGAACGCGCCGTAGCTGACCCCGAACAGGGCCGGCGGCTCCAGCCCGAGCGCCGCGCGCTGGCCGGCGATGCCGTCCAGCAGGTACAGCACGTCGTCCAGGTCGGGCCCGCCCCAGGCGCCCCGGATGGCCATCGCGTGCGCCACCCCGTAGCCGGTGGAGCCGCGCTGGTTCGGTGCGATCACGGCCAGGCCCTCGGCGGCCATCCGCTGAAGGGCCGGGTCGAACTCCAGCCGCCAGGCGTCCGCCGGGCCCCCGTGCAGCGCCAGCACCAGGTGCGGGCTGCTCAGCCAGGTGTCCCCGCCGTACACCACGGCCTCCAACGGCCCGGCCGGGCCGGCGAGTTCGAGGCTCTGCGCGGGCTGCCAGCGGCCGCCGTCCCCGGGTGCGGTGCTGCCGTCCACCCGCCAACCCGGCGGCTGGGTGCGGGGGGTGCGCGGACCGCCGGGCTGCCAGGGCAGCACGGTGTCCCGCCACGGGCCGGGCAGGCCGGAGCCCAGCGGCGCCAGTTGCAGTGGCAGCGGCATCGGCATCGGGCCGGACCCGGGCTTCGCCGGGCCGTGTGCCAGCAGCGCGTCCACGTCCAGGGCGGCCAGCGCCGCCGGGTGGTCGGGCGAGGAGTACGGGAGCCGCAGCGCCGCCCCGCCCCAGTGGCCGACCGCGCCGAGCCGGCCGGGCGGTACCGGCAGCTGGTCCAGCCGGCCGGCGGCGGCCCGCCACAGGGCGAGCGCGGAGCCGGCGCCGTGGTCGACCTGCACCGCCACCTGCGGGCCGTCCGCCGTCCGCCGCAGCGCGACCGGCCGCAGGAACATGCCCGCGACGTGCAGGCACTCCGGGAACCGCAGCGGTTCGCCGCCGCCCAGCACGCCCCAGCCGAGCCGGTCGGTGCCCGGTGCGTCGCTGCGCACCATCGCGAACCGGCTGTCCGGGTCGAACAGCACCAGCCGGTCGTTGCTGCGCTCGCCGATCTCCAGCAGCGGGGTGGTCGTGCCGCTGCGCAGGTCCAGCACCACGGTGCGGACGAGCCCCGCGTTCACCCGGTCCAGCGCCAGCAGCGCCCCGGCGTGGTCCAGCCAGGCGCCGCCGCCGTGCAACCCCGGGATCTCGGCGACCCGTTCGGGCTCGCTGCCGTCCGTCCGCACCAGCCAGGCGGTGGTCGCCGGGCGGGTGTCCGTCCCGAGGGCGAGCGCCACCGGCGTCCGAGGACCGGCCCCGGGGGGCGTCGGGATCGGCAGCAGCCGCAGCCCGGGCATCCGGATCGTGGCCACCTGCTGTTCCACGGCGCCGTTCTCGCCGTACGAGAGGCGGACCAGGTCGTGCCGCTCGCCGTCGTGCCGGCAGACCAGCACCGAGCCGTCCGGCAGCGCGACCAGTTGCGAACGCAGGCTCTCCGACCGGTTGCCGGGCAGCGGCAACGCGAGCGGAGTGGCCGGCCCGCCGTCCGACGGCAGCCGCCAACTCTCCACGTACCAGCCGCCGTCGGCGGCCGAGGCGAGGCAGGCGGCGTGACCGCCGTCGGCGGCGAAGGTGAAACTCAGTCGGCGCAGCGCCTGCGCGACGGTCCGGGTGGCCACGTTCATGCCCCGCTCACCCCGCTTGCCGCACCCTGGGACCGGCGTACGGCGGGCGGCACCGGATCCACCCAGAGCCGGGGGCCGCCGTGCCGCAGCCGCAGCAGGAAGGCCAACGCTCCCGCCGCGCCGGTGCCGTAGCCGGCCGCGCAGCCCGTCCCGGTCTCGTCCGGCAGCACCAGCAGGCCGCCCCGCAGCGCCGACCGGGCAGCGATCAGCTGCGCCAACTCCTCGGCGCCGGAACGGAATTCCTGCCCGTCGGCGACATCGGCGACATCGGCGGCCTCGGCGAGGTCGAGCAGGTACTCGCCGTCGCCGGCCAGGCCGTGGCAGGCGCTCACCCCGCCGTGCCAGCGCCCGGCCAGTACGGCCCGCCCGGCGGCCAGCGCCAGCCCGTGCGCGGTGGCGTCGCCGGTGGCCCGCCAGAGCCGCAGCAGGAAGGTGCCCACGCCGGACGAGCCGCTGCACCAGTGCGCCAGCCTGACGCGGTCCGGATCGTCCGCGCTCTGCGGCCACCAGGCGCTCTCGCGCGGCGCGTCCCAGCGGACGGTCGCGGCGAGTGTGTGCCCGGCCTCGACGGCGCCGGCGAGCAGGTCGCGGTCGCCGGTCGCCTCGGCGGCGGCCAGCAGGAAGGCGCCCACACCGGCCACGCCGTGCGCGAAGCCGAGGTGGGTGATCCCGGCGAGCGCCGAGTCGAAGTCCGCCGGCACCGGCCACACCCGCCCGTACGGCTCGTGCCGGGCGGCGGCGAGCAGGGCGTGGCCGCAGTGGGCGGCGCGGTCGAGGAAGGCCGGGTCGCCGGCGGCTTCGGCGGTGAAGCCTTCGGCCGCAAAGCGGAGTTGGGTGAACCCGGAGCCGGCCGCGCCGTGGCAGACGTCGGGGTTGGGCCACTCGACGGGGATCCGCCGGGCGAGCGCGGCGGCCCGAACGGCCAGCGCGTCGTCGCCCAGCGCCCGGGCGGCGTCCAGCAGCGCCCAGGCCGTCCCCGACCGCCCGAAGTGCAGCCCGGGCAGCACCGCCGGCTCGGCGGCCAGGCGCTGTTCGATCCACCCGGCGGCCGTCCGTGCCGTCCGCGCGGCCTCCGCGCGCACCTCGCCCGGCAGGCCCTCCGCCGCCACCGCCCGCGCCAGCACCGCCAGCACTCCGGCGGCGCCGTGCTGCACATTGCACGGATCCGTCCGCTCCCCGGCGGGCACGACCGGCCACAACCGGTCCCGCCGCAGCGGCGTGGCCGTGACGGCCAGCTGCCGCAGGCCGTCGCACAGCACCCGGTCGAGGAGGCCGGCCGACGCGCGGCAGGCGGCGTCCGCAGCGGCGCCGTCGGGTCGGACGGCAGCCCGGGGGCCGCCGGTCGCGGCGGTCGGGTCGGTCGGGTCGGTCGCGGAACGGTCGTCGTGGGCGTCGGCGGAGTGCTCGGCGGGCGCGGCCCGGTGGGCCGCAGCGCGCCACGGCGGAGCGGCGGCGGCCCGCATGGCACCGGCCCTGGCGGGCGCGGCACTGCCGTCGGCGGCTCGCTGCGGGGGTGCGGTGGCGGCGTCGCCGGTCGGGCCGGTGGCATGGGGGCCGCCGGGGTGCCCGGTGTGCGCGGTCCGCCGGTTCGGGGCCTGCCACAGGGGGGTGACGGCGGTGGTGGTCTCATGCCCGTGCGTGGCACCGGGAGCCCCGCCCGGGCGTGTGTCATCGCCGCGCCGGGCATCAGCAGTGGCTTCGCCCGCGAGTTCCGCCCTGACCTGGGCGAGGCTCCAGCGCTGCCCCGGCTGTTCGGCCCGGAGGCCGAGGACGGCGGGGGCGAGGCGGCGGGCGGTGGTGCCGGTGCGGGCGGCGAGGGCGAGCCAGCGGCCGAGGCGCTCGGTGACCGGGCGGGCCCGGGGCAGGTCGTCCGGGAGCAGCGGGTCGTGGCCGGTGGCGAGGAGGAAGAGCAGGCCGCCGAGGGCGTACAGGTCGACGGCCGGGTCGGCGACGCAGGTGCCGTCGTGGACGAGGCCGAGCCGGCCGGGCCCCTGTTCGGGGGCGCGGTAGCCGGGGGTGCCGGCGGAGCCGGCGGGGCGGCCGGTTTCGGCGGCGAGTTCGAGGTCGACGAGCCGGAGGCGGCCGTCGGGGCGGACCATCACGTTGCCGGGGGAGAGGTCGCGCAGGACGAGTCCTTGGGCGTGCACCCGTTCGACGAGGTCGAGGAGGGCGTGCGCGACCGGTCCGGCGTCGGCCCAGTCGACGTCGGGGCTGCCGTCGCGCCGCAGCCGGGCGGCGACCCACGCGCCGAGCGGCTGTCCGGCGATTCGTTCCTGCACGAGGAAGACGGAGTCGTCCCGTTCGATCAGTTCGATCGGGCGGGGTGCCAGGCCCTGCCCGTCCAGCCGGGTCAGCAGGGCGGCCTCGTGCCGCAGGGCGTCGCGGGCGTCGGTGCCGGCCCGGTCGATCTCGATGTGTGCGCGGGCCTGCTTGACCACGACCTCGGCGCCGCTCGCGGCCTCCCGGCCGAGGAAGACCCCGCCCTTGGTGCTGTGCCGTACGGCGGCGGTGATCGCGTACCGCTCGGCGAGCAGCACGCCCGTGCCGCGTTTCACCTCCGGCCGGGCCGCACCGGTCTCCAGCGGGTCGCTGGCCCAGGACGGCGCCCGGTAGGAGGCGCCGCGCACGTCCTCGGCCCGTTCGCCGTCCGGCCCGTGCAGGACGGACCGGTACTCCCCGTCGTGGCCGAGCTCGGCGCGGGCCGCGAAGGCGCCGTACCGGTAGTGGACCAGGCTGCCGGGCCGGTAGGGGCGGTCGGAGAGTACGACGGGCCCGGGCAGTCCGGCGGTGGCCCGGTCGAGTCCGGCGGCCAGCCGCCGGAACTGGGCGTCGTCGGCCGGGTAGACGGTGATGAACTTTCCCGCCGAACCCCGATCGCTGTTACGGGAGTTGAGTTCGCGCAGCCGCTGCTCCCCGGCGGCGAACTTGAACGGGCACGGGTCGTCGGCGAGAGCCCGTACGACGGCCGCGAGCACTGCTTCGCCCGCCGCCGAGGCCGCGCTGACGTGGAGCTTCCAGCCCTGCTCCGGGAGTGGAACCGACGCGGGCGGCCTGGCCGTGCACCAGAAGCCCCCGGCGGCGACCTCCCAGTCGCCGCCGCCTCCCCGGCCGCCGGCCTCCGCCAGCGCCGCCCGCGTCGTCTCCGGCCACGGTCCGGCCGCATCCGGCCCGTGGCCCGCCGATTCCCCGCCCCCGGCCGTACGCAGCGATGTGCCCGCCGCCATTCGCCACCACATCCCTTCGTCTCGTCCGCCGCCCGCGGGTGCCCACCTGCTCCGGCACCCGGGCGTGCGGCCCGGCCTGATCGGTTTCCTCGGAAGGAGCGGGAGTGCCGCCCCTGAACGGGAGTGCCGCCTCGGTGTGGCGTGCCGCCCCGGTGCGGCGCACCGCCCTGGTACGGCGGTGCCGCGCCTGGGGCAGGAGCCCCGGCCGTGCCCGCCCCGGGCCCGGTCTCGCCAGGGCCCGTGTCCGGCGGAGCGCCTTCCCGACCCCCGGTCGGGGCAACTGTCGGGGCAACTCCCGTTCGCAGGACTGAAGTTACTTTCGAGGCGGGAGTGGCTCAACGTAGAGCCGGTCACTTCACTCGTAAGGGTGATCAGGAAGCGGTTTCGAATTCGTGCGAGGGCTCCCGTGTGAGCAGTGGGCGCCGGGCGCGCGGGCGCGTGCGACCGGCGCCGGCCCCTCCCGGGCGCCCCCACCGCAGATTGACGCGCGTCCGTACGCCATCGGCACCCGTGTCCGAACCGCGCCGCCACCGCATCCCCGCTGCACCGGCCGCCCCGCTGCCGCCGCCCCGCCGCCCAGGTCGCCGAACGGCCGAGGCCCGACCGCCCCCGCGCGCACGGTAGTCTCGACAGGTGCCGAAACTGTCCGACGTCATCACCGCGCTCGAAGAGGTCTACCCGCCGCAGTGGGCGGAGGCCTGGGACGCCGTCGGCCTGGTCTGCGGAGACCCCCAGGCCGAGGTCGGCCGCGTGCTGTTCGCCGTCGACCCCGTGCAGACGGTCGTCGACGAGGCCGTCGAGTGGGGCGCCGACCTGGTGGTCACCCACCACCCCCTCTATCTGCGCGGCACCACCAGCGTCGCCGCGACCACCTTCAAGGGCCGGGTCGTACACACGCTGATCAGCAACGGCATCGCCCTGCACGTCGCACACACCAACGCCGACCACGCCGACCCCGGCGTCTCTGACGCGCTCGCCGAGGCGGTGGGCCTGCGGGTGACCGGCCCGCTGGTGCCGGACCCGACCGACCCGCTGGGCCGCCGCGGCACCGGCCGCATCGGCCTGCTGGAGCCCCCGCTGCCCCTGTCGGCCTTCGCCGCGCAGGTGGCCGAGGGCCTGCCGGCCACCGCCGCGGGCGTCCGGGTCTCCGGCGACCCGGACCGGCTGGTGAGCCGGGTCGCGGTGTGCGGCGGCTCGGGCGACAGCTTCCTCGCCGAGGTGCGGGCGGCCGGGGTGGACGCCTACCTCACCGCCGACCTGCGCCACCACCCCGCGTCCGAGGCCGCCGAGGCGGCGCCGGTCGCCCTGGTCGACGCCGCGCACTGGGCCACCGAGTGGCCCTGGCTCGCCCTGGCCGAGCGGGCCCTGCACACCGCCGCCGACCGGCGCGGCTGGGCCGTGGAGACCAAGGTCTCCCACCGGGTCACCGACCCGTGGACCGCGCACGCCCCCATGTCCTTCACCGCCTGACCCGATTCACAGGAGCCTTCCCCTTGAACGCCGCGCCCGCCGACCAGATCCGCCTGCTCGACCTCCAGGCCTTCGACTCGAAGCTCGACCAGCTGGCCCACCGGCGCCGGAGCCTGCCCGAGCACGCCGAGATCGAGAAGGCCTCCGCCGACCACACCGCGCTCAAGGACCTGGTGGTCGCCGCCGAGGCCCAGCAGGGCGACACCACGCGTGAGCTGACCAAGGCCGAGCAG
This sequence comes from Kitasatospora sp. NPDC058243, assembly GCF_042882025.1. Classification (NCBI taxonomy): domain Bacteria; kingdom Bacillati; phylum Actinomycetota; class Actinomycetes; order Kitasatosporales; family Streptomycetaceae; genus Kitasatospora; species Kitasatospora sp. NPDC058243. Next base: position 54,828 of record NZ_JBHVWW010000034.1, read on the forward strand.
GACGTGGAGCAGGTCCGCGCCCGGTCCGCCCGCAACCAGCAGCGCCTGGACTCCGGCGCGATCACCTCGCCGAGGGACCTGGAGAACCTCCAGCACGAGATCGGCTCGCTGGCCAAGCGCCAGGGCGACCTGGAGGAGATCGTGCTGGAGGTCATGGAGCGGCTGGAGAGCGCCCAGACCCGGGTCACCGAGCTGACCGCGCGCCTGCAGCACTCCACCGTCGTCCTCACCGAGGCCGAGACCCGCCGGGACGCCGCCTTCGCCGAGATCGACACCGAGGCCGACAAGGTCAAGCGGGACCGCGAGACCGTCGCCGCCGTCGTCCCCGCCGACCTGCTGAAGGTCTACACCAAGCTGCGCCAGACGCAGGGCGGCGTCGGCGCGGCCCGCCTCTACCAGCGCCGCTGCGAGGGCTGCCGCACCGAGTTCTCCATCACCGAGTTCAACGCCATCAAGGCCGAGCCGGCCGACAAGGTGGTCCGCTGCGAGAACTGCTCGCGGATCCTGGTCCGCACCGCCGATTCGGGCGCCTGACCCGGTGGCGGCTCGCTTCATCGTCGAGGCGGACGGCGGGTCCCGGGGCAACCCGGGGCCGGCCGGCTACGGCGCGGTGGTCCGGGACGGCGACACCGGGCAGATCATCGCCGAGGCCGCCGAGTTCATCGGCCACGCCACCAACAACGTGGCCGAGTACAAGGGCCTGATCGCCGGCCTCAAGGCGGCCCGGGAGCTCGACCCGGACGCCTCGGTGGACGTCCGGATGGACTCCAAGCTGGTCGTCGAGCAGATGTCCGGGCGCTGGAAGATCAAGCACCCCGACATGCAGCCGCTCGCCGCCGAGGCCCGCACGATCCTCCCGCGCGCCCGGGTGACGTACACCTGGATCCCGCGCGAGCGGAACAAGGACGCCGACCGGCTCGCCAACGAGGCGATGGACGCGGGCAAGGCCGGCCGCCAGTGGGAGCCCAGGCCGCGGGCCGCCGCGGTGGTGGACGAGCCGCCGCTGGAGACCGCCGCCCCCAAGGCGGGCTGGGCCGCCCCCGCCGACCTCGGCACCCCGACCACCTTCGTCCTGCTCCGCCACGGCGAGACCGCGCTGACCCCGCAGAAGCGCTTCTCCGGCAGCGGCGGCAGCGACCCGGAACTGTCCGACAAGGGCCGCTGGCAGGCCGCGCGGGCCGCCGAGGAACTGGCCGCCCGCGGCAGCATCCAGGTCGTGGTGGCCTCGCCGATGCGCCGCACCCGGGAGACCGCCGAGATCGTCGCCGCCCGGCTCGGCCTGGAGGTCCGGTACGAGGACGGGCTGCGCGAGGTCGACTTCGGCGACTGGGAGGGCCTGACCTTCGCCGAGGTGCAGGAGCGCCACCCGGAGGACCTGGCGGCCTGGCTCGGCTCGGCGAAGGCCAAGCCCACCGGCAGCACGGAGAGCTTCACCACGCTCACCCACCGGGCCGGCGTCGCCCGGGACAAGATCATCGCCCGGCACCCCGGCAGGACCGTGCTGGTGGTCTCCCACGTCAGCCCGATCAAGACGCTGGTCCGGCTGGCGCTCGGCGCCCCGCCGGACGCGCTGTACCGGATGGAGCTGTCCGCCGCCTCGTTCTGCGCCGTCCAGTACTACGCGGACGGCAACGCCTCGCTGCGGCTGCTCAACGACACCTCGCACCTGCGCTGAACGCCTAGCTCCGGGGGAGCGGTGCGGGGGACCGCCCCCCGGAGCGGGCTCAGTGCACCTCGGTGACCACCACGTCCAGCTGCCACGGCTTGCGCGCCGTGCCTTCGGCAGCGAGCTCCACCCGGTGCCCCAGGCCCCGCAACGCGTCCAGCAGCTCGCCCGGCGTCTTCGGCTCGATCCCCGCGACCAGCAGGTCCCGCACCAGGCGCCCCTTGGTCGCCTTGTTGAAGTGGCTGACGACCGTGCGCTTGCCGTTGCGCTCCTGGAGCACCCGGACGGTCGCCGTCCGGGACGCCACCTCGCCGGCCGGCTTCCACGCCGCCGCGTACGCCGAACTGCGCAGGTCCAGCACCAGCCCGTCCGCCGCCTCCGGCAGCACGGACGCCATCGCGCCCCGCCAGTACGCGCCGAGCGCCCCCGGGCCGGGCAGTTTCACGCCCATCGAGCAGCGGTAGGGCGGGATCCGGTCGGAGATCCGTACGGCGCCCCACAGACCGGAGAAGACCAGCAGCGACCGCTCGGCCCGGCCGTACGCGGCCGCGTCCAGCGTGGCCAGACCCAGGTTGTCGAACAGCACCCCGGTGTACACCTCGCCCGCCGGACGGGCACCCGCCGCCGGCAGCCCGGCGTTGCGGGCGATCTCGCCGCGCAGCCCGGGGCTGAGCCCCAGCACCTCCGCGGCGGTGTCCTCGTCACCCCGGCAGAGACCGACCAGCGCGTCCAGCACCTCGCCGCGCGCGGCCGTCAGCCCGGGCAGCGACAGCCGGTCGAGCGCCACCGGCACCCCGTCCCCGGACGCGGCCTTGCCCTCCGAAGGCGGCAACAGCACCAGCACAGCGGACTCCTCAACACTCTGTGGCGGATGAACCCCGCCACCCTACGCAAAACCGGCCTGCCCCGGGCGGCCCGTCCTGCCTGTCCGGCCCCGAGACGGTTGCCCCGGCCGCGGCTACTCGGCGCCGCCGGCCCCCGCGACCACGGCCGTCCCGGCCGCCAGCGCCAGGCAGAGCGGCGAGTAGTACCGGGTGTCCAGCCGCTTGAACCGCTCCGAGCGCTCGACGGCCCTCCCGAACAGCACCAGGCCGCCGGCGCCGCGCGCCAGCATCACCCCGGCCACCGCCCGCACCCCGGCCCGCCGCAGCCGCCGCGGTCCCACCGCCGGCAGCACCCCGGCCTCCGCCCCCACCAGGTACGCGGCCGTCCCGAGCAGCCCCGCCACCGCGACGCAGGCCGCCGGGGACGGTGGTCCGTCGCCCGCGCCGACCACGGTGTCCGCGAACTCCTCCGGCGTCCGCAGCGGCCACGGCGTCACCGCCCACACCGCGTGCAGCGCCCCCGTCGCCGCCAACACCCCCGACACCGCCGCCCCGGTCACCTTCACCGCACCCATTGCCCGAACCCCCTTCGTGAACGACCACTTGACCCCAGCCTACGAGTGCTCACACCCGGACCCCACCCCGCCCGGGGGTGGAAATCCGGTGGGGCCGCCCGGCGTTCGCCACTACGGTGAGCAGCGAGGAGAGTGAGCGAGATGACCCTGCGACCCCTGGACCTGGTGCCCGGCGACGACGACGCCGTGGAGGAGTCCCTGTCCGTGCGCCTGCCCGCCGGCCTGCCGGCGGAGACCCGGCAGGCCCTGGAGTTCGCGGTGCGGGCCGCCGCCGAGGCCGTGATGGCCGGGCGGGTGCGGGTGACCGAGGCCCCGGCCGGGTCGGACACCGCCGAGCTGGCCTTCGAGGTCCGCCAGTCCGAGGTGCCGGACGCGCTCACCGATCAGTCGCAGGAGCCCGGCCAGCAGAGCCGGTCCGAGCGCCGGGCCGCCATGGTCGCCCGGATCCGTGCCGCCAACGCGGAGACGTTGGAGAGGCTCAAGGACCTGTGACCGAGTACCTGGACCTGGAGGACGTCACCTACCTGGCCGGCGGGCCGGAGAACATCCGGGACCTCGGCGGCCTGCTCTCGGCGATCGCCCGCCCGCAGGCGAGCCTGTTCGGCGGGGACGCCTACCCGGACCCGTGGACCAAGGCCGCCGCCCTCGGCCAGAGCCTGTCCCGCAACCACCCGCTGATCGACCGGAACAAGCGCACCGCCTTCGAGGCGATGCTGCTGTTCCTGGACTACAACGGCGAGCCGTACACCGACCCGCACCCGGACGACGCGGTGGCCTTCATGCTCCGGCTGGCCACCGGCGGCTACGACGACGCCGTCGTGCTCGCGGGCAAGGACCTGAAGTCGCTGCTGGGGCGCTGAGCCCACCAGCACCGGCCGCCCAGTGGTACCGGCAGCACCGGCAGCACCGGCCGCCCGGCCGCCCGGCGCGTCCGGCGGGGTGATCCGTCCGGAATCACCCGATTCGCCCTACGCTGCCTGCATGCCTCGCCGAAAACTGCGCGTCAAGGCCGCCGACTCCGCCCGGATCAACACCGAACTGACCGAACTCCGCGCCCGCCTGGAGATCCACACCGAGTGGCCGGAGCCGGTGCTGGCCGAGGCGGAGGAGGCGGCCGAGCGCCCCCGGCTGCCCGAGCACGACGCCACCGACCTGCCGCTGTTCACCGTCGACCCGCCCGGCTCGCGCGACCTCGACCAGGCCATGCACCTGCTCCACCGTTCCGGCGGCGGCTACCGGGTGTACTACGCCATCGCGGACGTCGCCGCCTTCGTCCGCCCGGGCGGCGCCATCGACGCCGAGGCCCGCCGCCGGGTCGAGACCCTGTACTTCCCGGACCACCGCGTCCCGCTGCACCCCGCCCGGATCTCCGAGGACGCCGCCAGCCTGCTGCCCGGCGAGCCCCGGCCCGCCCTGCTCTGGCAGCTGGACCTGGACGCCGACGGCGCCGTGGTGCTCGCCGACCTGCGCCGCGCCCTGGTCCGCTCGCACCGCCGCCTCGACTACGCGGCCGTCCAGCGCGCGGTGGACCTCGGCGGCGCCGACGAACAGCTCGCCCTGCTCGCCACCGTCGGCCGGCTGCGCGAGGAGCAGGAGCGCGCGCGGGGCGGGATCAGCCTCCCGGTGCCCGAGCAGGAGGTCGAGGAGACCCTGCACGGCTACGTCCTCGGCTACCGCGCGCCCGGCCCCGCCGACGGCTGGAACGCGCAGATCTCGCTGCTCACCGGCCTGGCCGCGGCCGACCTGATGCTCGACGCGGGCGTCGGCCTGCTGCGCACCCTGCCCGCCGCGCCCGCCGCCGCGTACGAGCGGCTGCGCCGGATCGCCGCCGCGCTGGACGTGGACTGGCCGCAGGCGCTCCCGTACCCGGAGCTGATCCGCTCGCTGGACCCGGACGCGCCGATGGACGCCGCCTTCCTCAACGCGTGCACCGGCCTGCTGCGCGGCGCCGGCTACCACGCCTTCGACGAGTCCCGGGGCCTGCCCGCCCCGGCCGACCCGGGCCACGCCGCGCTCGCCGCGCCGTACGCGCACTGCACCGCGCCGCTGCGCAGGCTCGGCGACCGCTTCGCGCAGGAGGTGTGCGCGGCTGTGGCGGCGGGGGAGGAGGTGCCGGACTGGGCGCGGGAGGCGCTGCCCGCCGTGCCGGGCCTGATGGCGAGCGGGGACCGCCGCGCGGCCGAGGTCGAACGGGCCTGCGTGGACCTGGTGGAGGCGGAGCTGCTGGCCGGCCGGGAGGGCGAGGACTTCACCGCCGTGGTGATCGACGTGGACGAGCGGCGGCCCGCGGCCGGCACGGTGCAGCTGCGCCGGCCCGCCGTCCGGGCCCGCTGCGACGGCGCCGATCCCGGGGCGGTGCTGCCGCTTGGCGGGCTGATCCGGGTCCGGCTGACGCAGGCCGACCCGCTCACCCGCACCGTCCGCTTCGCCGCCGTCTGACCCCCTCCGCTTCCACACGCCCCCGGCGCCCGCCCGGCGCCGCCACCCGGACGGTCCGTCACACGGCCCCCGAGCACCGCCCAGGTGGGAGGATCGGTCCCGTGCCCGAAGCCCAGCCCTCCGTCGCCCCGGGGCGCCGCCGCCGACTGCTCGTCCTGGCGATCTGCTGCCTGAGCCTGTTCATCGTCGGCCTGGACAACACCGTGGTGAACATCGCCCTGCCGGCGATCCAGCGGGATCTGGACGCCCCGGCGTCCGGGCTGCAGTGGATCATCGACGCCTACACCCTGGTCCTGGCCTCGCTGCTGATGCTGTTCGGCTCGGTGGCCGACCGCTTCGGCCGCCGCCGGGTGTTCCAGACCGGGCTGCTGTGCTTCGCGCTCGGCTCGCTGCTGTGCAGTCTGGCGCCGAGCCTGGAGTGGCTGGTGGCGTTCCGGGCGTTGCAGGCGGTCGGCGGTTCGATGCTGAACCCGGTGGCGATGTCGATCATCACCAACACCTTCACCGACCCGAAGGAGCGGGCCCGGGCGATCGGCGTCTGGGGCGGTGTGGTCGGCATCTCGATGGCGCTCGGCCCGCTGCTGGGCGGCTTCCTGGTGGAGGGCGCGGGCTGGCCGTCGATCTTCCTGATCAACGTTCCGGTCGCCGTGGTCGCGATGCTCCTGACCGCCCGTTACGTCCCGGAGTCGCGCTCGCCCCGGCCGCGCCGGCTGGACCCGGTCGGGCAGCTGCTGATGATCGTCCTGCTGGGCTGCGGCACCGCGGCCATCATCGAGGGCCCGGGCAGCGGCTGGACGTCCCCGCTGATCCTCGTCCTGGCGGTCGCCGCCGTGGCCGCGCTGGTCGCCTTCCCGCTGTGGGAGCGGAGGGTGGCCGAGCCGCTGGTGGACCCGCGGTTCTTCGCCAGCGCGCCGTTCACCGGCGCCACCGTCACCGCGGTCTGCGCCTTCTCGGCCCTGGGCGGCTTCCTCTTCCTCAACACGCTCTACCTGCAGAACGTCCGGCACTACGACCCGTTCGAGGCGGGCCTGTGGACGCTGCCGATGGCCGCGATGATGCTGGTCTGTGCGCCGCTGTCCGGCCGGATCGTCGGCAGTCGGGGTCCGCGCGGCCCGCTGGTGGCGGCCGGGCTGGGCCTGGTCGCGAGCGGGCTGCTGCTGACCAGGCTGGCCGCCGACTCCCCGGCGGCGCTGCTGCTGGCGGCGTACGCGCTGTTCGGCTTCGGCTTCGGCATGGTCAACGCGCCGATCACCAACGCGGCCGTCTCCGGCATGCCGCGCGCCCAGGCGGGGGTGGCCGCGGCGGTCGCCTCGACGAGCCGCCAGATCGGCCAGTCGCTGGGGGTGGCGGTGATCGGTACGGTCGTCACCTCGGCCGTGGTCGGCCCGGTGGCGACGGGCTTCGCCCCGGCCAGCCACGCGGGCTGGTGGATCCTGGTGGGCCTGGGCGCCGCGATCCTCCTCCTCGGCCTGGCGACCACCACCCCGTGGGCGACCGCGACCGCCGTCCGGGTGGCCGCCCGCCTCGGCGGCGAGCCGCCCGTGGTCCGCTCCGGTGTACGGGAGGCCCCACCCGAGCGGCTACGATGACCACTACGGCGGAAGAGCCGGCCGGGCGGCCGCGACGGGTCCTTGACCCGCCGAGGAACGTCCGGGCTCCACAGAGCAGGGTGGTGGGTAACGCCCACCCGGGGTGACCCGCGGGACAGTGCCACAGAAAACAGACCGCCCACCGCTTCGGCGGCGGGTAAGGGTGAAACGGTGGTGTAAGAGACCACCAGCGACCGGGGTGACTCGGCCGGCTCGGTAAACCCCACCTGGAGCAAGGTCAAGATCGGCGCCCTCGGGCGCCGTGCGCGGATGACTGAGGGCTGCTCGCCCGAGTCCGCGGGTAGACCGCACGAGGCTGTCGGCAACGGCAGTCCTAGATGGATGGCCGCCTCCCCGGGCCGCGCGAGCACCCCGGGAGACAGAACCCGGCGTACAGGCCGACTCTTCCGCCGCCCTAGCTTGACTGAGGCCCCCTGATCTGCGAAGCCGCAGGTCAGGGGGCCTTTGTCGTGGGGCCGCCCCGGTCGCGCGAGCGGCTCGGGAGACAGAACCGGGGGTACAGGCCGACTGTTCCGCTTCCCGCCGTTACGCGGGGCGGGCGCCGACGGCGTCGCGGATCTGGTCGCCGAGGCCGCCGTTGACGCGGGCGCAGTTGGCGCAGCAGAAGAAGCGGCCGGCCACTTCGACGCCGTGGCCGACGATGCGGACCTGGCACTGCTCGCAGCGCGGCGCGAGCTTCTCCATCGCGCACTCGAAGCTGTCGAAGGTGTAGGTGTCGCCGGTGATGGTCTTGATCTCGAAGGCGAGCCAGTAGTCGTTGCCGCAGGTGACGCAGGTGGCCATGGCGGCCGTCTCCTTCCGGTGGGGGCCGGCCGGCCGGGGTGGCCGGGCAGCCGTTCCCAGTGTCGGAGGGCCGTGCGGGGGCGGCCACTCGGCGGCGTCGTCAGGCGGAGCGGCCGGCCAGTTCCTCCAGGGCCCGGACGGCGCGGTCGGCGTCGTCGGCGGTGACGAACAGGTGGTCGTGGTGGAAGCCGGCCACCACGTTGCAGCTGATCCCCTCCTCGGCGAGGCGCCCGGCGACGGCCGCGGTGAGGCCGACGGCCTCCAGGGCGGAGTGGATCTGCAGGGTGATCCAGGCCGCCACGTACTCGTAGCGCAGCCCGAGCGCGTCGGCCTCCTCCTGGGCGACGACGACCGTGACCCCTTCGGGTTCGGCGACGGTCACCACCGGCCGCATGCCCGCGGGCACCTTGGCGGGCAGCGTGCAGTACACGTACCGCCCCGGGTTGAGCAGCGGGCGCATCCCGTGCAGCAGCTTCGCGAGGTCTCGTTCACCGGCCATGCCCGTCACCGTAGCGGCCGGACGGGGCCCGGGCGGTGGGGTGGGGCGCCGGTGCGCCGTTCGTGTCGGAATCCGTTGACGAGCGACAGTCGCCGATATATCGTCGAGCTATCGAGACAGTAACTCGACTGGCTCGGTGAACGAGGAGGTGAGCGCCATGCGCTCAGGAAACCGAGGAAATCCGGGAATGCGGTTCAGCGGCGAGGGCCCGCGCGGTGGCTGGCGCCGCGGGCCGGGGCCGGACTTCGACGGGCGGGAGTTCGAGGGCCGGGAGGCCTTCGGCGGCTTCGGCCCGCCGCCGTTCGGCGGCGGTGGGCCCGGGCGGCCGATGGGCGGTCCGTTCGGGCACGGCTTCGGCGGGCACGGCGGGCGCCGCGGCGGTCCGCACGGGCGGCGCGGCGGCCGGGCGCGGCGCGGGGACGTCAGGGCCTCGCTGCTGGCGCTGCTCAAGGAGCGGCCGATGCACGGCTACGAGATGATCGCCGAGATCTCCGAGCGGACGGGTGGGGCCTGGCGGCCGAGCCCGGGCTCGATCTACCCCAACCTCCAACTGCTGGAGGAGGAGGGCCTGATCACCGCGGAGGAGGTCGGCGGCAAGCGGCTGGTGTCGCTCACCGAGGCGGGCCGGGCCGAGGCCGAGGCGGGGCCCGCCGAGCCGTGGGCGGAGGCCGGCCGGGAGGTCGACTGGGAGGCCGTCCAGGAGGTCGGCCAGGCGCTGGCCGCGGTCGACCAGGCGATCCGCCAGGTGATGGCGACGGGCACCGAGGCGCAGCGCGCCAAGGGCCTGACGGTGCTCACCGAGGCGCGCAAGAAGCTCTACCTGATCCTCGCCGAGGAGGACTGACCGCCGTGGGGGGCTGGGCACAGGCGGTGCGGCTGCTCAGGGGTGGACCGTGAACAGGGCCACGCAGGCGAGCAGCAGCACCGCCCAGCCGAACCAGAGCCAGCCGTTCGGGCCGATCGCCACGGTGTAGACGCACACCGCCACCAGCAGCGCCCCGGTGACGCCGGCGACCTGCCGGTTGTGGTGCGCGACCGCCTGGGGGCGGCTGCGGGGGTGCCGTGCCGTTCTCGCCATGCCGTCCTCCCGGGGAGGCTGGGGGCGGCGGCCGGTGCGGGCGGCGCGGCCGTCAGCCGGACGCGCGGGCGGTGGCCGCCTCGTCGAACTCGTAGCGCCAGTGCCAGCTGATGCCCCGCACCTGCTTGGACCGGACGTACACCAGTGTGCGCGCGGGGGAGTCGCCGTGCGCGGGGACCGGCACCTTGTAGGTCTTCGGCACGCCGAACATCGGCCCCAGCGGGATGGGGAGGATGCGGCCGTCCAGGGGGCCGCCGACGAATTCGGTGTCCGCGCTCTTCACCCCACCAGGGTCTCACCTCCGCACGGGTGACCGGCGCACACGCCCGGGGCCCGTCCGGCGGATCCTGCCGGGTGCGGGGAGTGTGACCGGAGAGGCACCGCCCCCGGTCATCCGGAGGCCCCGCGCACCCTTATCCTTCCTGTTACGCCCCCGGGGTTCACCCGGGTCAGCGGGCCCCGTACGGGCCGGGCGGGGCGCGGATCCGCGCGCCCTCCGGCCGACCTGGCGCGGACAGCGTGCTGCCGCGACTGCGTACCGTGACCCGGGCGTCGGCCCTCCGGTGACCCCGGTTCCCGGTCGGCAGGGCGTGGACAGCAGGGCCGAGCACCGCCCCGGGAAGCAGCGGGGGGCGCTGTGCGTTGCGTCGGAGTGGTACGTCGAACGCTGTGCCGCACCAGGTACGGCAGTGCGCGGAAGGGGCCCGATGGAAGCCGGCGGCAGGTGGACGACCTGGTGGCAGAAGCGTGAGCGTCAGCGGGCCCGGTCGGGTGACGTGGACGGCCCCGCCGCCCGACTCGATCAGCTGCTCGGCGCGGTGCGCGCCGGATTCCCGCTCGCGCCGGCCGCGCATCCGGCCGGCTACCGCTGTTCCTGCGACCGGGTGGCCTGTCCGGCCCCCGCCCAGCACCCGGTCTCCTTCGCCTGGCAGACCCAGGCCACCACCGATCCCGAGCAGCTCGCCCGCTGGCTCGCCCGCGATCCGCAGACCAACTTCATCACCGCCACCGGGCGCGCCCACGACGTGCTGGACGTCCCGGTCGAGGCCGGCCGGCTGGCCCTGGAACGGCTGACCGAGCGGGGCGTCGAGGGCCCGGTCGCCGCCGTCGGCGAGGACCGCTACCTGTTCTTCACCGCCACCCGGGGCACCCCGCAGGACGAGGACGAGTGGTGGCCGAGCGTCCTCGACTCCACCCCGGACACCATGTCCGAGCACCCCGGCCTGCGCTGGCACTGCCGCGGCTCGTACACCCTGCTGCCGCCGGCCGCGCTGCCGGACGGCTCGCAGGTGCGGTGGCTGCGCGGGCCCGAGCAGCCGCTGCCGGACCCGCTGCGCGTCCTGGACGTGCTCACCGACGCCTGCACCGAGGTGGGCGCCGTCGCCGAGGAGCAGTGGCTCATCGGCTGAACCGGCGCCCCACGGCTCGGCGGCTCGGCGGCTCGGCGGTTTCCAGGGGCCGCCCGGCGCCCGGCCGGGGTCACGGCAGGGTGAGGACCTCCGCGCCGTCCGCCGTGACCACCAGGGTGTGCTCGAACTGGGCGGTGCGCTTGCGGTCCTTGGTGACGACCGTCCAGCCGTCCGGCCAGATCTCGTAGTCGTAGGTGCCCAGGGTGAGCATCGGCTCGATGGTGAAGGTCATCCCCGGCTTGATCACCTCGGTGGCCCGCTCGCTGTCGTAGTGCGGGATGATCAGGCCGGAGTGGAACGACGTGTTGATGCCGTGCCCGGTGAAGTCCCGCACCACGCCGTAGTCGAAGCGCTTGGCGTAGGACTCGATGACCCGCCCGATCACGTTGATCTGACGGCCGGGCTTGACGGCCTTGATCGCCCGGTCGAGGGATTCGCGGGTCCGCTCGACCAGCAGCCGGGACTCCTCGTCGACGTCGCCGACCAGGTAGGTGGCGTTGAGGTCGCCGTGCACCCCGTGGATGTACGCGGTGGCGTCGATGTTGACGATGTCGCCGTCCTGGAGCACGGTCGAGTCCGGGATGCCGTGGCAGATCACCTCGTTGATCGAGGTGCAGACCGACTTGGGGAAGCCGCGGTAGCCGAGGTCGGACGGGTACGCGTCGTGGTCGCACATGTAGGTGTGGGCGACGGCGTCCAGCGCGTCGGTGGTGACGCCGGGGGCGATCAGCTTGGCGGCCTCCGCCATCGCCTGGGCGGCGATCCGGCTCGCGATCCGCATCTTCTCGATCGTCTCGGCGGTCTGCACCTCGGGCCCGGTGTACGGCGTCGGGGCGGGCCGCCCGACGTACTCGGGGCGCGCGATGTGCGCCGGGACCTTGCGGGTGGGGGACTGGATGCCGGGTACGAGAGCCATGGCCGCGAGTCTAACGGCCGCCCCCGGCGCGCCCGGGCGGTGTGCGCGGAGGCCCCGGCCGGGGAATGATCGGTACGACCCCAACGCGTCGACGGGAGGGCACCATGCCCCTGGGATTCCACCGCAAGCCGACCGGAAAGCCCGGCGAGTGGTTCTACTGCATCAAGCACGGCAAGGTCGAGGAGGGGCCGGAGTGCCCCGCCAAGGACCGCCTCGGCCCGTACGACAGCCCGGAGGAGGCCGCGCACGCCCTGCAACTCGCCGACGAGCGCAACCGGGAGTGGCGGCAGGGGGACGAGCGCTGGAACGACACGCCGAAGGACGGCGGCGGCGAGTAGCGGCCGGGGCGGCGTCCGGCTTTCTGCCGTCAAGCCGGCGCCGTCAGCAAGTCGGCGTCAGTCCGTCGCCGCGGCGGCCTCCCGTTCGCCTTGCTGTTCCCGCTCGCGCTCCGCGCGCTCGTGCCCGGCGCGGACGGCGGCGGTGTGCGGGTCGGTGCGGTCGTCGTAGGCGAGCAGCTTGGGCAGCGCGGCGGCCACCACGACGACGGCGACGACGCAGATCAGACCGCCGCTCCAGACGGCGGCGCGGACGCCGACCAGCCCGGCCATGGTGCCGGCCCGGACCTGGCCGAGCTGGGGGCCGACGGAGTAGCTGAGCAGTTCGACGCCGGCCATCCGGCCGCGCACCTCGTCCGGGATGGACTGGTTCCACATGGTCGAGCGGGCCAGCCCGCTGATCTCGTCGGCGCCGCCGGCCAGCGCCAGGCCGAGCAGCACCAGCCAGATGCTCCCGGACAGGCCGGCCAGGGCCATGGCCGCGCCCCAGCCGACGGCGGCGACCACCAGCAGTCGGCCGTGCCGGTGGATCCGGGACGTCCAGCCGCTGGTCGCCCCGACCAGCAGGGCGCCGGCCGCGGAGGCCGCGTACATCGGGCCGAGCGCCCAGTCCGCGCCCAACTCGGAGGCCAGGAAGGGGAAGACGGCCACCGGGAAGGCGAACAGCATCGCGCAGAGGTCGATCGTGTAGGTGCCGAGCAGGTCCTTGCGGCTCCACGCGTACCGGATGCCGGTGAGCACCGCCCGCACCGACGGCCGCTCGGCGCCGGTGGCCGGCGGCACCGCCCGGATCCGGACGAGCAGCAGCAGCGAGGCGGCGAAGGTGAGCACGTCCAGCGCGTACGCCGTCCCCACCCCGGAGAACGCCACCACGACGCCGGCCAGCGCCGGCCCGGCCACCGAAGCGGCGTTGCGGTACAGGGAGTTGAGCGCGAACGCGGCGGTCAGGTGCTGGTGCGGGACGATCCGCGGGGTGAGCGAGTCCAGGGCCGGGCGCTGCAACCCGTCGCAGGCCGCGACCAGCGCGGCGACCAGGTAGATCGGCCAGAGCAGCGGGGACGGCAGCAGCGCGTTGAGCAGCAGCAGGCCGGCGAGCAGGCCCAGCCCGGCCTCGGCGCGCAGCACCAGCTTCCGGCGGTCCAGGGCGTCGGCGAGGGCGCCGCCCCACAGGCCGAAGACGATCAGCGGGACGAGCTCGAAGGCGCCGATCAGGCCGACCGCGAAGGAGGAACCGGTCAGTTCCTTGATCTGCATCGGTACGGCGACGTAGGTCAGGTAGCTGCCGAAGCTGGTGACGCAGCCGGAGAGCCAGAGGAAGCGGAAGTCGCGGGAGGCGCGCCAGGGCGAGAGGTCGGGCGCGAGCGAGCGCAGCAGCGTGCGAGACCGTCCGGAGGTGCCGGGGGGATGCGGGGGTTCGTCGTCGTTCACGAACCAGCATCCTCGAACGCGGGCCGCCGGGTTCGCAAAGGGTTTTTCAGCCCGGCACACGGCCGTCACGGTCGGCGTCCGGCCGTCACGGCCGGGCCGGGGTGGGCCGGGGTGGGCCGGGGTGGGCCGGGCCCGGCCCGGACTACCAGCGGCTGATCGCGGGCGGTACGGTCAGCCGGCCGGCGAGTTCGGCGAGCCGGTCCAGCGCGGTGCGGCGGCCCGGGGACCGCCCGGCGGCGGCGCTGACCAGGTGCTGGGCGAGGTCGAAGGGCTCCTCGTCGGCGGTGCCGACGGCGAGCCGCTCGTGCGCGAGCCCGCCGAGGTCGCCCGGCTCGGCGGGGGCGGCGCCGTCCAGTGCGAGCACGGTCGCGCCGTGCCGGCGGGCGTCCTGCACCCGTTCCAGCAGTGTCGGGCCGGCCGCCTCCGGCGCCACCACCAGGACGGTGGCGCCGCGCCCGGCCGCGGTGAGCCGGCGCAGGCCGTGCGCGAGGTGCGTCGGGGCGCCGGCCGGCGGAGCGTGCCGCAGCAGGGTGGGCACCAGTCGGGGGACGGCCGACCAGGCGGCCTCGTCCGCCAGGTGCGCGGCCAGATGCCAGGGCTCGTACGCCTCGGTGCCGACCAGCAGCAGCTCGCCGGCCCCGCGCCGCGACACCGAGCGCCGCAGCGACCCGGCGAAGCCGCCGACCGCCTCCAGCCAGCCGGTGCCCGCCAGGTGCTGCCGGAGTGCCGAAACTCTCACCGCGTCCATGCGGCCCACAATGTCGCGTCCGGCCGGGGGTTTGACAGGATCGGCCCATGACTTCCCTCGATTCAGCGACAAACCCGGCCCACGAACTGCCGGACGTCTCACAGCTGGTGATCGGTGTCCTCGGCGGCACCGGCGACCAGGGGCGCGGCCTGGCCCTGCGACTGGCCAAGTCCGGCCAGCAGGTGATCATCGGCTCGCGCGACGCGGCCCGGGCCGAGGCCTCCGCCGCCGAACTGGGCCGCGGCGTGCGTGGCGCCGACAACGCCACCGCCGCCCGGGAGAGCGACGTGGTGATCGTCGCGGTGCCCTGGGACGGGCACGCCGCGACCCTGACCGCGCTGCGCGAGGAACTGGCCGGCAAGATCGTGGTCGACTGCGTCAACCCGCTCGGCTTCGACAAGCAGGGCGCGTACGCGCTGAAGCCGGAGGAGGGCAGCGCCGCCCAGCAGGCCGCCGCGCTGCTGCCGGACTCCCGGGTCACCGCCGCCTTCCACCACCTCTCGGCGGTGCTGCTCCAGGACGAGTCGGTGGAGCAGATCGACACCGACGTCATGGTGCTCGGCGAGGAGCGGGCCGCCACCGACATCGTGCAGGCGCTGGCCGGCCGGATCCCCGGCATGCGGGGGATCTTCGCGGGCCGACTGCGCAACGCGCACCAGGTGGAGTCGCTGGTGGCCAACCTGATCTCGGTCAACCGCCGCTACAAGGCCCACGCGGGCCTGCGGGTGACGGACGTCTGAGACCGGACCGTCTGAGATCGGACGGTCCGGGAGCGAACGGTCTGGGACCGGACCGTTCGGGACCGGCCGCTCCGAGATCCGGTCGAGCCGTGTCGGCCTCACCCCTGGACCAGTTCCGGAGGTGAGGTCGGCGACAATGGGTGCGGCCGCAACCCGGCCGACCGCACCCGGCCCTAGGAGCCTCCCGCCATGCCCCGCACGTCCCTCTTCGCCCTGATCGTCGTCGTCCTCGCGCTGGCGGCCGCCGTGGTCTCGCTGACCCAGGGCTTCTGGCTGGGCCTGATCTGGCTCCCGATGGCCGGTGTGGCGAGCAACGTGCTCTGGATGAACCGCCGCCGCGCGAAGATCGCCGAGGCCACGGCCGCCGCTGCGGCAGCCGAGCAGGGCTAGTCGGCTAGTTCTTCCAGAAGCTGAACAGGTACCGGCCGAGCGTCGCGTAGTCCTGGTCCACGCCGAACAGGCTCATCAGGTCGTGGATGACCCCGAAGAAGAACGAGTTCACCTCGGGCTGCCACAGCAGCGCGAACACGGCCAGCAGCCCGTACGGCGCGAACGGCTCGACCGCGCGCCGGGTCTTGTAGGACAGCCAGGGCTCGACGATCCCGTAGCCGTCCAGGCCGGGCACCGGCAGCAGGTTCAGCAGGGCGGCGCTGAGCTGGAGCAGGCCGAGGAAGCCGAGCGCGGCCGCGAACGGCGAGACGTTCAGCTCGTAGCCGTTCCAGACCGCGTGCACCGCCGGGTCGTCCAGCCAGCCGGCGCCGATCGGGACCAGCAGCAGGGCCGCGCACACCACGTTCACCAGCGGCCCGGCCGCCGAGATCAGGCTGTGCTTGAGCCGGCCCTGGATCCGGTCCCGCTCGATCCAGACCGAGCCGCCGGGCAGGCCGATGCCGCCCATGATCACGAACACGATCGGCAGCACGAAGCTGAGCAGCACGTTGGTGTACTTCAGCGGGTTGAGCGTGAGGTAGCCCTTGGCGCCGACGCTGATGTCGCCGCCGTGCAGCGCGGTGCGCGCGTGCGCGTACTCGTGCAGGCACAGCGAGACCATCCAGCCCGCCACCACGAACAGGAACACGCCGAACGAGGCGTTCCCGTAGCCCGAGTACACCGCCCAGCCGGAGGTGGCGAGGACGGCGAGGAGCACCCAGAACACCGGGCTGATCCGGCGGTCCTCGCTGCGTGAGCGCTGCGTGGCGGCGAAGGTCATGGTGTGGGTGCTCCGGGTGTCCGAGGAAAAGCGGGCAGGGGATCGATCATGCCGGGCGGGCCGGTGACCGGACAAGCCGTCCCGGGTGAACGTCCGAGGGCCCCGTCCGGGTTCCGCCGCCGGTGAGGGGCCCCTGGACAATTGTGCGCCCCGAGCGCCGCCCATCGACCAGAATGGACCGGTGTACTACGGCATCCTCGGGACCACGACGGCCCACCACGACGACGGCACCCCGGTGCCGCTAGGCGGCGCCCGGCTGCGGGCACTGCTCACCGCGCTCGCCCTCCGGCAGGGCCGCCCGGTGCCCGCCGACCTGCTGGTGGACGAGGTGTGGGAGGCCGAGCCGCCCCAGGACTCCTCCGCCGCGCTCCAGACCCTGGTCGGCCGGCTGCGCCGGACCGTCGGCCGGGACGAGATCGGCTCCGGCCCGGCCGGGTACTGGCTGACCGACCCGGCCACCGACCTCGCCGAGTTCCAGCGGCTCGGCGCCGAAGGCCGCCGCGCCCTCGACACCGGGGACCACGCGCTCGCCGCCGACCGGCTGCGCGCCGCCCTGGCGCTGTGGCGCGGCCCCGCCCTGGCCGACCTGCCGGACCGCAGCGGCCCGGCCGCCCGGCTGGAGACCCAGCGCGAGGAGGCCCGCCGCCACCGGATCACCGCCGAGCTCGGGCTCGGCCGGGCCGCCGAACTGGTCGCCGAACTCACCGAGCTCTGCGAACGGCAGCCGCTGGACGAGCCGTTGCAACAGCTGATGATCCGGGCGCTGCACGAGAGCGGCCGCACCGCCGAGGCGCTGCGCCACTACGAACGGACCAGGCGCGCCCTCGCCGACGAGCTCGGCGTCGACCCGGGGCGCCAACTCCAGGCCCTGTACGCCACGTTGCTGACCCCGGCCGAGGTCGAACCGGCCCCCGCGCCGACCGCGCCCGCGACCGTGCCCGCGCCGGAGCCCATACCGGCCCCGCCGGCCGCCGAACGGTCCGGGGCGCTCCAGCCCCCGCGCGTCGGCGGCAACCTGCGCGGCCGGCTGACCAGCTTCGTCGGCCGCGAGGGCGATCTCGCCGCGCTGCGCGGAACGTTGACGAACAGTCGGCTGATCACCCTGACCGGCCCCGGCGGCTCCGGCAAGACCAGGCTCTCGATCGAGGCAGGCCGCGCCGAGCAGTCCGCCGGGCACTGGCCGGACGGCGTCTGGGTGGCCGAACTCGCCCCGCTGGAGAGCCCGGACGCGGTGCCCGCCGCCGTCGTCTCCGCGCTCGGCCTGCGCGAGATCGTGCTGCACAGCGGCGGCATGGTCGCCGAGGTGATCGAGAAGCGCGCCGAGGACCCGGTCCGCCGGCTGGTCGAGCACTGCGGCCACCGCCGGATGCTGCTCGTGCTGGACAACTGCGAGCACCTGATCCAGGCCGCCGCCGACCTCGCCGACGTCCTGCTCGCCGAGTGCCCCGAACTGACCGTGCTCGCCACCAGCCGGGAGCCGCTCGGCGTGCCCGGCGAGACCGTGCTGCCGGTCGAGCCGCTGCCCGACCCGGTGGCGCTGCGCCTGCTCACCGAGCGCGCCACCGCCGCCCGCCCCGGCTTCGACCCGGACACCGACCCGGCGGCCTGCGCCGAGATCTGCCGCCGCCTGGACGGCCTGCCGCTGGCCATCGAACTCGCCGCCGCCCGGCTGCGGGTGATGACGGCGCGCCAGATCGCCGACCGCCTGGACGGCCGGTTCGCCCTGCTCACCGCGGGCAGCCGCACCCTGCTGCCGCGCCAGCAGACCCTGCGCGCGGTGGTCGACTGGAGCTGGGACCTGCTGGGCAAGCGCGAACGGGCGGTGCTGCGCCGGCTCTCGGTGTTCGCCGGCGGCTGGCAGCTGGAGGACGCCGAGGCGATCTGCGCCGACGGCACCGAGGTGGTCGGCGGGGAGGTCGCCGACCTGCTGCTGTCGCTGGTCGACAAGTCCCTGCTGGTCGCCGACCTGGACGACGGCAGCCTGCCGCGCTACCGGATGCTGGAGACCATCCACGAGTACGCGACCGAGCGCCTCGCCGAGTCCGAGGAGGAGCGCGACGCGACCGGGGCCCGCCACCTGGCGCACTTCCGGAGCGTCGTCGCCACCGCCTTCCTGAACATGCACGGCCCCCAGCAGCTGCACTGGCTGACGGTGCTGGAGCGCGAGCTGGACAACGTCCGGGCCGCGCTGAGGCGCGCCATCGACCTCGCGGACGAGGAGCAGTCGCTGGTCCTCACCCTCGGCATGAGCTGGTACTGGTCGCTGCGCGGCTACAGCATGGAGGCCCGCGGCTGGTACGACGCCGTCGCGGCGCTCGGGCCGGATCCGTTCGGCCCGCAGCCGCCCGTACCGCTGGAGCGGGACGTGCTCTCCTACGGCCTGCCGATGCCCGAAGGGGTCGTCGAGGAGGCCCGCCGACTGCTCGCGATGTACCGGCTGATGGGCATGTTCGAGGGGAACCTGGACGTGCTCGGCAACCCGGTGGCGATCGCCGTCGCGGAGCAGCTGCTGGACGTCTACACCCCGGAGCTGCCGCAGGCCTACCGGTTCCCGGGCCTGATACGGGTGTTCGGGGCGTTCCTGGCCGGCCGGCTGGAGCTGATGAAGAGCCTGCTGGACGACGCCGTCCGCGGCTGCGAGGAGCACGGCGGGCCGAACGACCTCGCGTTCATCCTGCAGCTCCGGGCCAAGATGCTGAACGACTGGCCGGGCGGGGCCGACCAGGGAATCCTGGACGGCGCGCGCTCCCTGGAGCTGTACGAGCGGGCCGGCAACCTCTGGGGGGTCTCCCAGGCGCTGGCGGCCCAGGGCGAGTCGCTGGCCAACCGGGGCGATCCGGCGGCCGCCGCCGCAGCGTACGAGCGGGCGATCGAGCTGGCCGAGGAGCTGGGGACACCGCACGAGGTGCCGATGCTGCGGGTGAACCTCGGCTCCGCCCTGCTGGAGCAGGACATGGAGCACGGCGAGCGGATCATCCGGGAGGCGCTGGCCGGGCTGGACTCCCACAGCGCGGACCACTCCTCCACCGGCGCGCTGCTGTTCGGCGGCCTCACACTCTGCGGCGTCCACATGCTGCGAGGCGAGCACGAGCAGGCGCTGGCCGAGCTGGACCGGATGGAGGCGACCAGCGTCGGCAGCTTCGCCCCCGGGATCGTGACCGGGATGCTGACCACCACCCGGGGCTGGATCACCGCCCGGGCGGGCCGGCCGGACGAGGGGCTCGCGGCGCTGCGCGAGGGGCGGACGCTGCTCCGTCAGACGGCGAGCACCAGTGGCTTCGGCGAGCAGATGACGGTCATGGTGGTGCCCGCGGTGGTGGGCGTGCTGCGTTCCTTCGCCGAGCGCGACGGCGACCTGGAGCGGGCCCGGCAGGCCACCGTGCTGCACGGGGCGCACCACATGCTGAACGGTCCGAAGGGCGGCTACCTGGACCGCGTCGAGCGCGGCCGGGCGGCGGCCTCCCTGCGGGCCCTGCTGGGCGACGCCGCGTTCGAGGCCGCCCACACCGCCGGCGAGGGCCTGACCCCGGAACAGGTCCGGGAGCGGATGTACGAGTGGATCGGCTGACCGGCGTCCGTCCCTGGTCACCGGTCAGCCGACACGAGTGGATCGGCTGACCGACGCCCGTCCCTGGTCACCGGTCAGCCGTTCCGTCGGCCGGCCCCGTCCCCTGGTGCCGGCCGGTCGCCCCCCGGCCCTCCCCCGCGGAGGGCCGGCGGCCGTTCTCAGGTCCGCTTGCGGAAGCGGGCGACGGCGAGCGGCGCGAAGATCGCGGTGGTGGCCACCGACCAGATCAGCACGACCATCACCGGGTGGGCCAGCGGCCCCTGGCCGTTGAGCAGGGAGCGGGAGGCGTCGGCGAGCGCCGACAGCGGGTTGACCTTGGTGAAGGCCTGGAGCCAGCCCGGCATGGTGTCGGTCGGCGCGAAGATCGAGCTGCCGAACTGCATCGGCATCAGGACCAGCATGGCCACGCCCTGGACGGCCTGGGCGCTGCGCAGCGCCATGCCCAGCAGCATCGAGACCCAGACGATCGACATGCCGAACACCAGCGACAGGCCGACCGCGGCCACGACCTCCAGCGGACCGGTCTTCACCTCGAAGCCGATGCACATCGCGAAGCCGATCAGGATCACGAAGGAGAGCAGCGCCCGGCAGGTCTCGGCGGCCATCTTGGAGAGCAGGACGGAGGCCCGGCCGATCGGCAGGGTCCGGAAGCGGTCCATCACGCCGGTCTGGAAGTCGCTGTTCAGGCCGGTGCCGACGGCCATCGCGAGGGTGAGGCCGGTCTGCCCGAGCAGGCCGGGGATCATGTACTGCTTGTAGGAGTCCTGGTTGCCGGAGACGGCGCCGCCGAAGACGTAGACGAACAGCACCGTGAAGATGACCGGCATCAGCACGGCGTCGAACATCGACTCCGGGTCGGCCTTGATCCGCATCAGGTTGCGCCGGGTCAGCGCGCCGACGTGGCGGAAGGTGCCGGACAGGCCGACCCGGGAGTCCTCCACCCGGGCGGGGGCGATGGTGGCGGTGGTCATGCGACGGGCTCCTTGGCGAGGCTGGGGGCGGCGTCCGCGGTGTCGGCGGGCTTGCCGGTGATGGCGAGGAAGACCTCGTCGAGGCTGGGCACCTTGGTGTCGATGCCGGCTATCGCGAAGCCGCGGCCGCCGAGCACCCCGATGACGGTGGTCAGCTGCTCGTCGTCGGTGATCGGCACGGCGAGCAGGCCGGTGTCGGTGGAGACGGTGGCGCTGGTGATGCCGCGGTCGTGCAGGCAGCGGGCCATCTCGGGCAGCTCGGCCGGGTGGGCGGCGCGGATCTGGAGGGTCTGGCCGCCGACCTTGGCCTTGAGCTCGGCCACGCCGCCGTTGGCGATCACCCGGCCGCGGTCGATGACGGTCAGCTCGTCGGCGAGCTGCTCCGCCTCCTCCATGTACTGGGTGGTGAGCAGCACGGTGCTGCCCTCGGCGACCATCCGCTGGACCTCGTCCCAGACCTCGTTGCGGGTGCGCGGGTCCAGGCCGGTGGTGGGCTCGTCCAGGTAGAGCACCTTGGGGCGGCCGATCATGCTGGCGGCCAGGTCGAGGCGGCGGCGCATGCCGCCGGAGTAGGTCTTGGCGGTCCGCTTGGCGGCCTCGGTGAGCGAGAAGCGCTCCAGCAGTTCGGTGGCCCGGGCCTTGGCCTCGCGGCGGGGGAGGTCGAGCAGCCGGCCGATCAGGTAGAGGTTCTCGTACCCGGAGAGGAGTTCGTCGACGGAGGCGTACTGCCCGGTGAGGCCGATGGTGCGGCGCAGCTGCTTGGGCTGGCGCAGGACGTCGTAGCCGCCGACGAACGCGGTGCCGGCGTCGGGCTTGATCAGGGTGGAGAGGACCCGGACCAGGGTGGTCTTGCCGGCGCCGTTGGGGCCGAGCACGCCGAGCACGGTGCCCTCGCGGACGGTGAGGTCGACCCCGTCGAGGGCCTTGGTGGTGCCGTAGTGCTTGACGATGCCGCGGACTTCGACGGCGTTGCCCGCGGCGGTACCCCGGTCGTTCGGGGCGGTGGCGATTCGTGTCATGCCCCCAGGCTGTCCGGCCCTGCTGTCAGCGGGCTGTCATGAGGGGGGCGGGCCCGGCGCCGCGCTGTCAGACCGCTGTCACCGGGGGAGCGGGCACGGCAGCGGCCCCGCTCCCCGGGCGGGGGAGCGGGGCCGTCGGGGGCCGTCAGTGGAAGCTGTGCTCCGCCGCCGGGAAGGCGCCGCCGCGGACGTCCTCGGCGAACGCGCGGGCGGCGTCGCCGAGGACGGTCCGCAGGTCGGCGTACTGCTTGACGAACTTGGGCACCCGGCCCGCCGTCATGCCGGCCATGTCGGTCCAGACCAGGACCTGGGCGTCGGTGTCGGGCCCGCCGCCGATGCCGACGGTCGGGATGGTCAGCTGCTCGGTGACCTGGGCGGCCAGCTCGGCCGGCACCGCCTCCAGCACGACCGCGAAGGCGCCCGACTGCTGGACGGCCTTGGCGTCGCGCAGCAGCTGGTGCGCCGCCTCGTCGCCGCGGCCCTGCACGGGGTAGCCGCCGAAGGCGTGCACGGACTGCGGGGTGAGGCCGATGTGCGCCATCACCGGGACGCCGGCCTCGACCAGCAGCTCGATCGAGCGGGCGCTGCGCTCCCCGCCCTCCAGCTTGACCGCGCCGACCCCGGCCTCCTTCATCAGCCGGGCCGCGTTGCGCATGGCCTGCGCGGGGGACTCCTGGTAGGAGCCGAACGGCAGGTCGGCGACGATCATCGCGCGCTTGGTGCCGCGGACGACGGCGGCGGAGAGCATCACCATCTGATCCATGGTCACCGGCACGGTGGTCTCGTAGCCGAGGTGGCAGTTGCCGGCGGAGTCGCCGACCAGCAGGACGGGGATGCCGGCCTCGTCGAACACCCCGGCGGTGAGGGCGTCGTAGGCGGTGAGCATCGACCACTTCTCGCCGCGCTGCTTGGCGGTGGCGAGGTCGCGGACGGTGATGCGGCGGTTGGTGACCCCGCCGTAGAGGGTGGCGGTCGCCGCCTGGTTCTGGGCAGGCGAAGGCGAAGAAGCGTTCATCGAACGGACTCCTGAAGGGTTGTCGTCTCGTGGCGCCGTACGGCGTCCCCGGATCACCTCCATGCTTGCACGCCCCGGCGTGCGCGCAAAGGGGCGTGCAGGCGCGCGGGTGCGATCTGTGGCACACCGGCCGCCGGCCGGCGGGCTTTGCCGCGTTTTTACGAAACGGATTCGTCTCGTATCGAAATGGCCGCTACCCTGGTGCCGGGGGGTTACGAGACGACCATGGCTCGGAATTGCCCGCCAGTGCCACACCACCACGGACGGGAAGACCAATGACCACCGCAGCCGCGCCACCCCGCGTGCCGGAAGCCATCCACCGCCGCCGCTGGGCGATCCTCTGCACCCTGGTGCTCGCCCTGCTCGTCGTCGTCCTCGACAACTCGATCCTCAACGTCGCGATGAAGACCATCGCGACCCCCGCGCCGGTCGGGCTCGGCGCCAGCCAGAGCGACCTGGAGTGGTCGATCAACTCCTACACCCTGGTGTTCGCCGGGCTGCTCTTCACCTCCGGCCTGCTCGGCGACCGCTTCGGCCGCAAGCGTGCGCTGCTCGGCGGCATGGTGGTCTTCGGCATCGCCTCGCTGCTCTCCGCGCTGGCCGCCTCGCCCGGTGAACTCGTCGGCTACCGCGCCCTGATGGGTGTCGGTGCCGCGCTCGCGATGCCCGCCACGCTGGCCATCATCATGAACGTGTTCGAGCGCTCCGAGCAGCCCAAGGCGATCGGCATCTGGGCCGGCGCGGTCGGCCTGGCCATCGCCATCGGCCCGATCACCGGCGGCCTGCTGATCGAGCACTTCTGGTGGGGCTCGGTCTTCCTGGTCAACGTCCCGATCGTGATCGTCGCGGTGATCGCGATGGTCGTCCTGGTGCCCGAGTCCAAGGACCCGAACCCCGGCAAGCTCGACCCGATAGGCGTGCTGCTGTCGATCATCGGCCTGGTCGCGCTGATCTACGGCATCATCAAGGGCGGCGAGCTGGCCGACTTCACCGCCGCCGAGGCCTGGGTGCCGACGCTGATCGGCGTGCTGGCGCTGGCCGCCTTCGTCTGGTTCGAGCGCCGCACCCGCTTCCCCGCGCTGGACGTCACCTGGTTCCGCAACAAGGTGTTCAGCGCCTCCGTCGTGGTCGTCGGCGTGGTCTTCTTCGCGCTGATGGGCGTCTCCTTCTTCGGCGTCTTCTACATCCAGAGCGTGCGCGGCTACAGCGCGCTCCAGGCCGGCCTGCTGATGCTGCCGCTGGCCGTCGCCCAGCTGCTGTTCGCGCCGCGGGCCCGGCTGGTGGTCGACCGCTTCGGCGTCGCCGCCACCGCCGCCGTCGGCATGCTGCTGATCGCGGTCGGCTTCGTCGGCTACACCCTGCTGGGCGTCGACACGCCGATCTGGGTGCTGATCGTGCTCGGCCTGCTGATGGGCACCGGCATGGCGCACGTCATGCCGCCGGTCACCGTCGCGATCATGGCCTCGCTGCCCCGCGAGAAGGCCGGCGCGGGCTCGGCCGTCAACAACACCTTCCGCCAGGTCGGCGGCTCGCTCGGCGTCGCCGTGCTCGGCGCGGTGCTCTCCACCGTCTACCGCGACGGCATGGCCGACACGCTCAACCAGCTGCCCGACGACCTGCGCGGCAAGGCCGGCGAGTCGCTGGAGGCCACCCTGGCCATCGCCGAGCGGATGGGCCCCAAGGGCGCCGCGCTGATCGGCCCGGCCGACGACGCCTTCGTCAGCGCCATGCACGTGGTGGCCTCGCTCTCCGCGGGCATCACGGTGGTCGGCGCGCTGATCGCCTGGTTCCTGCTGCCGCGCCGGTCGGCCGCCCCCGGCGGCCCGGCCGGGAAGGCCGCCGAGCAGCCCGACCAGAGCCGCAAGGCCGTGGCCGCGGACGCCTGACCCGCGATCGCGCTGAGCGACAATGGCCCTGTCACCCGGGTGGATCCCCGGGCGGCAGGGCCGAGGTCCAGGACGGCGGCCGCCACCCGGCCCGGTCCACGGACCACCATCGGAACCCGGTCCACGGACCACCATCGGAAACGGAACGGCGCTCGTGCGCCACGCGGACAGCGAGGGAGTACAGCGGGGATGAAGACGGACACCCCGGCCGCCGGGGCCGGACAGCCCTGCGCCGCCGTACGCCGCGGCCGCCCGCGCAGCGAGGCCGCCGAGCAGGCCATCTTCGCCGCCGTCGAGGACCTGATGGCCGGCGGCACCGCGCTGTCCGAGCTCACCATCGAGGGCATCGCCGCCGCGGCCGGCGTCGGCAAGGCCACCATCTACCGGCGCTGGCCCAACAAGGAGGCCCTGCTGGTCGACGTGGTCAGCCGGCTGGAAGTCCCGATGCCCGCGCCGACCGACGGCACCGCCCGGGACCACCTGATCGAGATGGTCGACTACATGCGCCGGCGCGGCCTCGCCAAGCGCTCCCGCTGGGTGCTCAAGGCCGCCCTCGGCCAGATGCAGAGTCTGCCCGACCTGTACAGCGCGTACCGCGACCGGGTGATCAAGCCCCGCAGGGAGGCGGGGCTCGCCCTGATCCGCCGCGCCATGGACGAGGGCGTGCTGCGGACCGACCTCGACGTCGAGCTCCTCGGCGACATGCTGATGGGCCCGATCCTGTACCGCAGCATCCTCTGGGACGACTCCGACCTGGAGGACCCGGACCTGGCCCGCCGGATGGTCGACTCGCTGCTCGAAGGCCTGGCGCCGCACGCGGCCTCCGGCTCCCGCGGCTGAACGCGCTCCCGCGCCCCGGACCCCGCGCCCCGGTCCCGTGCCCGCAGCGACCTGCACCGACCTGTGTCCGACCCGCGCCCGGCGTGGCCTGGCTCACCAAACCGGGCCACGCCGGAACCCGCTCCGACGGCCCCGCGTCTGTCCCGGCATAGGCTGAGCCGGGTATCCGATCAAACCGGCACCAGTCCGGCACCCGCCCGTACCGCACGGGCCGGACACCGGACCGGCGACGGCACGAACAACGGGAGCCACGGATGACGCAGGCGGACAGGACCGACCGGAGCACGGCCGGCCCCTGGGGCGAGGCGGGCGCCCCGGCCCCCGCGGGCCGTCCCGGAGGATTCCTGGGCCTGCGGCACTGGGGCCGGGACGGCCGCGGCGCCACCACCTGGCGGCGCGGCCTGGTCGTCGCGGTGCTGGCCGTGCTCGCCGCCCTGCTGATGGCCCTCCACGCCGACGTCCCCAACAGCGCCGGCAACCTCGGCAGCCTGCTGGAGACCTTCCTGCCCTGGATCGGCCTGGCCGTCCCGGTGCTGCTGGTCCCCGCGCTGCTGCGCCGCTCCGCCACCGCGCTGATCGCGCTGCTGCTGCCCGTCGCGATCTGGCTCAACCTGTTCGGCGGCCTGCTCAGCGACAAGAGCGGCGGCACCGGCGACTGGACGGTGGTCAGCCACAACGTCGCCGCCGCCAACCCCGACGTGCCGGGCACCGTCCGCGGCCTGGTGGCCTCCGGCGCCCAGATCGTCGCCCTCCAGGAACTGGCCGGCAGGCCGCTGCGCGACTACGAGAGCGGGCTCGCCGAGGCGTACCCGTACCACGAGGTGGAAGGGACGGTCGGCCTCTGGTCGAAGTACCCGATCAGCGGAGTCTCGCCGGTGGACCTCAAGATGGGCTGGACCAGGGCGTTCCGGGCCCAGGTCGCCACCCCGCAGGGCCCGGTCGCGGTGTACGTCGCGCACCTGCCGTCGGTGCGGCTGAAGGCCGAGGGCGGCTTCACCGTCGACCAGCGGGACGTCAGCGCGCAGGCGCTCGGCGACGCGATCCAGGCCGAGCCGGTGAAGAAGGTCCTGCTGCTCGGCGACCTCAACGGCACCATGAACGACCGCAGCCTGGCGCCGGTCACCTCGCAGATGCGCTCGGCCCAGGGCGCCGCCGGGGACGGCTTCGGCTTCAGCTGGCCGGCGTCCTTCCCGATGGCCCGGATCGACCAGATCATGAGCAAGGGCGGCCTCGCGCCGGTCGACTCCCGCACCCTGCCCCGGGACGGCAGCGACCACCTCGCGGTGGCCGCCACCTACCGGTTCAACTAGGGGCCCTCAGCCCCGCCGCCAGCGGTTGGTGATCGGCAGGCGGCGGTCCCGGCCGAAGTTCTTGACCGAGATCTTGGGGCCCGGCGGGTACTGCCGCCGCTTGTACTCGGCCGTGTCGACCAGCCGGACCACCCGGTCCACCACGGCCGGGTCGAAGCCGGCCGCGACGATCGCGTCCCGCCCCTCGTCGCCCTCGATGTAGCGGGCCAGCACGCTGTCCAGCAGGTCGTAGTCGGGCAGCGAGTCGCTGTCCTTCTGGTCCGGCCGCAGCTCGGCGGACGGCGGCTTGGAGATGGTGTTCTCCGGGATCGGCGGCACCTCGCCGCGCCGCCCGGCCTCCTCGTTGCGCCAGTGGGCCAGCCGGAAGACCAGCGACTTGTAGACGTCCTTGATCGGCCCGAACGCGCCCACCGAGTCGCCGTACAGGGTCGAGTAGCCGACGGCCAGCTCGCTCTTGTTGCCGGGCGCGAGCACGATGTGCCCCTCCTGGTTGGAGATCGCCATCAGCAGGGTGCCGCGCAGCCGGGACTGCAGGTTCTCCTCGGCCAGGCCGGTCAGCTCGGTCGCGCCCAGGTAGGCGTCGAACATCGGGGCGATGGAGACGGTGCGGTAGTGCAGCCCGGTCCGGCGGGCCAGCTCGGCCGCGTCGTCCCGGGAGTGCTGCGAGGAGTAGCGGCTCGGCATCGAGACGCAGTACACGTTCTCGGCGCCGATCGCGTCCACCGCGATGGCCGCCACCAGCGCCGAGTCGATGCCGCCGGAGAGGCCGATCAGCACCGACCGGAAGCCGTTCTTGGTGACGTACGCCCGGGTGCCGGAGACCAGCGCGGCCCAGATCTCCGCCTCGTCGGACAGCCGCGGCGCCACCTCGGGGGCCGGGGCGTGCGCGGGCGCGGCCTGCGGCTCGCCGCCCAGGTCGGTGCGGACGAGGTGCAGCCCGTCGCTCAGCAGCAGGCCGTCGGTGTGGTCGTCGCCGGCGGCCGGCAGGTCGAGGTCCAGCACCAGCAGGTGCTCCTCGAACTGCGGGGAGCGGGCCAGCACCTCGCCGTCCGCGCCGACCACGATCGAGTCGCCGTCGAAGACCAGCTCGTCCTGGCCGCCGACCATGTTGACGTAGGCCAGTGGGCAGCCCGCCTCGGCGGCCCGGCGCCGGACCAGCTCCAGCCGCTGGTCGTCCTTGTTCCGCTCGTACGGCGAGCCGTTGACCACCAGCAGCAGCCCGGCCCCGGCCTCGCGGGCCGCGGTGACCCGGCCGCCGTCCTGCCAGATGTCCTCGCAGATGGCCAGCGCGACGTCCACTCCGTGCAGCCGCAGCACCGGCAGCTGCTCGCCCGGGACGAACCAGCGGTACTCGTCGAACACGCCGTAGTTGGGCAGGTGGTGCTTGGCGAAGCGGGTCACCACCTCGCCCCGGTGCAGCACGGCGGCGCAGTTCTGCGGGGAGCCGGCCGGGCGGCCGAACCTCGGCGAGGCGTGCTCGGAGCGCCCGAGGTAGCCGACCACCACCGGCACCTCGCCCAGCCCGTCGGCGGCCAGCCGCCCGGCCAGCTCGACCAGCGCGCCCCGGGACGCCTCGACGAAGGAACTGCGCAGGGCGAGGTCCTCGACGGGGTAGCCGGTCAGGGCCATCTCGGGGAAGGCGACCAGCTGGGCGCCGGCCTCCACGGCCTGCCTGGTCCAGCGCACCACCTCATCGCTGTTGCGGGCGATGTCACCGACCCAGGGGTCGATCTGGCTCAGGGCGAGACGGAGATTGGGCATGCCCCCGAGTGTAATCGTCGAACTGACGCAATGTGCTGTCCGGGGGGTCGGACCAGGGTCCGGACTGCCGTCCCGCGCGGTGATCGGCCATGATGGGGGCAGTCGCGTCCGGGGGTCTTCCGGGCGTAACACGAGCGTAAAGAGCAGAGGTGAGACTGTCCCCATGGGCAAGCAGCAGCAGTTCGTGCTTCGGACGCTTGAGGAGCGTGACATCCGGTTCGTCCGGCTGTGGTTCACCGACGTGCTCGGGTTCCTGAAGTCGGTCGCGGTGGCTCCGGCCGAACTGGAGCAGGCCTTCGAGGAGGGCATCGGCTTCGACGGCTCGGCGATCGAGGGCTTCGCCCGGGTCTACGAGTCCGACATGATCGCCAAGCCGGACCCGACCACCTTCCAGATCCTGCCGTGGCGCTCGGAGACCCCCGGCACCGCCCGGATGTTCTGCGACATCCTGATGCCCGACGGCTCGCCGTCCTACGCCGACCCCCGGTTCGTGCTCAAGCGCACCCTGGAGAAGGCCTCCGCCCAGGGCTTCACCTTCTACACCCACCCCGAGATCGAGTTCTTCCTGCTGAAGAACCTGCCCGGCGACGGCACCCCGCCGATCCCCGCCGACCAGTCCGGCTACTTCGACCACACCCCGCGCGGGGTCGGCCACGACTTCCGTCGACAGGCCATCACCATGCTGGAGTCGATGGGCATCTCGGTGGAGTTCTCCCACCACGAGGGCGCCCCCGGTCAGCAGGAGATCGACCTGCGCTACGCCGACGCGCTGTCCACCGCCGACAACATCATGACCTTCCGTCTGGTCATGAAGGAGGTCGCGCTGGAGCAGGGCGTGCACGCCAGCTTCATGCCCAAGCCGTTCTCCGACCACCCCGGCTCGGGCATGCACACCCACCTGTCGCTGTTCGAGGGCGACCGCAACGCCTTCCACGAGACCGGCGCCGAGTACCAGCTCTCCAAGGTCGGCCGCTCCTTCATCGCCGGCCTGCTCAAGCACGCCGCCGAGACCGCCGCCGTCACCAACCAGTGGGTGAACTCCTACAAGCGGATCTGGGGCGGCTCCCAGCGCACCGCCGGCGCCGGCGGCGAGGCCCCGTCCTACATCTGCTGGGGCCACAACAACCGCTCGGCGCTGATCCGGGTGCCGATGTACAAGCCCGGCAAGCAGGGCTCCACCCGGATCGAGGTCCGCTCCCTGGACACCGGCTGCAACCCGTACCTCGCCTACGCCGTCACCCTCGCGGCCGGCCTCAAGGGCATCGAGGAGGGCTACGAGCTCCCGCCGGGCGCCGACGACGACGTCTGGGCGCTGACCGACTCCGAGCGCCGCGCCCTCGGCATCCAGCCGATGCCGCAGAACCTCGGCGAGGCGATCGACCTGATGCAGCGCAGCGAGCTCGTCGCCGAGACCCTCGGCGAGCACGTCTTCGACTTCTTCCTGCGCAACAAGCGGCAGGAGTGGGAGGAGTACCGCTCCGAGGTGACACCGTTCGAGCTGCGCAAGAACCTCCAGGTGCTCTGAGCGCCTGAGCGGCTCAAACACCTTCGGGCCCGCTGTCGTTCGATCGGATGACAGCGGGCCGTCCGCTCGGGTGGATCGTTTCCCCAATGGCGGTATGTGAAGATCCTGTGACGGACGGTTGTGGTCCGATGGGCGTGCTCGTCCGTTCCGTCCCGAGAGGATCCCATGCCCTCCTCCGCTGTCAGCCGCGCCGCCGCGGCCCGTCTGCTCGCCCGCCGGACCGTCGTCGCGGGCGCCGCCCTCGCCGCCGTCGCGAGCCAGCTGCTGGCCACCCCGATCGCCGACGCCCGTGGCTCCGGCTCCGGCTCGTCGAACCCGCACCCGCGCGCCGAGACCATCTCCGAGAACCCGCTGCCGTTCACCACCCGCTTCCAGGGCGACTTCCACGGCTCCGTCACCAGGATCAGCAACTCGCTGATGACCTGTGACGAGACCAAGGCACCCCTCGACCCGGAGCAGCCGCCCTGCGAGGACGCCCGCAAGGGCCTCGGCAGCATGCCGATCAACAACAAGTACGAGATGAAGTACATCAACATCGACCCGGGCTCCATCGGCCCGCTCGGTGACCCGATCTACTCCGCCAGCTCCGCCGACCTCGGCCTGATCGACGGCTCCAAGGTCAAGTACGCCCGGCTGTACTGGGGCGGCACCCGCGGCATCGGCGACACCGTGCTGCCGGAGAACCAGATCGACGAGGTGTACCTCAAGGTCCCGGGCGAGAAGCAGTACCGGGACATCGCCAACGACCAGCCGTCCATCGGCTACATCACCACCGACGTGGAGAGCAGCTACCAGGCCTCCGCCGACATCACCGACCTGGTCAGGAACGCCGGCAACGGCACCTACACCGTCGCCAACATGGACTCGGTGGTGAAGCCGCACAGCTGGGGCGGCTGGACGATCGTCGTCGCGTACGAGAACGACTGCAAGCCGATGCGGCACATCCACCTGTGGGACGGCTTCCAGGTCGAGCTGCCGGACAGCCCGACGCGGCAGATCAAGCTCGCGGGGCTGCAGACGCCGCAGAGCGGTCAGCTCCACGGCAAGCTCGGCTGGGTGGTCTACGACGGCGACCTCAAGTGGACCGGCGACACCCTGTCGGTCAAGTCCACCAACGGGCCCGAGACGCTGTTCTCCGACATCAACCACGCGCCGAACGACGCCTTCAACTCCACCATCGAGGAGTTGACCCCGGAGGACCAGTTCGTCCGCAACCCGTACAACCGCAACAACTTCGGCTACGACTCCAACCGCTGGGACATCTCGCCGTACCTGCGCAACGGGGACACCGACCTCACCGCCACCTTCAACACCCAGAAGGACGGCTACGACATCGGCGTCTTCTACGCCTACGTCAACCTGGACGGCTCCACCGACGCCTGACCGGCCGCCGCCCGGCGCCGCTGCCGCCCCACCCGCACCGCGCGGGCCGGCAG
>NZ_JBHVWW010000035.1:0-47316 GCF_042882025.1 Kitasatospora sp. NPDC058243
CGCCCGGTTACATTCCGAACCCGGAAGCTAAGCCTTACAGCGCCGATGGTACTGCAGGGGGGACCCTGTGGGAGAGTAGGACGCCGCCGAACAATTATTCCGAAAAGATCCCCTCCCTTCTGGGAGGGGGTCTTTTTGCATTTCCCGGAGACAGGGCAGAAGGCTTTCAAGCCGGCCCGGCCGAGGGGGCGGGCGCCGTCAATATGTCGCTAAAACCGCATGATCAGTCCACTGATCAGCGGAAAATCGCCGCTCACGCCGTAGTCTCGAAGGGAAGGGGAACAGGTGTCCGGGGGTGGCCCCGGGGCAGAGCCGGATCAAGAATGGTGCTCATGGGACGAGGCAGGCTGCGCATCTACCTTGGGGCGGCCCCCGGGGTCGGCAAGACGTACGCCATGCTCGCCGAGGCGCACCGGCGACAGCAGCGTGGCACGGACGTCGTGGTGGCGTTCGTGGAGGATCACGGCCGGCGGCTCACCGCGGAGCTCGTCGACGGGCTGGAGGTCGTGCCGCGCCGGCAGCTGGTGCACCGGGAGGCCGCGTTCACCGAGATGGACGTGGACGCCGTCCTCGCCCGCCGCCCGCAGGTGGCGCTGGTGGACGAGCTGCCGCACACCAACATCCCCGGCTGCCGCAACGCCAAGCGCTGGCAGGACGTCGAGGAGCTGCTGGCAGCCGGGATCGACGTGATCTCCACCGTCAACATCCAGCACCTGGAATCGCTCGGCGACGCCGTCGAGGGCATCACGGGGGTGCGCCAGCGCGAGACCGTGCCGGACGCGGTGGTGCGCCGGGCCGACCAGATCGAGCTGGTCGACATGTCGCCGCAGGCGCTGCGGCGGCGGCTGGCGCACGGCAACGTGTACGCGCCGGAGAAGATAGACGCGGCCCTGGCCAACTACTTCCGTCCGGGCAACCTGACCGCGCTGCGCGAGCTGGCGCTGTTGTGGACCGCGGACCGGGTCGACGAGTACCTGCAGAAGTACCGGGCCGAGCAGGGCATCGAGGGCACCTGGCAGGCCCGGGAGCGGATCGTGGTGGGCCTGACCGGCGGCCCCGAGGGGGCGACGCTGATCCGGCGGGCGGCCCGGATCGCGGCCCGCGTCTCCGGCGGTGAACTCCTCGCCGTCCACATCTCCCGCTCGGACGGGCTCTCGGGCACCGGCTCCCCGCAGACGCTGATCGAGCAGCGGGCCCTGGTGGAGAGCCTCGGCGGTTCCTTCCACGCCGTCCTCGGCGACGACCCGGCCGCCGGGCTGCTGGACTTCGCCCGGGGCGTGAACGCGACCCAGATCGTGCTGGGCACCAGCCGCCGGCCGGCCTGGCAGTACCTCTACGGGCCTGGCGTCGGCACCACGGTGACCCGGGAGGCCGGCGACATCGACATCCACATGGTCACCCACGAGCACGCCGGGCACGGACGCGGGCGGGTGCCGGTGCGCCGGATCACCGACCTGGGCCGCTCCCGCACCATCGCGGGCTGGCTGATCGGGCTGGCGGGTCCGCCGGTGCTGGCGCTGGTGCTGACCGCGATCGGCGGGCTGGGCCTGTCCACCGACATGCTGCTGTTCCTGTCGCTGACGGTGTGCGCGGCGCTGGTCGGCGGGCTGCTGCCGGCGATCGGGTCGGCGCTGGTCGCCTCGTCGGTGCTGAACTACTACTTCACGCCGCCGATCCACACCTTCACGATCAACGAGCCGCAGAACATCATGGCGGTGGCGATATTCACCGTGGTCGGCATCTCGGTCGCCTCCGTGGTCGACCTGGCGGCCCGGCGCACCCACCAGGCGGCCCGCAGCCAGACGGAGGCGCAGACGCTCAGCGCGCTGGCCGGTACCGTGCTGCGCGGCGCGCCGAACGGGGACGGGGTGCTGACCGCGCTGATGGAGCAGGTCCGGGAGACCTTCGGGCAGGAGAGCGCCGCGCTGCTGGAGCGTCCGGAGCCGCTCGGCGCCTGGGTGCCGGTCGCCACCGCCGGGCCGCGCCCGCCGGAGCGGCCGGAGGAGGCCGACGTGGACGTGCCGGTCGGCGACAGCCTGGCGCTGGTGCTGCGCGGCCGGGTGCTGCCGGGGGCGGACCGGCGCCTGCTCGGGGCGTTCGCCGCGCAGGCGGCCGTGGTGCTGGAGCGCCGCCGGCTGGCCCGGGAGGCCGCGGCGGCGCGCCGGGAGGCGGAGGGCAACCGGATCCGCACCGCCCTGCTGGCGGCGGTCTCGCACGACCTGCGCACCCCGCTGGCGGGGATCAAGGCGTCCGTCACCTCGTTGCGGGCGGCCGACGTCGAGTGGGCGCCGGAGGACGAGGCGGAGCTGCTGGCCGGCATCGAGGCCGGGGCCGACCGGCTCGACCACCTGATCAACAACCTGCTGGACATGAGCCGGTTGCAGACCGGCACCGTCACCCCGCTGATCCAGGAGACCGACCTGGACGAGGTGGTGCCGTTCGCTCTCGGCGGGGTGCCGCCCGAGTCGGTGCGCCTCGACGTCCCGGAGACGCTGCCGATGATCCGGGCCGACGGCGGCCTGCTGGAGCGTTCGCTGGCCAACCTGGTCGAGAACGCCGTCAAGTACAGCCCGGACGGCGTCAAGGTGCTGGTCAAGGCCGACGCGCTGCGTCAGCCGGGCGGTTCCGCGCGGGTCGAGCTGCGGATCGTGGACCGCGGCCCGGGTGTGCCCGAGGACGCCAAGGAACGGATCTTCGCGCCGTTCCAGCGCTACGGGGACGCGCCGCGCGGCGCCGGGGTGGGGCTCGGGCTCGCGGTGGCGCGCGGCTTCGTCGAGGCGATGGACGGTACCGTCACCGCCGAGGACACCCCTGGTGGCGGCCTCACCATGGTCGTCAGCCTGCCCGCGGCCGAGCGGCCGCCGGAACCGGGGGAGGCGGCCGGTGACGGGCACGATCCGCTGTCGCGGCTGATCACGTGACAGCCGGTGGCCTGCCGCTCCGGCCTGTCGTTCCTCGCCTCCGCAATCCGTATGTTCAGCAAGTCCCACAGTCCGTAAGTCCGACAGCCCTGAAAGGCGGAGCCCGTAAATGACCCGGGTCCTCGTCGTGGACGACGAACCGCAGATCGTCCGCGCGCTGGTGATCAACCTCAAGGCCCGCAAGTACGAGGTCGACGCGGCCCATGACGGCGCGAGCGCCCTGGAACTGGCCGCCGCCCGCCATCCCGACGTCGTCGTCCTCGACCTGGGCCTGCCCGACATGGACGGCGTCGAGGTGATCCGCGGCCTGCGCGGCTGGACCCGGGTGCCGATCATCGTGCTGTCGGCCCGGCACGCCTCCGACGAGAAGGTCGAGGCCCTGGACGCCGGCGCCGACGACTACGTCACCAAGCCGTTCGGCATGGACGAGCTGCTCGCCCGGATGCGCGCCGCCGTGCGCCGCGCCGAGCCGGTCGCGGGCGAGGACGACTCGCTGGTCGTCACCGAGAGCTTCACCGTCGACCTCGCCGCCAAGAAGGTCAACCGGGACGGCACCGACGTCCGCCTCACCCCGACCGAGTGGCACCTGCTGGAGGTGCTGGTCCGCAACGCCGGCCGGCTGGTCAGCCAGACCCAGCTGCTCCAGGAGGTGTGGGGCCCCGCCTACCGCACCGAGACCAACTACCTGCGGGTCTACCTCGCCCAACTGCGCCGCAAGCTGGAGCGCGACCCCTCGCACCCGCGCCACTTCATCACCGAACCGGGCATGGGCTACCGCTTCGAGAGCTGACCCCGGGGCGCCCCCGGTGGCCGTACGGCCTGCCGCCGGGGGCGCGGAAACCGGTACCCTTCCGACATGAGTGGTGACAACAGCAGCGACCAGCCGCAGGGGCGCTTCCGCCGCATGCTCAGCCGGCTGACCTCCTCGGCCGAGGAGCTGCAGGCCGAGGAGCTGCGCCAGGAGAGCGCGGCGGAGTCGGGCTGCACGCCGATCGCCGGCTGCGCGGACCGCGAGCTGGTCACCGTGGCGGGCACGCTGCGCACGGTGACGCTCCGCCCGCGGGCCGGGGTGCCGGCCCTGGAGGCCGAACTCTTCGACGGCACCGAGGCGCTGGACGTGGTCTGGCTCGGCCGCCGCTCGATCGCGGGCATAGAGCCGGGCCGCCGGCTCGTCGCCAGCGGCCGGATCAGCCACGCACGCGGGCGCCGCGTGCTGTTCAACCCCCGCTATGAGCTGCGTCCGGTCGGACACGGGAGCGAATGAGCGTGAGCAACCAGCCCGGCGGCGAGTCCGCCGCCCAGCTTGACCTGGCCGCGAACCACCACGCGCCGCCCGGCCCGCACGGACCCGGGGCCGCGGCCGACGCGGCCGTCCGCGAGGCCGTCGTCGCCAAGGAGGCCGCCGACAGCGCGGCCGAGGAGGCCGCCCGCAAGGCCGCCGCCTCCAAGGAAGCGGCCGACACCATCCTGCAGGCCTTCGGCGGCGTGCGCGGCATGATCGACATGACGCTGCCCGGCCTGGTCTTCATCGTCACCTTCAACATCACCCACCAGGTCAGCTCCGCCGCCTGGGCCGCGCTGGGCCTGTGCGCGGTGTTCGTGGTGACCAGGCTGGCCCGGCGGGAGACCGTCCAGCACGCCTTCAGCGGGGTGTTCGGCGTCGCCCTCGGCGCCTGGATCTCGATGAAGAGCGGCCGCGCCGAGGACTTCTACCTGCCCGGCCTGCTGTGGAACGTCGGCTACAGCATCGCCCTGGCGGTCTCCGCCCTGGTGCGCTGGCCGATGATCGGCGTGATGCTCGGCCCGGTCACCGGCGAGATGTTCACCTGGCGCAAGGAGAACCCGGGCCGGTTCGCCGCCTACACCAAGGCGACCTGGGCCTGGGTGGTGATCATGGGCCTCAAGCCGGTGATCCTCTTCCCGCTGTACTTCACCCACAACGTCAACCTGCTCGGCTGGCTCAAGGTCGCCCTCGGCATCCCGCCGATGCTGCTGGCGATGTACGTCACCTGGCAGATCCTGCTCAAGGCGCCGCCGCCGATCAAGGCGCAGTTCGACGACGACGAGGAGCCGGCCCGCTAGGCCCTGTCCGGCCGGAGCCCCGGCTCGCCGGCCCGCACGCGACGGGCGAGGGCCCGCACCCCTGGTGGGTGCGGGCCCTCGCCCGTGTCCGGTCCGCGCCTTCGGCCCTACTGGGCGCCGGAGGACGCCGACAGCAGGTCCTCCAGCTCCTTCTCGCGCTCCTGCGCGGCCACGAAGAGCAGCTCGTCGCCGCCCTCCAGGGTGTCGTCCTTGCCCGGCACCAGCACCCGGCCCTCGCGGATGATCGTCACCAGCGCGGTGTCCTGCGGCCAGGCCACGTCGCCCACCCGGGTGCCGACCAGCTCGGTGTCGGCGGCCAGGGTCAGCTCGACCAGGTTGGCGTTGCCCTGGCTGAAGCGCATCAGCCGGACCAGGTCGCCGACGCTGACCGCCTCCTCGACCAGGGCGGACATCAGACGCGGGGTGGACACGGCCACGTCCACGCCCCAGGACTCGTTGAAGAGCCACTCGTTCTTCGGGTTGTTCACCCGGGCGACCACCCGCGGCACCGCGTACTCGGTCTTGGCGAGCAGCGAGACGACCAGGTTCACCTTGTCGTCGCCGGTCGCGGCGATCACCACGTGGCAGCGCTGCAGCGCCGCCTCGTCCAGCGAGGTGATCTCGCAGGCGTCGGCCAGCAGCCACTCCGCCATGGGCACCCGCTCCACCGAGATGGAGTTGGGGTTCTTGTCTATCAGCAGGACCTCGTGCCCGTTCTCCAGCAGCTCGCCCGCGATCGAGCGACCCACGGCACCGGCCCCGGCAATGGCGACCCGCATCAGTGACCCTCCTCCTTCGGCCCCTGCGCGAACGCGGCCTCGACCGCCGTCAGGTCGCCCCGGCGCAGCATCACGTGCACCAGGTCGCCTTCCTGCACCACCATCTGGGGCGAGGGCAGCACGCCCTCGCCGAGCCGGGTGACGAACGCCACCCGGGTGCCGGAGGACTCCTCCAGCACGCCGATGCGGTGGCCGACCCAGCCCGGGGCGTAGGCGACCTCGGCCAGCTGGACGCCGCCGCTCGGGTCCTGCCACAGCGGCTCGGCGCCGCTCGGCAGCAGCCGGCGCAGCATCTGGTCGGCGGTCCACCGGACCGTCGCCACGGTCGGGATGCCCAGGCGCTGGTAGACCTCGGCGCGGCGGGGGTCGTAGATCCGGGCCGCGACGTTCTCCACGCCGAAGTTCTCCCGGGCCACCCGCGCGGCGATGATGTTGGAGTTGTCGCCGCTGGAGACCGCGGCGAACGCGCCGGCCTCCTCGATGCCCGCCTCGCGCAGGGTGTCCTGGTCGAAGCCGACGCCGGTCACCCGGCGCCCGTTGAACCCGGCGCCCAGCCGACGGAACGCGGTCGGGTCCTGGTCGACCACGGCCACCGAGTGGCCCTGTTTCTCCAGGGCTCTGGCGAGGGCCGAGCCCACGCGGCCGCAGCCCATGATGACGATGTGCACCGGCGCTACCTCACCCGTCCCGTAGGGTTCTTGACCTGCGCAAACACCGTTCATCTCCCTTTCCCGCCCGGCTTCCCTGGGCGAGCGTTCTCGTGGGGCGCCGACTCACAACCTGAGTGTTGCCCGCCGACTCGTATCCGACACGCTAGCCGGTCCATAGAACGCAGTCGCGACGAAGGGGGGGACAAACGGCGGAGCCCGGCCCGGGAAGCCCCTACGATTCCTTAACGTGCCTATGCCGACTGACCTACCGAAACGCATCCTGATCGGGCGCGCCCTGCGCAGCGACAAATTGGGCGAAACACTTCTGCCCAAGCGGATCGCGCTGCCCGTCTTCGCCTCGGACGCGCTCTCCTCGGTCGCGTACGCCCCCGAGGAAATCCTGCTGACGCTCTCCGTGGCGGGTGCCTCGGCGATCCACTTCTCCTGGCAGATCGGCGTCGTCGTCGCGATCGTGATGCTCGCGGTGGTCGCCTCCTACCGGCAGAACGTGCACGCCTACCCGAGCGGCGGCGGCGACTACGAGGTCGCGACCGTCAACCACGGGCCCAAGTCGGGACTCGTCGTCGCCAGCGCCCTGATGGTCGACTACGTGCTCACCGTGGCCGTCTCGACGACCTCGGGCGTCGCCAACGTCGTCTCCGCCGTCCCCGCGCTGCGCGGCCACGAACTGACCCTGTCGGTCATCGTCGTGGTGGTGCTGATGGGCATGAACCTGCGCGGCGTCCGCGAATCCGGCACCGCCTTCGCCGTCCCGACGTACGCGTTCATGATCGGCGTCATCGGCATGGTCGGCTACGGCTTCGTCCGGCACTTCCTGCTCGGCCAGGACATGCCCGCCGAGAGCTCCGGATTCCACCTCGCCGCCATCCCCGGCAACGAATCGCTGGCCGGGTTCGCCATGGTGTTCCTACTGCTCAAGTCGTTCTCCTCCGGCTGTGCCGCGCTCACCGGCGTGGAGGCCATCTCCAACGGCGTGCCGGCCTTCCGCAAGCCCAAGAGCAAGAACGCCGCCACCACCCTGCTGATGATGGCCAGCATCGCCGTGGTGATGTTCATGGGCATCATCTGGCTGGCCCGCCTCACCGGCGTGCAGATGGCCGAGAACCCGGCCGAGCAGCTCGTCGGCTCCTCGCCCGGCTACCACCAGAAGACCGCGCTCGCCCAGATCAGCGAAGCCGTCTTCAACAACTTCACGCCCGGCTTCTACTTCGTCGCCGCCGTCACCGGCCTGATCCTGGTGCTCGCCGCGAACACCGCCTTCAACGGCTTCCCGGTGCTCGGCTCGATCCTCGCCCAGGACCGCTACCTGCCGCGCCAGCTGCACACCCGCGGCGACCGGCTGGCCTTCTCCAACGGCATCATCCTGCTGGCGATCGCCGCGATCCTGTTCGTCATCGCCTTCGACGCGGACCCCAACCGGCTGATCCAGCTCTACATCGTCGGCGTCTTCGTCTCCTTCAACATGAGCCAGTCCGGCATGATCCGGCACTGGACCCGGCTGCTGCGCACCGAGACCGACCCGGCCAAGCGCCGCCACATGCAGCGCAGCCGGGCGATCAACACCTTCGGCCTGGTGATGACCATGGCCGTGCTGATCGTCGTCCTGGTCACCAAGATCAGCCACGCCTGGATCGCGATCGCCGCGATGGTCGTGCTCTTCGTGATGATGAAGGGCATCCGCCGCCACTACGACCGGGTCTCCGAGGAGCTCACCGCCGCCGAGGAGCCGGACGACGTGGTGCTGCCCACCCGGGTGCACGCCATCGTGCTGGTCTCCAAGCTGCACAAGCCCGCGCTGCGCGCCCTCGCCTACGCCAGGCTCGCCCGCGCCCACACCCTGGAGGCCGTCACCGTCAACGTCGACCCGGCCGACACGGCGGCGCTGCGCCGGGAATGGGACGAGCGCGGCATCGAGGTGCCGCTCAAGGTGCTGGACTCGCCGTTCCGCGAGATCACCGGGCCCGTCCTCGACTACGTGAAGAACCTGCGCCGCAGCAGCCCGCGCGAGGTGGTGTCGGTCTACATCCCCGAGTACGTGGTCGGCCACTGGTACGAGCACCTGCTGCACAACCAGAGCGCGCTGCGGCTCAAGGGACGGCTGCTGTTCAAGCCCGGGGTGATGGTCACCTCGGTGCCGTGGCAGCTGGAGTCCTCCGAGCGGCGCAAGCCGCAGAAGGCCTGGTCGGCGCCGGGTGCCGTCCGGCGTGGCGAGCCTCGGGCGCCGAAGGCCGTAAAGTCGAAGGTCCCCGTTATGCCAGACGCCACCGCTGACAGCAGCAAGGACTCCGCCCAGTGACCCGCAACACCCCGTCCCGCTCCTCCGGATCCTCGGGCAAGGGCGCCCGCAAGGGCGCCGCCACCCCCGGCAAGGTCGCCCGGCCGCGCTGGGGCAAGCCCGTGCGCCCGGCCGCCACCGACCGCGACGGCTTCACCGCGCAGACCGCGCCGCTCGCGCCGGGCGAGCCTGCTCCCGCGCGTCCGGCGGAAGCCGACACGGGGAAGCCGAAGGCCGACCGTACGCAGAAGACCGACCGTACGCAGAAGACCGACCGTGCGCCGAAGACCGAGCGCACGCAGAAGGGCGAGCGCTCCAAGGACGGCGCGCCGAAGGGCGACCGCGCGCAGGCGTCCCGCACGCCGGGGGAGCGGCCGCGCAAGCAGGCGGTGCGGCCGCCGAAGGCGCTGCGCACCGCGCCGCGGGCCGCGCGGCCCGAGACGCCGACCGGCGATCCGCTGGCTGGCCACCGCTACGAGGTCGAGGTCGGCCCGGTCGCGCACGGCGGCGGGCACTGCGTGGCCCGGCACGAGGGCCGGGTGCTGTTCGTCCGGCACGCGCTGCCCGGCGAGAAGGTGGTCGCACTGGTCACCGAGGGCACCTCCACCTCCCGGTTCCTGCGGGCCGACGCGGTCGAGATCCTGGAGCCCGCCAAGGAGCGGATCGCGCCGCCGTGCCCGTTCTCCGGGCCCGGCAAGTGCGGCGGCTGCGACTGGCAGCACGTCACCCCGGGCGGGCAGCGCAAGCTCAAGGGGCAGGTGCTGACCGAACAGCTGGCCAAGCTGGCCGGGCTCACCCCGGCCGAGGCGGGCTGGGACGGCAGCGTCGAGCCGGTCGGCGGCAAGCTGCCGGCCGGGCAGGTGCCGACCTGGCGCACCCGCGTGCAGTACGCCGTGGACCAGGAGACCGGGAAGGTCGGCCTGCGCAAGCACCGCTCGCACGACGTGCAGCCGGTGGACCGCTGCCTGATCGCCGCCGAGGGCGTCACCGAACTCGGCATCGAGGCCCGCGACTGGCCGGGCATCGCCTCGGTCGAGGTGATCGCCGCGAGCGGCTCCTCGGACCGCCAGGTGGTGCTCACCCCGCGTCCCGGCGCCCAGCTGCCGCTGGTCGAGCTGGACAAGCCGGTGTCGATCGCCCGGGTGGACGACCAGGGCGACATCCACCGCGTGCACGGCCGCAGCTTCGTGCGCGAGCGGGCGACCGGGCGGACCTGGCGGGTCAGCAACGGCGGCTTCTGGCAGATCCACCCCGAGGCGCCGGACACCCTGGTCGACGCCGTCCTGGACGGCCTGGACCCGCAGTGGGGCGAGAACGCGCTCGACCTGTACTGCGGCGTCGGCCTGTTCGCGGGGGCGCTGGCCGACCGGGTCGGCGAGGAGGGCGCGGTGCTCGGCATCGAGTCCTCCAAGCAGGCCGTGGCCGACGCCCGGCACAACCTGGCCGCGCTGGACAACGTGCGGATCGAGTGCGACCGCGTCGAGACGCTGCTGCCGCGCACCGGCATCACCGCCACCGATCTGATCGTCCTGGACCCGCCGCGCTCGGGCGCCGGGCGCGAGACCGTCGCGCACCTGGTCGGCCTGGAGGCGCGCCGGATCGCGTACGTCGCCTGCGACCCGGCGGCGCTCGCCCGGGACCTGGCGTTCTTCCGCGAGGGCGGCTACCGGCCGGTCTCGCTGCGGGCCTTCGACCTGTTCCCGATGACGCACCACTTCGAGTGCGTGACGATCCTGGAGCCGATCGGGAAGTGACCCGGCGGCCCTCCGGGGTGCTGACTGACGGGCTCTGACCGCGTTCGAGGCGGTTCGGGGCGGTCAGAGGCAGTCCGGGGGAGTTCGGGGGAGTTCGTCGGAGGAGACGGCAGAGGAGGCGGCACCCGTTCACGCGGGTGCCGCCTCCTCGCCGTTCCGGTGCGGGACGGTCAGGGCCGGTTGTGCTCCTCCTCGTCGGCGCTGTGCGGAAGGTCGATCCCGTGCTGGGCGGCGAGCCGGAGCAGTCCGGCGATCCGGCCCTCGTACGCCTGGACGCCGTCGGCGTCCCCTTCGGCCCGGGCCGCTGCGAGGTCCCGGCGGGCCTGGGCGAGCTGCTCGCGCAGCTCCTGGTCGAACATGGCTGTCATTGCCGGCCTCCAGACCGGTCGGTGCCGCTCCGCGGAACGCTCAGGAGAGTTCAGAGTCTCGGAAGGTGAAGAACTCTTCAAGTCTCGCTCGCCCCGGCGGGGCGGCGTCGGGCGGCATTGGGCGGGGTGGCGGGTGCGGGCAGGGCGGTCGCCGGGGTGTGGGTCAGGGAGTGGTCAGGGGGACGCAATGCGCCGGTAAAGGCGGTTGCCGGCGCCGCCGTTCGGCTCCCGGAGGGGGCTTGACGAGGTGATTCGCGCGGGGCGAAGGTGAGCGGCCGACATGTCATGTGTGCTGTTGCACAGCCACCGCCGGGGCCGCACCCTCCCGCCCGGAGCGGTCGGCCGGGAGGGTGCGGCCCTTGCGTGAGGGGGAGGGTCATGGAGCTGGAACTGCGGCACCTTCGCGTGCTGTGCGCCATCGCCGACACCGGGAGCGTCGGCAGGGCCGCCGTCCTGCTCGGCGCCTCGCAGCCCGCGACCAGTACGCAACTGCGCCGGATCGAACGCCACCTGGGCGCGCCGCTGTTCGAGCGCACGGCCGTGGGCGTCGCGCCGACCTGCTTCG
Source organism: Kitasatospora sp. NPDC058243 (assembly GCF_042882025.1). Classification (NCBI taxonomy): domain Bacteria; kingdom Bacillati; phylum Actinomycetota; class Actinomycetes; order Kitasatosporales; family Streptomycetaceae; genus Kitasatospora; species Kitasatospora sp. NPDC058243. Next base: position 11,416 of record NZ_JBHVWW010000035.1, read on the forward strand.
GCGTCGAGGTGGTGGCCGCCGCGCGCGACCTCCTCACCCGCGCCGACTGCCTCGGCCGCCGCCCGGCGGCCCCCGGCGAGCCGGCCCGCCAGGAGCTGCGCCTGGCCGCGACCATCTCGCCGATCCTGCCCGGACTGGTCACCAGGGCCCGGCACCAGCGGCCCGACCAGCGCTTCACGGTGACCTCCGTCTACCGCTCGTCGGACATCGTCGACCTGCTGGAGCAGGGCGACGCGGAGGCCGCCGTGGCCGTCGACTACCCGGGCCGGGAACTGCGCCACTCGCCGGCCGTCGCGCACCGCGGCATCGTCACCGAGCCCGCCTTCGTCGCACTCCCGGCGGGCCACCGGCTCCGGCACCGCACCGAGATCGCCCTGGTGGACCTGGCCGAGGAGGACTGGTTCCTCACCCCCGACGACGGGGCCGGCTGGCACGGCGTGTTCTACGGCGCCTGCGCCGCGGCGGGCTTCACCCCGGCGACCGTCCACGAGTTCCTCGGCGGCCGGCTGGAGCTGCAGGAGATGATCTCCGCCGGGCTCGGGATCTCCGTCGTCCAGGCGACCACCAGGCCGCTGGCCGAAGTGGTGGTCAAGCCGCTCGCCGGGACGCCGATCTGGGTCCGCCACCTGCTGGCCTGGCGGGCCGTCGGGGTGAGCGGCGAGGTGGTGGAGACGCTGTTCGGCGCGGCGGCCGCGGCCTACCGGGACCTGATCGCCAGTTCGCCGACCTTCCAGGCCTGGGCGGCGCGGACGTACCGGCCGGTCCGGCCGTAGGGAGGCCGGGTCGGGGGGCGGGACGGTCGGGTCCGGCGGTGGAGAGGCCGGGTCAGGCCGTGGTGCGAGGCGGGGGCGGGCGGGCGGTCCCGGTGGGGCGGTGTTATGCCGGACGCGGTAGATGTCATATGACCTGTGACATTGTTCTGGCGGGTCGCCCGATGGCAGGATCACGTCGACTTCCCCCATGCCTCGGCAGTCGTCCAGTCGCCTCCCCCACAGGAGAAGGACCCCGCAGTGCGCCTTCGCATACCCCTCCCCACGCTCATGGCCGGCGTCGTCGCCGGCTGTGCCACCGCCGCCACCCTGCTGCCGGTCCCCGCGCTCGCCGCGTCCGGACCGGCCGCCCAGCCGCCGGCCGGCGCCCGGTCGTCCGCCGCCGCCCCGGCGACGGCCGACGCCGCGTCGGCCGTCCCGAAGCCGCTGGGGGCCTTCCTCGCGGCCGATCCCTCCGAGGCCGCCGCCCCCGCCGCCAAGCCGCTGCCGCCGGCGCTGCTGGGCCAGGTCGTGATGGGCCAGCCGGCCGGCACCGCCGTGCAGACCGCGCCCCGTCCGGCCCAGCCGCACGCGCCCGCGGCCAAGCCGGGCAACTCCGCGGCCCAGCCGGGCAGTTCCGCCCGTGCCGCTGCCGGTTCGGCCGGTGCCGTCGCTGGTACGGCCCGCGCCGCCGCTGGTACGGCCGGTGTCGCCGCGCCGAGTTGCACCCCCGCCGACTTCGGCGGGCGCAGCGGTGCCGACCTGGTCTCCTTCCTCGAAGGCTCGACCACGGACTGCGTGAACACGCTGTTCAACGTCACCGGCACCGACGCGGGCAGGATCTTCAAGGAATCCCAGATGCTCACCGTCGCCAACGCCTACCAGGGCCTGGCGGCGAACTACACCGGGGACAACTCCACCGGCATCCTGCAGCTCGTGCTCTTCCTGCGGGCCGGGTACTACGTCCAGTCCAACAACGCGGACGCGGTCGGCCCCTACGACGCGGCGCTCACCAGTGCCTCCAAGGCCGGGCTCGACGCCTTCTTCGCCGGCCGGCACTGGACCGACGTCACCGACAACAACGGCACCGTGCTCAACGAGGTGCTGGTCCTGACCGACAGCGCCAACGTGCAGGGCAGCTACCTGGGCGTCTACAAGCAGGTGCTGACCAGCTACAACAACTCGTACAACGCCTTCCCGAAGATGCTCAAGGCGGTCAACGCCGTGCTGTCCGCGCCGCTGTGGCGGGGCAACTGGAACAGCGACTTCGTCAGCGCGGTCGGCGCCGACCCGAGCATCGGCACCGTCCTGGGCGACTTCGCGCTCAACCACAAGGACCTGCTCGGCACCGCCAACGCCTACCTCGACGTCAACGCCGGCAACGACCTCGGCCGGATGGCCGGCGACGGCCCCGTCGTCGAGGCCGCGGTCAAGGGGAAGGTCAAGGCGGTGCTCGACGGCGCCCAGATCACCGGCGTCACCGGCCCGTTGTACGTCCACACCGCCTACCAGGCCAACGCCTTCGACCCCGGCCAGTGCTCGTACTACGGCACCTGCGACCTGCCGGCGAAGCTGACCGCGGCGGTGCTGCCGAACCAGCTGGTCTGCGACAACCGCACCATCCTGACCGAGTCGCTGTCGCCCGCCGACCTGGCCGCCGTCTGCACCAGCCTGCGCGGCGAGGACACCTTCTTCCACAACCTGGTGAAGGACAACGGCCCGGTCAACCCGTACGGCAAGAACATGACCCTCGCGGTCTTCGCCAACCAGGCCGACTACCTGAACTACTCCTGGGCGATCTTCGGGAACTCCACCGACAACGGCGGCCAGACCGTCATGGACCCGACCGACCCCAACAACCGCGCCGTGTGCGTGATGTACCAGAAGTCGTGGAACGACGGCTTCACCGCCAACGTGTGGAACCTCAACCACGAGTACACGCACTACCTCGACGGCATCTACGACATGAAGGGCAACTTCTCCACCGAGATCTCCGTGCCCGACATCTGGTGGATCGAGGGCGTCGCCGAGTACGAGTCCTACGCCTACCGCGGCACCACCGACACCCAGGCGATGGCCGAGGCCGCCAAGCACACCTACAAGCTCAGCACCGTCTTCCAGAACACGTACGGCAACTCGGACTCGGTGCGCACCTACCCGTGGGGCTACCTCGCCGTCCGGTACATGTTCGAGAAGCACCCGGCCGACGTCTACGCCATGCTCGGCCACTTCCGCACCGGTGACTACCAGGGCGGCTACGCGGTCTACAACGGCATCGGCACCGGCTACGACGCCGACTTCGACGCCTGGCTCGACGGCTGCGCCGCCGGCGCCTGCTACGCGGCCGGCCCGACCGCGCTGTTCGGCCAGGCCGTCAACGGCGCCACCGTCACGCTGACCGACAAGTCCGTCCAGACCGGCCCCGGCCAGATCACCGCCTGGCACTGGACCTTCGGCGACGGGACCTCCTCCGACCAGCGGAACCCGAGCCACGGCTACGCCGCCGCGGGCACGTACACCGTCGCCCTGACCGTCACCGACGCCACCGGCAGGACCGCCAGCACCCCGGCCTCGGTCACCGTCACCACCGGCACCGGCGGCGGCACCACCCTGCCGACCTGCATCGACCCGCGCACCGACGCGCTCGGCCAGAACTGTTCCCGGTCCAACCTCACCGCCACCGCCGGCGGGCTCGACTACCTGTACGTCTACCTGCCGGCCGGCGTCAGCACCCTGAAGATCAGCACCTCCGGCGGCACCGGCACCGCGTACCTGTACTACAACGCGGACACCTGGGCCTCGCCGAACGCCTTCACCGCCTCCTCCACCAACGCCGGCAGCACGCAGAGCATCACCGTCACCAACCCGACGGCCGGCTACCGCTACATCAGCCTCTACGCCAGCACGGACTTCAGCGGGGTGACGGTCAGCACCCAGTTCTGATCCGGACCCGCGTTCGCTCCCGGGCGGCCACGCCTGCGGCACCCTGCCGCGGGCGTGGCCGCCTGGCGTCCGTGCAGGGAACGTCCGTGGGGGGCACGTCCGTGGGGGTGGGCGCTCCGTCCGGTGTGCGTGCGCCCTTGTTGTGCTAGCACTTCAGCGCTAGCTTGAGATTCATGGGTAAGAAGCAGCTGAACGTCCGGGTGGACGCCACGACCGCGGAGATGGCCCGGGAACGGGCGGAGCAGCAGGGGATCAGCATGAACCAGTACATCGAGCGCCTGGTCCAGCAGGACATGGGCGAGGCGGGGCGGGCCTTCGTCGACGCCGCCGCCCAGTTCATGAAGGAGTACGAGACGGCCTTCCTGGCCGAGTTCGCGGAGCCGGGCGACCTGAAGGACGTGCGCCGTTGAAGCTGGAGGTCGACCTCTCGTGGCTGCTCATGACCGCCGAGCAGTACACGCCCGGTGACCCGCAGGTCACCGACTACGGGTCGTTGCTCGCGGCCGTCGCCCGGCACCAGGCCGAGATCTTCGACATCGACGTCTACCCCGAACCGCAGGACCGCGCCGCCGCCCTGATGCACCAGCTGATCCGGGTGCCGGCCCTGGAGAAGACCAACGAGCTCTACGCGACCGCCGCCGCCTACGCCTACCTCGTCGCCAGCGGCTGCACCGTCGCCACCACCGCCCGCGAGGTGCGCAGCCTCGCCCGGGCCATCCGGGAGGGGCGGCTCGGTGTGTCCGGGGTCGCCGAACGGCTGGCGGGGTGGGTCGTCGACGAGGCCGAGGGGGAGGGCGTCAGCGGGGCGGAGGACGAGGACGACGACTGACCGGGTGGGCTCCTGCCCGGTCGCGTCGTCCTCGTCGTCCGTTCCTGAGGGCTCTCGTTGGTGTGGTCGGGGGGTCAGTCGCCGGGCCGGTCCGGGGCCGGCTCGGCGATCAGGGCCGTCGCGAACGGGCGGAAGCCCGCCCGGCGGTAGATCCGGGCGACCTCCTCGTCGGCGGCGGACAGGAACACCGTCCGCACGCCGTTCGCCCGCGCGTGCGCGACCAGGGCCGCGGTGACCGCCAGACCCAGCCCGCGCCGCCGCGCGACCGGCAGCGTCCCGACCCCGGCCACCTCGGTGACCGCGCCCACCGGATTGTGCTGGCCCGCGCACAGCGCGGAACCGTCCTCCACCGCGGCGGCCAGCACGGTGGCGCCGTCGGTGATCCGCCGCGCGATCCGCTCCACCGCGCCCTCTGCCGTCAACCGCCCTGCGGCCTCGGCCAGTTCGGCCGCACCCACGGCGCCCACACCGGTGCCCGGCTCGGCGAACGCCAGGTGCGGAACGGCGACCGCCGACGCCAGCTCCGGCGCATCCGCGCCCAGGACCTCCACCCGCACCTCCTCCGGCAGCTCGGGCGCCGGGGCCGGCTCGTCCTGCGGGCCCAGCACCAGCAGCGGGTGCTCGTGCACCGCGAGCCCGGCCGCCTCCACCGCGGCCCGCAGTTCCGGACTCCGCTCGGCCACCCACTCGAAGGCCTCCGGCTCGCCCAGCTCCCGCTGGCGGGCCAGCACCCGCAGGACGTCCTCGGCGGTGGTGGCGGGGCCGTCGTGGTCGAGCGTGGGGCGGGCGTAGTAGGGCCAGCCCGCGCCCTCGCGGACGAACAGGGTCAGCGGGCCGAAGTCCTCGGTCCGCGCGGCGCTGCGCGGCACCGCGTCGTAGTAGCGCTCGATCGCGTCGAGGAGGGAGTGGTCGGGGGCATGATCAACAGAAGTCACGGCGTGCATCCAAGCAGGGGCGTCGGCGGCCCGCCACCGCATTGTTCCCGGGCTTCGTGCCGGGGGCGCCGGTGACGGTGTGACGGACGGTGGCGGTGCCTCGTGCCGGGGGTGATGGCGGGCGGCGGCGGTGCTTCGTGCCGGGGGTGGCGAAGGGCCGGGGCGGTGCGGGCGCCTGATTGTTGCTGAACGCTTACCGGCTCGCAGCGATCTTGTGCGTATACCGCGTGGCATGCTGATGCCTTTACAGCTCTGCCGAAGGGGGACGGCGGACGTCCGCACTCGGCTTGGCAAGGGGGGAAGACAGGCCCATGAGGCTCTGCTTTCTGGTGGAGGAGCACTACCGGCACGACGGCATGCCGCTCGACGTGGCACGCCAGCTCACCGCATGGGGGCACCGGGTGGACGTGCTGCGCCCCGGGGACTCGCTGATGGCGATATCCGAGGCGATCCGGGCCGGCAGCCACGACGCCTGGGTGCTCAAGACCGTCTCCGGCGGGCCCGGGCTCACCCTGCTGGACGCGGCCGCCGCCGTCGGCCTCACCACCGTCAACGACGTCCGCTCCATCCGTGGCGTCCGCGACAAGGCGCTCGCCTCCGTCATCGCCAGCACCCGCGGCCTGCCCGTCCCCGTCACCTACGCCACCGCCCGCTGGGAACGGCTCGCCGAGATCCCGGCCGCCGAGTACCCGCTCGTCGTCAAGCCCGCCGACGGCAGCTCCGGGCGGGCCGTCCGGCTCGTGCCCAGCCCCGACCACCTCCTCGGCCTCGGCCCCGAACTCGCCGACGAGGGGCTGTTGATCGCCCAGCCCTACGTGCCCAACTCCGGCACCGACCTCAAGGTGTACTGCGTCGACGGCGAGCTCTTCGCGACGGAACGTTCCTCCCCGCTCCACCCCGGGCAGGGCGTACGCGAACGGCAGGTCCCGTTGCCTGGCGAGGTCGCGCGGATCGCGGCGCAGGTCGGCGAGGTGTTCGGGCTCGACCTGTACGGCGTCGACGTGCTGCTCGGGCCGGACGGGCCGGTGGTAGTCGACATCAACGACTTCCCGAGCTTCCGCCAGGTGCCGGACGCGGTCGCCAGGGTCGCCCGGGCGGTGCTGCGGCTCGCGCGCAGCGGTACGGCCGTGTCGGCGCCCGCGCCCGCACTGGTGCCGGCGGGTGGTGGCGCTGGGTACGGGCAACTGGGCTTCGGTGGTGGAGAGTTCAGCGGATCCGGCTTTGACGGAGCTGGCTTTGACGGGGCCGGCTTGGGCGGGTCTGGCTTGGGCGGGGCGATATGAGGATCGGCCTGATCACCGCCGACCCCGGACACCCGGTGCTCGCGGCGACCGCCGCCCTGCTGGCGGACCGGCACGAGGTGACGATCGTCGACCCTGCTGGACCGGCAGGGCCGGCGCTCGCCGACGTCTATCTGCTCAAGGCCCACACCCGTCGATCCCTTTCACTCGCACAAGAGTTGGAGCGGCGCGGGGCGCCCGTCATCAACTCGGCCGCGGCCACCGAACTCTGTCAGGACCGGGTGCGGATGGCCGAACTCGCGCGCGCGGCCGACCTGCCCTTCGCGGCCACCCGCGACGCCGGGCGGATCGCCGAACTCGCCGATCCCGCCTACCCGTTCGTCGTCAAGAGTCGGCACAGTCGGCGCCACGACCTGGTCGCCCGGGTCGACGGCCCGGCCCGGTTGCGCGAACTCGTCGCGCGCTGGCCCGACGAGCCCGTCGTCACCCAGCCGTTCGTCCCGGGGACCGGCTGGGACCAGAAGCTGTGGGTGATCGACCGGCAGGTATTCGCCGCCCAGCGGCGGTCCGAACTCGCCGACAGCGTAGGGGAGTCGGGGCAAGGGCAGGGCTGGGAACCGCCCGCCGACCGGGCCGCCCTCGCCCTGCGCGTCGGCGAGGTGTTCGGGCTCGACGTCTACGGCGTCGACCTGCTCGACGGGCCCGCCGAACCCGTCATCGTCGACGTCAACGCCTTCCCCGGCATCCGTGGCCGGCCCGGCGCGCCCGAGGCGCTCGCCACCCTCGCCCTGCGCGTTGCGGCGGAGCGCGGGCGCGGGCGCGCCGCGCAGGGGTGGGGCCGATAGGCCGGGCAGCGGGGCCGGGCGGGGTCGGGCGGGGTCGGCGGACCCGGGGCGAGGTCGGCTGGCCGGGCAGGCCGTCGGGGTCGGGCGGGGTCGTTAGGCTGGTTACTCAGGGCCACCGGACCCGCGAAACCCCCGGGCACCCGGGCTGAACGGCGAGAGAAGACGGAACGTTGCTGCAGGACATCGAGCACTACCTGGCCTGCCCCCACTGCGCGCAGGCCCTCACCCGGCACGAGCGCGCCCTGCGCTGCCCCGCCGGCCACAGCTTCGACCTCGCCAAACAGGGCTACGTCAGCCTCCTCGCCGGCGACGCCCACACCGGCACCGGCGACACCGCCGAGATGGTCGCCGCCCGTGCCGACTTCCTCGCCGCCGGCCACTACCGGCCCATCGCCGACGCCCTCGCCGAGGCCGCCGCGGCCGCCGACCCCGAAGGCCTCGTCGCCGACCTCGGCGCCGGCACCGGCCACTACCTGGCCCACGTCCTCGACGCCCTGCCCGGCCGCGTCGGCGCCGCCCTCGACATCTCCAAGTTCGCGCTGCGCCGCGCCGCCAAGGCCCACCCCCGGATCGGTGCCGTGGTCTGCGACGCCTGGCGGCCGCTGCCGCTGCGCGACGCCTCCGCCGGGCTGATGCTCAACGTCTTCGCCCCGCGCAACGGGCCCGAGATCCGCCGCGTGCTGCGCCCCGGCGCCACCCTGCTGCTGGTCTCGCCCACCGCCCGCCACCTGCGCGAACTCGTCGGCGCGCTGGGCCTGTTGTCGGTCGACGAGGAGAAGCAGCGGCGGATCGACGAGAAGCTCGGCCCCTACCTGACCCCTGCCGGGCAGCGGCAGGTCGAGTTCACCCTGCGGCTCGGCCCGGACGACGTGCGCACCGTCGTCGGCATGGGCCCCAGCGCCTGGCACACCGACCCGGACCGCCTGGCCGCCGCGCTCGCGGAGCTGCCGGACCCGGTCGAGGTGACCGCCTCCGTGACGGTGGCCGCCTACCGGCGCTGAACGTCGGGCGCGCGCGGGGTGTGGCCGCCACGTTGGGATGAATCTGCTGAGCAGGCACGTTTCTGCCGACCGGCCTGCGGCTAACGTCCGACGGGTGAACCGCGACGCCACCCGGCCCGCCGCGCCGGCCCACCCCCGACCGAGCGCCCCGGGGCCCGATCGGCCATCCGTAACACGTCCCACCGTCGAGGAGCTCCGGCTCACCTCGTTCAAGTCCTACCGGCGCGCGGTCCTGCCGCTCGCGCCCCTCACCGTCCTGCACGGGCCCGCCGGCGTCGGCAAGTCCAACGCCCTCGACGCACTGGCCGTGCTCTCCCGGCTCGCCCTCGGAGAGGAGATCGCCGACTCCTTCGACGGACTGCCCGACCGTACCGGCCCCCTGGCCAAACCCGTCCGAGGCGGCCTGACCGGGTGCGTCCCGCACGGGCGCGACGCCGTCATCCTCGGCTGCACCGTCCGCTCCCCGCACGGCCGCATCCGGCTCGACGTCGTCGTCCGCACCGACGGCCCGGTGCGGATCGCCCGCGAATCGCTCACCCTGGACGGCCGCACCCTCGTCGACACCGGCGAACAGGACGTCCGCAAGCGGCGCGTCAACGTCTGCTGGCACAACGACACCCGCCAGGGCGACATCCGGGCGCCCTTCCCCAGCGGCACCATGATCACCGCGCAACTGCCGCTCCGGGTGGCCGGCTCCTCCCCGGGCGAACGGCAGGTCCTCGCCGCCACCGAGGACCTGCTCACCGCGCTGCGCGAGGTCTTCCCCGTCCACCCCGTCCCGGCCCTCATGCGCGGCTGGGCCCGGCCCGACCCGCAGGCCCGGCTGCGCAGCAACGCCGCCAACATCTCCGCCGTCCTCGCCCGGCTCGGCAACGAATGCCCGCGCCGCTACGGGCAGCTCCTGCGCGCCGTCCAGTCCGCCGCCCCGCACCCGCTGCTCGGACTCTCCCTCGCCCACCGCGGCAGCGGGCCCGACCAGCGGGTCCTCGCGGTGTTCGACGAAGGCGTCCTCGGGCGCACCGGGGCCGACCAGGCCTCCGACGGCATGCTGCGCCACCTCGCGTTCGCCGCGGTGCTGCTCACCGGGGCCGGGGTGCTCGACCTCGACGTGGCCGCCGAGGTGCCGTGGGCGCACCGGCAGCTCACCGTGCTCGCCGAGGACCTCGGAGCCGGGCTCGCCACCGAACAGACCGCCTCACTGCTACGGCTGGCCCGGGACATGTCCGGGCGCAACCAGCTGCGCGTCCTCGCCGCGCTTCAGGAGCCGGCCGCGGCGCGGGAGGCGCTCGGCGCGGCCGAACCGCGGTCGGGCGCGGCCGTGCTGGTGGAGTGCCGGCGCGACCCGGACTCGGGGCACACCGTGCTGCGGCCCGAGACGACCCGGGTGCCGGCCCAGTGCGGGCGCGGGGACGGCGCGGACCCGGGGGCGGACGAGGCGGACGGGTGAGGTAGACCTGGACGGGTGAACGAACGAGTGACGAGGCCGGGGGAACCGGCCGGGCCCACCGGGCCGACCTTGGAGGCCCTGCGGCAGCGGCTGGCGGACTTCGCGGCGGCCCGGCGCTGGGAGCCCTTCCACACGCCGAAGAACCTGGCGGCCGCGCTGAGCGTGGAGGCCGGCGAACTGCTGGAGATCTTCCAGTGGTTGACGCCCGAGCAGGCGGCCGTGGTGATGTCCGAGCCGGAGCGGGCCCACCGGGTGCGGGACGAGGTCGCGGACGTCCTCGCGTACCTGGTGCAGTTCTGCACGGTGGTCGGGGTGGATCCGCTGGAGGCCCTCGCGGCCAAGATCGAGCGGAACGAGCTCCGCTTCCCGGTGCCGGACGGACCGGCGGACGCCGACCCGGACGGGGCGGGTGTCAACCCGGACGTGGACGAATAATACTTGTGAGGGACGGGAGTTATCCACAGCCCCGGACTTGTCCACAGCTTTCCCGATGACGGATGCGGCCTCGCCGACTTCGCCGCACGCTTTCGCCGTGACCACCTGACCGCCCCTCCGGCGGTCGTGGTCCCACGGCGACAGCGAGCGGAAGGAGTGGCGGCCATGGAGGCGCTGCGACTGATCAAGAGGGCCCGGCACGCCCTGGCCGAGGCCAGGCACGTACCGGATGTGCTGGCCGAGGCGCGGCAGGCCGCGCTGCTCACCGAGGCGGTGGGGGCCAGGCTGGCGGAGCTGGACGACGACGAGCTCACCGGGCTGGGGCAGCAGCTGTCCGAGGCCGCGGCGCACGCGGCGGTCTGCCTGGAACGCTCTGTCGTCAGGGCCGCCGTGCTGAGCGGCGGCCGGGCCGGGCGGCTCACCGAACTCGGCGAGCTGGCACCGACCTTGGGTGCGCTGGACGGGCTGCTGCGGGACGTCGGGGAGACGCTGGTGGTGCTGGCCTGCGGGGCCGACACCGAGAGCCTCTACTGGACGTGCATCGACGGCGTGGACGCGGTGTCGGAGTGCAAGGACCTGGCCGGGCGGCTGTGGAAGACGGCGGGCAGGTTGGAGGAAGAGGAGGGCGCGGTGCTCGGCGGGGCGCCGGCCGAGCGGGGCTCGCCCTTACTCGTGGTCCGGCTCGGCCCGCCGGACGAGGGCGGGCCGACGGGGGAGGAGCAGGCGCCGGACTATCGGGTGCCTGGCGTGGCGGGAGCGTCGGAGGAGGTGTCCGTACCGGTGGGATAGGTGGCCGGGCCGTCCTCCCGGATGCCGGAGGACTGCAACTCGGCGAGATCCGCGGACACCGAGGCGAGCAGTTCCTGCATCTGTTCCAGCAGGCTCTTCTGCGCGGCGGGCCCGGACGAGGTGCCGGCGGCCGAGCCCGCCGGGCTGCTCGGGAGCTGCGGCGTGGCAGTTGGTTGGGACATGACGGGACCTCTTCGGATCGGTAGTGCGGCGTGAAGCGGCGGGACCCGCCCCCCGCCGCAAGCCGGAGCACGCACTCGGGGTCCGGAGCCCGAGTCGGCTCCGGACCCCGATGGCGTGGTCCCGCAGGTCAGTTGTGGGCGTGCAGGTCGGCGTTGAGGCCGCCCCAGGAGCCGGAGCGGGCGATGACCTCGACGGCGCCGGTCTGCGAGTTGCGGCGGAACAGCAGGTTGTCCTGGCCGGAAAGCTCGACGGCCTTGGCCACGGTGCCGTCCGGGGTGGTGACCCGGGTGCCGGCGGTGACGTAGAGGCCGGCCTCGATGACGCAGTCGCTGCCGAGCGAGATGCCGATGCCGGCGTTGGCGCCGAGCAGGCAGCGCTCGCCGACCGAGACGACCTGCTTGCCGCCGCCGGAGAGGGTACCCATGATCGAGGCGCCGCCGCCGATGTCGCTGTGGTCGCCGACGACGACGCCCGCGCTGATCCGGCCCTCGACCATGGAGGTGCCGAGGGTGCCGGCGTTGAAGTTGACGAAGCCCTCGTGCATCACGGTGGTGCCGACGGCCAGGTGGGCGCCGAGGCGGACGCGGTCGGCGTGGGCGATGCGCACGCCGGACGGGGCGACGTAGTCGGTCATCCGCGGGAACTTGTCGATGCCGTACACGGCGAGCTGGCCGCCCTGGGCGCGGACCGCGAGGCGGGCCTGCTCGACCGTGTCCACCGGGACGGGGCCGATGCTGGTCCACGCGACGTTGGCGAGCAGCCCGAAGACGCCGTCCAGGTTCTGGCCGTGCGGCTTGACCAGGCGGTGGCTGAGCAGGTGCAGGCGCAGGTACACGTCGTGGGTGTCGAGCGGCTTCTCGTCGAGCGAGGCGATGGTGGTGCGCACGGCGACCACCTCGACGCCGCGGCGCGCGTCGGCGCGCAGCGCCTCGGCGGCGCCGGCGCCGAGTTCGGCCTCGGCCTGCTCGGCGGTCAGGCGGACGGTGCCGGCCGGGCCGGGCTCGGCGGCCAGGGCGGGGGCGGGGAACCAGGTGTCGAGGACGGTGCCGTCGGCGGCGATGGTGGCCAGGCCGGCGGCCACGGCCCCGTTCGGGAGGGAGGTCGATTCAGCAGTCACACCGTGCACGTTAACCAATGCGGGGCTCCGCTGCCGAACACGCCCGTCGTGCGGACGCGGCCGCCGGTCGGCAGGCCCCCGCCGTGCGTACACGGCCGCCGGCGGGCCGCGGCGGACGGCCGCCGCACCGGGAAACCCGGTGTTCAGCGGAGGTTTGCTCGGTGATACTCGGGCAGGTGTTCATGTCGATCTCCACCACCGGCAGCGTCGAGGGCCCGGCCACCGATCTCGGCTTCCTGCTGCACAAGCACCCGGGCAAGGTCCAGCGGTTCGCGACGTCGCACGGCGAGGCGCACGTCTTCTACCCCGATGCGGGCGGCGACGTCTGCACGGTGGCGCTGCTGCTGGACGTCGATCCGATCGCGCTGGTCCGCAAGGGCCGGGGCAAGGGGCGCGGCGGTTCGCCGGACTTCGCGCTCGCCCAGTACGTCAACGACCGCCCGTACGCGGCGTCCTCGCTGCTCGCGGTGGCGCTTCGGACGGTGTTCCGGTCCGCGATGAAGGGCGACTGCCCGGCCCGGCCGGGGCTGGCGGAGCGCCCGCGCCCGCTGCGGATCACGCTGCCCGCGGTGCCCGCGAACGGCGCGGGCGAGGGCGGTGGCCCGGCGATGGCGCTCCGGCTGTTCGAGCCGCTGGGCTGGCGGGTCGAGGCGGTGGCGCTCCCGCTGGACGAGGCGTTCCCGGAGTGGGGCGAGTCCCGGTACGTGCGGCTCACGCTGGTCTCGGACGCCGTGCGGCTCGCCGACGCGCTCCAGCAGCTGTACGTGCTGCTGCCGGTGCTGGACGGCGCCAAGCACTACTGGGTCGCCCCGGACGAGGTGGACAAGCTGCTCGCCGCCGGCGAGGGCTGGCTGGCCGCCCACCCGGAGCGCGCCCTGATCACCCGCCGCTACCTGTCCCGGAGCCGGGCGCTGACCCGGGTGGCGCTGGAGCGTCTGGAGCTGGCCCGGCTGGCGGAGGCGGACGACCGGGAGCCCGAGGAGGTCGACAACGCGGTCGACGACCGGCCGGAGGAGCAGGCGGAGGCCGCCGGGGCGACATCGGAGCCCAGGCCGCCGTCCCTCGCCGGGCAGCGCCGCGCCGCGATCCTCGCCGCCCTGCGGGAGGTGGGCGCGGCCCGCGTCGCCGATCTCGGCTGCGGCCGGGGTGAGTTGATCGGCGAACTTCTGAAGGACGCCCGGTTCACCGAGGTGCTCGGCGTGGACGTGTCCGCGCGGGCGTTGCAGGCGGCGGCCCGCGGATTGCGCCTGGATCGGATGCCGGAGCGGCAGGCGGCCCGGGTGACGCTGGCGCAGGGTGCGCTGACGTACACGGACACCCGGTTGAAGGGCTTCGACGCGGCGGTGCTGTGCGAGGTGGTCGAGCACCTGGACCTGCCCAGGCTGCCCGCGCTGGAGTACGCGGTGTTCGGCGCGGCCCGGCCGGGGGCGGTGGTCGTCACCACGCCGAACGCCGAGTACAACGTCCGTTGGGAGAGCCTGCCGGCGGGCGCTGTCCGGCACGCCGACCACCGCTTCGAGTGGTCGCGCGCCGAGTTCCGCGCGTGGGCCGAGCGGGTCGCGGCCGCGTTCGGTTACACGGTGGTGCTGCGCCCGGTGGGGCCGGAGGACGGGGAGGTCGGCGCGCCGACCCAGCTGGCCCTGTTCCGCCTCGGCACCGGCCCTGTCGAGCAGACCTTGCCCGAGCAGACCACGACCGGCACCACCCGGACCGACCAGACCCGGACCGCGCAGACCCCGACCGACCAGACCCCGACCGACCCGGCGCCCGAAGGAGGCGAATCCCGATGACCGACGAAGCGACCCCGACGCCCGAGCAGCACCAGCACCAGGACCAGGAGCACGACCAGGAACTGCCCCAGGACCACCCCGCCCCCCGCCGCCTCCCCGTCACCGACGTCTCCCTCGTCGTCCTGATCGGCACCAGCGGCGCCGGCAAGTCGACCTTCGCCCGCCGCCACTTCCTGCCCACCCAGGTCGTCTCCTCCGACTTCTGCCGCGGCCTGGTCGCCGACGACGAGAACGACCAGTCGGCCTCCGCCGAGGCCTTCGACGTCCTGCACTACATCGTCGGCAAGCGCCTCGCGGCCGGCCGGCTGACCGTCGTGGACGCCACCAACGTCCAGCCCGAGGCACGCCACCAGCTGGTGCGGATCGCCCGCGAGCACGACGTGCTGCCGATCGCGATCGTGCTGGACGTCCCGCCGGGCGTGTGCGCCGAGCGCAACCGCTCCCGCGCGGACCGCCAGCTGCCGGCCCACGTCGTCCCGCGCCAGCACCGCGAGCTGCGCCGTTCCCTGCGGGGCCTGGAGCGCGAGGGCTTCCGCAAGGTGCACGTGCTGCGCGGCGCGGCCGAGGTGGCGGCGGCCGAGGTGGAGCTGGAGAAGCGCTACAACGACCTGCGTCACCTGACCGGCCCGTTCGACATCGTCGGCGACATCCACGGCTGCCGCTCCGAGCTGGAGACCCTGCTGACCCGCCTCGGCTACACGCTGACCCGGGACGCCGGGGGCCGGCCGGTGGACGCGGTGCCGCCGGCGGGCCGTACCGCCGTGTTCGTCGGTGACCTGGTCGACCGCGGCCCGGACACGCCGGGTGTGCTGCGCCTGGTGATGGGCATGGTCGCGGCCGGGCACGCGCTGTGCGTGCCGGGCAACCACGAGAACAAGCTGGGCCGGGCGCTGGACGGCAAGAAGGTCAACGTCGCCTACGGCCTGCAGGAGTCGCTGGATCAGCTGGCCGGCGAGTCCGAGGAGTTCCGGGCCGAGGTGCGGGAGTTCATGCGCGGCCTGGTGAGCCACTACCTGCTGGACGGCGGCGCGCTGGTGGTCTGCCACGCCGGTCTGCCGGAGCGCTACCACGGCCGCAACTCGGGCCGGGTGCGCTCGCACGCGCTGTACGGGGAGACCACCGGCGAGACCGACGAGTACGGCCTGCCGGTGCGCTACCCGTGGGCGGAGGAGTACCGGGGCAAGGCGCTGGTGGTGTACGGCCACACACCGGTGCCGTCGGCGAGCTTCGTCAACAACACCGTCTGCCTGGACACCGGTTGCGTGTTCGGCGGCACCCTGACGGCGCTGCGCTACCCGGAGCGGGAGCTGGTGAGCGTGCCGGCCGAGCGGGAGTGGTACGCGCCGGTGCGCCCGTTGGCCACGGACGCGCCGGGCGCCCGCGAGGGCCGTCCGCTGGATCTCGCGGACGTGGCGGGCCGCCGGATCGTCGAGACCGGGCTGCACGGGCGGGTCGCCGTCCGGGAGGAGAACGCGGCGGCGGCGCTGGAGGTGATGAGCCGCTTCGCGCTGGACCCGCGGCTGCTGGCGTACCTGCCGCCGACCATGGCGCCGAGCGCGGCCTCCCGCCGGGACGGCTTCCTGGAGCACCCGCAGGAGGCGTTCGCCGCCTACCGCGCGGACGGCGTGCGGCACCTGGTGTGCGAGGAGAAGCACATGGGCTCCCGCGCGGTGGTGCTGGTCGCCCGGGACGACGCGGCGCTGGAGCGGCGCTTCGGCGTGGCCGGTCCGGGCGCGATCTGGACCAGGACGGGCCGGGCGTTCCTCGCCGACGACGGCCTGACCGCGGCCCTGCTGGGCCGGGTACGGGCGGCCGCCGAGCGCTCGGGGCTGTTCGACGAGCTGGGCACCGGCTGGCTGCTGTTGGACGCCGAGCTGATGCCCTGGTCGCTGAAGGCCGTGGAACTGCTGCGCCGCCAGTACGCGGCGGTCGGCGCTGCGGCGGGCGCTGCCCTGCCGGAGGCGCTGGCGGCTCTGGAGCGGGCGGCCGGTCGCGGGCTGGACCTGGCGGAGCTGACCGCCAAGCAGCAGCGGCGCGCGGCCGACGCGCAGGCGTTCACCGAGGCGTACCGGCGGTACTGCTGGCCGACCGAGGGGCTGTCGGGCGTGCGGCTGGCGCCGTTCCAGGTGCTGGCCGCCGAGGGGGCGAACCTCGCGGTGCGCCCGCACGACGAGCACCTGGCCTGGATCGACCGCCTGGTCGCGGCCGACGAAGCGCCGGCCGAAGCCGCACGCGAAGCCGCACGCGAAGCCGCGCCCGAGACGGCGTCCGAAGCGGACGGCGGCCGGGCACCGGTCCTGCACCGCACCGGCCGCCTCCTGGTGGACACCGAGGACGAGGCCTCGGTGGCGGCCGCCACGGCCTGGTGGGAGGAGCTGACGGCGGCGGGCGGCGAGGGCATGGTGGTCAAACCGCTGGCCTCGGTGGTGCGCACGAAGCGGGGCGGGGGCCGTCCGGGCGGGTTGGTGCAGCCGGGAGTGAAGGTGCGCGGCCGGGAATACCTGCGGATCGTCTACGGCCCGGACTACACCGAGTACCTGGACCGGCTGCGCGAGCGGTCGCTGGGCCACAAGCGCTCGCTGGCGCTGCGCGAGTACGCGCTGGGCCTGGAGGCGCTGGACCGGCTGGCGGCCGGCGAGCCGCTGTGGCGGGTGCACGAGCCGGTGTTCGCGGTGCTCGCGCTGGAGTCCGAGCCGGTCGATCCGCGCCTGTAGGCCGGCCGGGCGCAGAGGGTGCCCGCGCCTTTAGACCGACCGGGCGTCGAGGGGGCTCACGGTTGTAGGCCGGTCGGGTGTCGAGGGGGAGTCCGCGGCGGGGCTCCCCCTCTCCCACCCCCGTCGTGTATAGAAATTCCGAGCATCGTATAGACTTGCTACTTTCCCGTACGCCCCGTCATCCCAGGAGCCCGGTATGGCCTTCAACCTCCGGAACAGGCACTTCCTCAAGGAGCTCGACTTCACGCCCCAGGAGTTCCGCTTCCTGGTGGACCTCGCCGCCGGACTCAAGGCGGCCAAGTATGCGGGCACCGAGCAGCCCCGGCTGCGCGGGAAGAACATCGCGCTGATCTTCGAGAAGACCTCCACCCGCACCCGCTGCGCCTTCGAGGTCGCCGCCCACGACCAGGGCGCCACCACCACCTACCTGGACCCGTCCGGTTCGCAGATCGGCCACAAGGAGTCCATCCGGGACACCGCCCGGGTGCTCGGCCGGATGTTCGACGGCATCGAGTACCGCGGCCACGGCCAGGAGATCGTCGAGGAGCTGGCGGCGAACGCCGGCGTCCCGGTCTGGAACGGTCTCACCGACGAGTGGCACCCCACCCAGATGCTGGCCGACGTCCTCACCATCACCGAGCACAGCACCAAGCCGCTGACCGGGACCGCCCTCGCGTACCTCGGCGACGCCCGCTCCAACATGGGCAACTCGCTGCTGGTCACCGGCGCCCTGCTCGGCATGGACGTCCGGATCGTCGCCCCGAGCTCCCTCTGGCCGGTCGAGGAGGTCCGGGAGGCAGCCGAGATGCTGGCCGAGGCGACCGGCGCCCGGATCACCCTCACCGAGGACGTGGCCGAGGGCGTGGCCGACGTGGACTTCCTCTACACCGATGTCTGGGTCTCGATGGGCGAGCCCAAGGAGGTCTGGGCCGAGCGGATCGAGTTGCTCAAGCCCTACCAGGTATCGATGGACACCGTCCGGGCCACCGGCAACCCGGCCGTGAAGTTCCTGCACTGCCTGCCCGCGTTCCACGACCTCGGCACGGTGCTCGGGCGGCAGATGTACGAGGCGACCGGCATGACCGAGCTGGAGTGCACCGACGAGCTGTTCGAGTCGGCGCACTCCGTCGTGTTCGACCAGGCCGAGAACCGCCTGCACACCATCAAGGCGGTCCTGGTCGCCACCCTCGGCTCCTGAGGCGGAAGCTCACTTCTCCAGCTTGACGCAGGCCGCCCGGTCGCCCGCCGCGTGCGGGCCGGTCGGGGTGCCCGCGTGCATCACCAGCGAGCGGGCCTCGCCCGGCCGCGGCTGCCAGGGCACCGAGGCCGTCGCGGTGCCCTCGCCGTGCTCGTCGGTGCGCAGCGCCAGCCGCAGTTCGTTGCGCCCGTTGGCGTACGCCGGGTCGGTGGACGGCTGCACCGGGTCCACGGCGTCCTGGTAGTGCGGTCCGGACGAGGCCGGGTCGGCCCCGCAGGAGCCGGTGTGCAGGTGGACCGGGAACTCGTGGTCGGGGGCGAGCCCGGTGACGGTCATGGTGAGCACCGTCCGCCCCGCGGTGGAGCGGTCGGTGACGATCCGGGTGTGCGCGCCGTACGGTACGAGGTCGTCCGCGTAGCTGACGGCGGTCGGCGGGACGAAGGCCGTCGCGGGGTCGAAGGCGGCCTCGACGACGGAGACCGGCGAGGCAGCGGCGACCGACGGGGCGACGGGGGCCGACGAGGCGGCGGCGGGGGCGAGCAGGGCCAGCGGCAGCAGTGCGGCGGCGAGCGGAGCGGCGGCGAGCGGAGCGGACATCAAGGGGCCTTCCAGGGGCAGGGCGACGGACACCCTGCTCAACGGCGCCGGGCGCCGGCGGACACCCTCGAACGGGCCCGGAGGCGCACGGGCCGCGCGGGCGCGCCTCTGCTCGTCCCGTCGCCGACCGGCGGTTCCGGTGGTGAGCTGGTGTGAGCCGGTGGTGGGCCGATGTCGAGTCGGTGGTGGGCCAGTGGCGGGCCGACTGCGGTGCGATTGCCGACCGCCGCCGCCCAAATGGCCACTGACCTGCGCTTTTGCCGACCCAGGCATGCCTGCGGTGGTGAAGGTGACGGCATGCACTATGGTTTATCTCGACATCGAGATAACTGCCCCATAGGATATATCTCGACATCAAGATACTTGCCGAGCGGAGCTCGCCGGCGATGCGGGCAAGGTAAGCCTAAGTAAGGCTGACCTTACCACCGTGGCGGCCGGATACCGCACGAAGCACCCAGAAGGAGTCAGTCGTGTCCGCGAACAGCTTCGACGCCCGCAGCTCGCTGCAGGTGGGCGACGAGTCGTACGAGATCTTCAAGCTCTCCGCCGTCGAGGGTTCCGAGCGGCTGCCGTACAGCCTCAAGGTGCTGCTGGAGAACCTGCTCCGCACGGAGGACGGCGCGAACATCACCGCCGACCACATCCGCGCGCTCGGCAACTGGGACGCCAGCGCCCAGCCGAGCCAGGAGATCCAGTTCACCCCGGCCCGCGTGATCATGCAGGACTTCACCGGTGTGCCGTGCGTGGTCGACCTCGCCACCATGCGTGAGGCCGTCAAGGAGCTGGGCGGCGACCCGGCCAAGATCAACCCGCTTGCCCCGGCCGAGCTGGTCATCGACCACTCCGTCATCGCCGACAAGTTCGGCACCCCGGACGCCTTCGTCCAGAACGTCGAGATCGAGTACGGCCGCAACAAGGAGCGCTACCAGTTCCTGCGCTGGGGCCAGACCGCCTTCGACGAGTTCAAGGTCGTCCCGCCCGGCACCGGCATCGTCCACCAGGTGAACATCGAGCACCTGGCCCGCACCATCATGGTCCGCGGCGGCCAGGCCTACCCGGACACCTGCGTCGGCACCGACTCGCACACCACCATGGTCAACGGCCTGGGCGTGCTGGGCTGGGGCGTCGGCGGCATCGAGGCCGAGGCCGCGATGCTGGGCCAGCCGGTCTCCATGCTGATCCCGCGCGTGGTCGGCTTCAAGCTCAACGGCCAGCTGCCGGCCGGCACCACCGCCACCGACCTGGTGCTCACCATCACCGAGATGCTGCGCAAGCACGGTGTGGTCGGCAAGTTCGTCGAGTTCTACGGCGAGGGCGTCTCCGCGATCCCGCTGGCCAACCGCGCCACCATCGGCAACATGTCGCCGGAGTTCGGCTCGACCTGCGCGATCTTCCCGATCGACGCCGAGACCATCAACTACCTCAAGCTCACCGGCCGCGACGAGCAGCAGCTCGCCCTGGTCGAGGCGTACGCCAAGGAGCAGGGCCTCTGGCACGACCCGTCGGTCGAGCCGGTCTTCTCCGAGTACCTGGAGCTGGACGTCTCCACCGTCGTCCCGTCGATCTCCGGCCCGAAGCGCCCGCAGGACCGCGTCGTCCTGGCCGAGGCCGCCACCCGCTTCGCCGAGGCGCTGCCGACCTACTCCGCCGAGGCCTCGAAGCCGACCGCCGTCACCGCCCCCGACGGGTCGACGTACGAGATCGACAACGGCGCGGTCGTGATCGCCTCGATCACCTCCTGCACCAACACCTCCAACCCCTCCGTCATGCTGGGCGCCGCCCTGCTGGCGAAGAAGGCCGTGGAGAAGGGCCTCACGGTCAAGCCGTGGGTCAAGACCACCCTGGCCCCCGGGTCCAAGGTCGTCATGGACTACTACGAGAAGGCCGGCCTGCTTCCGTACATGGAGAAGCTGGGCTTCAACCTGGTCGGCTACGGCTGCGTCACCTGCATCGGCAACTCGGGCCCGCTGCCCGAGGAGGTCTCGGCCGCCGTCAACGAGGCCGACCTGGCGGTCGTCTCGGTGCTCTCCGGCAACCGCAACTTCGAGGGCCGGATCAACCCGGACGTGAAGATGAACTACCTGGCCTCGCCGCCGCTGGTGGTCGCCTACGCCCTGGCCGGCAACATGAACATCGACATCACCCGCGACGCCCTGGGCCAGGACGCCGACGGCAACGACGTCTTCCTCGCCGACATCTGGCCGTCGGAGCGGGAGGTGGCGGACACCGTCGCCGGCTCCATCGACGAGGCGATGTTCGACAAGGGCTACCAGGACGTCTTCGCCGGTGACCACCGCTGGCAGTCGCTCCCGGTCCCGACCGGCAACACCTTCGAGTGGGACGCCGAGTCCACCTACGTCCGCAAGCCCCCGTACTTCGAGGGCATGGCCAAGACCCCGAGCCCGGTGACCGACATCGCCGGCGCCCGTGTCCTGGCCAAGCTGGGCGACTCGGTCACCACCGACCACATCTCCCCGGCCGGCAACATCAAGCCGGGCACCCCGGCGGCGCAGTACCTGACCGCCAACGGTGTCGAGAAGCGCGACTTCAACTCCTACGGCTCGCGCCGCGGCAACCACGAGGTGATGATCCGCGGCACCTTCGCCAACATCCGTCTGCGCAACCAGATCGCGCCGGGCACCGAGGGCGGCTACACCCGCGACTTCACCCAGGTCGACGGCCCGGTGTCGTTCATCTACGACGCCTCGCAGAACTACCAGGCCGCCGGCACCCCGCTGGTCGTCCTGGCCGGCAAGGAGTACGGCTCCGGCTCGTCCCGCGACTGGGCCGCCAAGGGCACCGCGCTGCTGGGCGTCAAGGCCGTCATCGCCGAGTCGTACGAGCGCATCCACCGCTCGAACCTGATCGGCATGGGCGTCCTGCCGCTGCAGTTCCCGGAGGGCCAGACCGCCGAGTCCCTCGGCCTGACCGGCGAGGAGACCTTCTCCTTCACCGGCGTGACCGAGCTCAACGAGGGCCGCACCCCGAAGACCGTCAAGGTCAAGGCGGGTGACAAGGAGTTCGACGCGGTCGTCCGCATCGACACCCCCGGTGAGGCGGACTACTACCGCAACGGCGGCATCCTGCAGTACGTGCTGCGCTCGCTCATCGGCTGAACCGAGTTCTAGTTCCGGGGGCTGAGCGCCCCGGTGGCTGAGAGGCCGGACCGCATCGCGCGGTCCGGCCTCTTTTGCATGCTGCCTCTCCTGAGCCCTGCCCCTTGTGCGGTGTGCCGCGATGGACTAAACCTCTATCCCATCTGGTCCAGACCATTTGACGATCATTCAGAGAACAGGTCCGGTATGCCCACTCGCGCCTCAGCCCTGCTCGCCGCCGCCACCGTCGCCGCGCTGCTCGCCGCCCCCGCCACCGCCAACGCCGCCGACGGCGGGCACGGCCCGAAGCTGAAGGGCCAGCGGGTCGGCTACTTCACCCAGTGGGGCGCCGACAGCTCCGCCAAGCGCGTCCAGGACTCCGGCCAGGCCGGGAAGCTCACCGTCGTCAACTACGCCTTCGGCAACGTCTCCGCCGACGGCACCTGCTTCGAGACCAACGACGCAGGCCAGGGCGACGCCCGCAACGACTACCAGCGCGCCTTCTCCGCCGCCGAGTCGGTCGACGGCGTGGCCGACGCCCCGGGCCAGAAGCTGAAGGGCCACTTCAACCAGCTGCGCAAGCTCAAGGCGAAGAACCCGCAGCTGCGCACGGTCATCTCGCTCGGCGGCTGGAGCTGGTCCAAGTACTTCTCCGACGCGGCCGCCACCGACGCCGCGCGCAAGAAGTTCGTCTCCTCCTGCATCGGCCTCTACCTCAAGGGCGACGTGCCGGTCCTGCCCGGCTCCCCGGAGGGCGGCGCCGGCGCGGCCGCGGGCGTCTTCGACGGCATCGACATCGACTGGGAGTACCCGGGCGGTGGCGGGGACGCGGGCAACGTGGTCCGCCCCGAGGACGGGCGCAACTTCACCCTGCTGATGCAGGAGTTCCGCCGCCAGCTCGACGACTTCGGCAAGAAGGGCGGCAAGAAGGGCGACAAGGGCCGGCACTACCTGCTGACCGCCGCCGTCGCCGCCAACGAGACCGTCGCCGACCGGCTCGAACTGCCCGAGCTGAGCGAGTCGGTGGACTGGCTCAACCTGATGACCTACGACCTGCACGGCCCCTGGGAGGGCAAGGGCCCGGCCAACCACCAGGCCAACCTCTACTCCGACCCGGCCGACCCCGACGCCCGCCGGCGCAGCGCCGACACGGCCGTCGACCACTACCAGGAGCGCGGCCTGCCCGCCGAGCAGATCGTGCTCGGCGCCCCGCTGTACGGCCACGGCTGGACGGGCGTCGCGCCCGGCAAGCGCGGGGGCCTCTATCAGAGCGCCACCGCCACCGCCCCCGACCTCTCCTACCGGGAGGTCAACGCGCTGCCCGGCAAGGTGTACGTGGACCGCGACCACGGCGCGTCCTGGAAGTACGACGGCACCACCTTCTACAGCTACGACACCGCCGAGGTGCTCACCCAGAAGGCGCGGTACGTGCGCTGGAACGACCTGGGCGGCGTGATGGTCTGGTCGCTGGACGGCGACGACGCCCAGGGCAGCGCGATCGCCGCCCTGGACCGCGGCCTGCGCCGCGACTGACGCCCCGACGCGAAGGGGCGCCCCGACGCGAAGGGGCCCGCCGTGTCCGCACGGCGGGCCCCTTCACGCCTGCGTCAGGCCCGGTCGCAGGCCTGCGCCCGCAGCGCGCGGGCCAGGTCGTCGCGGCACTCCAGGACCAGGCGGCGCAGCGCCGGCGCGGCCTGCGGGTGGCCGTCCAGCCAGGCGTCGGCCTCGGTCAGGGTCTGCTCGCTGGTCTGCGCGCGCGGGAAGAACCCGCTGACGATCCGCATCGCGATCTCGATGGTCCGCTCGGCCCAGACCCGTTCCAGCAGCTTGAAGTAGGGCGCCGCGTAGAGCGCGGTCAGGTCGCGGTGGGCGGGCAGTGCGAAGCCCGCGATCTGGGCCTCGACCAGGGCGTTCGGCAGTTCGTCGGAGTCGACCACGGCCGACCAGGCGGCGGCCTTGGCCTCCGCGGTGGGCCGGGCGGCCAGGCACTGGGTGTACTGGCGCTTGCCGCTGGCGGTGTTGTCGGCGGCCAGCTCCCCGGCCAGTTCCTCGTCGCCGGCCTGGCCGGCGGCGGCCAGCGCCAGCCACAGCGACCAGCGCAGCTCCTGGTCGACGTCCAGGCCGTCGATCCGGGCGCTGCCGGCCAGCAGGCCGCGGACCAGGCCGAGGTGCTCGGCGCCGCCCGCGGTCTGGGCGAGGAAGCGGGCCCAGGCCAGCTGGTGGTCGCTGCCGGGGACGGCCTCGCGCAGTTCGCGCAGGGCGCCGTCGGCCAGCTGCCGGCCGCCCTCGCCGCGCCAGGCCGGGTCGGCGTACAGGTCGACGGCGGTCTTGGCCTGGGCGTGCAGCGACTGCAGCACGCCGATGTTGCCCTCCTGGCCGGCGAAGCGCAGCACCAGGGCGACGTAGTCGCGGGCCGGCATCAGGCCGTCTCGGGTGAGGTTCCAGACGGCGGACCAGGCGAGTGCCCGGGCCAGCTCGTCGTGGATGTCGCCGAGGCCGGTGCGCAGGGTCTCCAGGGACTCGGAGTCGAAGCGGATCTTGCAGTAGGTGAGGTCGTCGTCGTTGAGCAGCACCAGCGCGGGGCGGGGGCGGCCGGCGGCCTCGGCGACGACGGTGCGGTTGCCGGTGACGTCGAGCTCGATCCGCTCGGTGCGCACCAGGGAGCCGTCGGCGTCCCGGTCGTAGAGGCCGATCGCGATCCGGTGCGGGCGCAGCACCGTCCCGTCCTGGAGGACGGCGAGTTCGGTGATCCGGCCCTCGGCGTCGGTGGTCACCTGCGGGGTGAGCGAGTCGACCCCGGCGGTCTGCAGCCAGGCGGCGGCCCAGGCCTTGAGGTCGCGGCCGCTGGTCTCCTCCAGGACGTCCAGCAGGTCGCCGAGTTCGGTGTTGCCGAAGGCGTGGCGCTTGAAGTAGCGGCGGGCGCCCTCGAAGAAGGCCTCGGAGCCGACGTAGGCGACCAGCTGCTTGAGGACGGCGGCGCCCTTGGCGTAGGTGATGCCGTCGAAGTTGAGCTTGGCGTCCTCGAGGTCGCGGATGTCGGCGGTGATCGGGTGGGTGGTGGGGAGCTGGTCCTGCCGGTAGGCCCAGGCCTTGCGCTGGTTGGCGAAGGTGACCCAGGCGGAGGAGTACCGGGTGCGGGCGCCGATCAGGCCGTAGGAGCCCATGAAGTCGGCGAAGGACTCCTTCAGCCACAGGTCGTCCCACCAGCGCATGGTGACCAGGTCGCCGAACCACATGTGCGCCATCTCGTGCAGGATGACGTTGGCGCGGCCCTCGTAGGCGGCGTCGGTGACCTTCGAGCGGAAGACGAACTCCTCGCGGAAGGTGACGCAGCCGGGGTTCTCCATGGCGCCGATGTTGTACTCGGGGACGAACGCCTGGTCGTACTTGCCGAAGGGGTACGGGTAGTCGAACTCCTCGTGGAAGAAGTCGAGTCCGAGCTTGGTGACGCCGAGGATCTCGTCCGCGTCGAAGTACTGGGCGAGGGACTTGCGGCACATCGCGGAGAGCGGGATCTCCAGGGTGGTGCCGTCGGCGAGTTCGCGGCTGTAGTGGTCGCGGGCGACGTGGTAGGGGCCGGCCACGACGGCGGTGAGGTAGCTGGAGATCGGCTGGGTCGGCGCGAACTCCCAGGTGCGGGCGGCGCCTTCCTCGGTGACCTTGTCGTGGACGGCGTTGGACCAGACGTCCCAGGCGGCGGGGGCGGTGACGGTGAAGCCGAACGGGGCCTTCAGGTCGGGCTGTTCGAAGGTCGCGAAGACCCGGCGGGCGTCGGCCGGCTCGTAGTGGGTGTAGAGGTACGTCTCGCCGTCCACCGGGTCGGTGAAGCGGTGCAGGCCCTCGCCGGTGCGGCTGTAGGCGCAGTCCGCCTCGACGGTGAGGACGTTCTCGGCGGCGAGGCCGTCGACGTGCACCCGGGCGCCGTCGTAGGCGGTGGCCGGGTCGATCGCGCGGCCGTTGAGGGTGACGGCGTGGACGGCGGGGGCGAGCAGGTCGAGGAAGGTGGCGGCGCCGGGCCGGGAGCAGCGGAACGTGACGGTGGTGGTGGAACGGAAGGTGGCGGCCGCCGGATCGGGGGCGGAGGTCACGTCCAGCCGGACCTGGTAGCCCTCCACGGCCAGGATGCTGGCCCGCTGCTGCGCTTCGTCGCGGCTCAGGTTCTTGCCCGGCACGGCGGTACTCCTTTGTCCGGCTCGCACGGTGGTGCGTCTGTGGGTGGTGCGGTCTCGGCGCGCGGTGTGCCGCGCTCCGCAGGGGCATCCTTTCACGCCCTCCCTCGCCGGTACCATTGCACAGGCCGTCCCGGCGGGGCCGGAATCAGCGGCGGCGGGCGGGTGTTGACGGGTCGGGGTGGCACGCCTGCCTGCCTCGTCATCACCTCACGAAGGACGACAGCCGTGACGACTGCCGCTGAGCGCAAGACCGCCGACTTCTGGTTCGACCCGGCCTGCCCGTGGGCGTGGATGACGTCCCGCTGGCTGATCGAGGTGCAGCAGCTGCGTCCGGTGGACGTGAACTGGCACGTGATGAGCCTGTCGGTGCTGAACGAGGACCGCGACCTCCCGGAGAACTACCGCGAGCTGCTGGACAACGCCTGGGGCGCGGTGCGGGTGTGCATAGCGGCCGCCCGGCAGCACGGCGACGAGGTGCTGGGCCGGCTCTACACCGAGCTGGGCCTGCGCTTCCACAACCAGGGCCTGCCGCAGAACCGGGAGACGGTCGAGGCGGCGCTGGTGGCCGCCGGGCTGCCCGCGGAGCTGGCGGACGCGGCCGACACGGACGCGTACGACGAGGCCCTGCGCGCCTCGCACAAGGAGGGCATCACCCTGGTCGGCGAGGACGTCGGCACCCCGGTGATCGCGGTGGAGGGCGTGGACGGCGAGCGGGTCGCCTTCTTCGGCCCGGTGGTCACCCCGGCCCCGAAGGGCGAGGCCGCGGCCCGGCTCTGGGACGGCACCCTGCTGGTGGCCTCCACCCCGGGCTTCTACGAGATCAAGCGGACCCGTACGGCGGGCCCGTCCTTCGAGTAGCGCGGGGCGCGTGAAGGGCCCGGTACCGCGGCTGGCGGTACCGGGCCCTCGTGCGTTCCGGGGTCAGCGGGCGGCGGCCGCGTCCCGCCGCTGCTTGACCAGGCCGGCGGCGCTCAGCAGCGCGACCAGCACCCCGGCCGCGTACAGCTGCTGCCGGTTGCCCTCGGTGGTGGTCATCAGGGCGAGGATGCCGGCCACGGCGGCCATCGCGATCCAGGTCAGGTAGGGGTAGCCCCACATCTTCACGGTGAGCAGTTCGGGCGCCTCGCGCTCCAGCCGGCGGCGCATCCGCAGCTGGACGAGGCAGATGAACAGCCAGACGACCAGGATGGCCACGCCGGTGGTGTTCATCAGCCAGGTGAAGACGGTCTCCGGCCAGAACTTGGCGGCCAGCACGGCGCCGAAGCCGAACAGGCAGGAGGCCAGCACGGCCCGGCGCGGCACCCCGCCGGAGACCTTGGCCAGCGCCCGGGGGCCCTGGCCGCGGCCGACCAGCGAGTACGCCATCCGGGAGGCGCCGTAGATGTTGGCGTTCATCGCGGAGAGCAGCGCGATCAGCACCACCACCTCCATGATCGTCCCGGCGCCGGTCACCCCGAGGTGCCGCAGCACGGTGACGTACGGGCCGTCGGTGACCACCGCCGGGTCCTTCCAGGAGACCAGGGTGACGACCAGGGCCATCGAGCCGATGTAGAAGATCGCGATCCGCCACACCGCCGTGCGCACCGCGTTGGCGACGTTCTTGCGGGGGTCGTCGGACTCGGCGGCGGCGATGGTGACGGTCTCCAGCCCGCCGTAGGCGAAGACGGAGGCGAGCAGGCCGACGATCAGCCCGCTGACCCCGGTGGGCAGGAAGCCGCCCTGGCCGGTCAGGTTGGTCGTGCCGGGGGCGCCGGGGCCGATCACCCCGGCGATGCCGAGGCCGCCGAGGACCAGGAAGGCGATGATCGCGGCGACCTTGATGGCGGCGAACCAGAACTCGAACTCGCCGAAGTTCTTCACCGCGGTCAGGTTGCTGGCGCAGAAGAAGACCATGAACAGGCCGACCCAGACCCAGGAGGAGACGCCCGGCACCCAGCCGTTGACGATCTTCCCGGCGGCGGTGGCCTCGGCGGCGACGCCGCAGCAGAGCATCACCCAGTACATCCAGCCGGCCGTGATCCCGGCCCAGGGGCCGATCTCCTTCTCGGCGTGCACCGAGAACGATCCGGAGGCGGGGCGGGCGGCCGACATCTCGCCGAGCATCCGCATGATCAGCATGACCAGCAGGCCGGAGAGGGTGAACGCCAGGATGATCGCCGGACCGGCGGCCGCGATGCCGGCGCCGGAGCCGACGAACAGGCCCGCGCCGATCACCCCGCCCAGCGCGATCATCGACAGGTGGCGCTGCTTGAGGCCGTGCGCGAGCTGCTGGCCGGTGGCCGGGGCACCGTCGGCGTCGGTGGTCCCGGACGCCTTGGGCGCGGAGGTGGGGGCCATAGGGCTGGATCCAGACTGTGCGGAATGCGGCATGAGCTGTCCAATATCCGGCGACACCTCTGTTCATGCCAAGAGCGGGGACCACAGGCCCACCATGCGGACCACGCGGTGACGAAGCGGGGTCGACCTGTCACACAGCGTCGGTATGGGCCGAAATGGGCCGGTTCCGACAACGGCCGAGGGCGGGGCTTTGTCCGAAACCGTGGCGGTGGCGTAGTGGATCACCACGTAGGTTCACAGGTGTTCACTCACCTGAGCACCCCACAGGAGACCCCCGATGGCCACTGCCACCACCCCGATACCGCGCCGCGCCGTCCTCGCCGACCTGCTGCCCGCCGCCACCACCCGCCTCGGCGCCCAGGCCCGCGACCTGGCCCTGGTGGCCGGCGGCGCCGCCCTGACCGGCGTGGCCGCCCAGCTGTCGGTGAACGTCCCCGGCTCGCCGGTGCCGGTCACCGGCCAGACCTTCGCCGCCCTGCTGGTCGGCACCGCGCTCGGCGCCCGCCGCGGCATCGCCTCGCTCGCCCTCTACCTGCTGGCCGGCCTGGCGGGGATGCCCTGGTTCGCCGAGGGCACCTCCGGCTGGACGATGCCCTCGCTCGGCTACGTGCTCGGCTTCGTCCTGGCGGCCGGCCTGACCGGCGAGCTGGCCCGCCGCGGCGCCGACCGGAGCCCGGTGAACACCGCCGTCACCATGGTCCTCGGCAGCCTCACCATCTACGCGGTCGGCGTCCCGTACCTGGCCCTGTCGCTGCACGTCCCGCTCGCCCGGGCGGCCGAGCTCGGCCTCTACCCGTACCTGGTCGGCGACGCCCTGAAGGCCGTCCTCGCCGCCGGGGCCCTGCCGCTGGTCTGGAAGCTCGCCGCGAAGCGGTGAGCCCCCTGCCGGGCCCGGGCGCACGCGCATGCCACACTCATGGCATGCGCGTGTACCTGGGCTCAGACCATGCCGGATACGAACTGAAGAACCACCTCGTGGAGTGGCTCAAGGAGGCCGGCCACGAGCCGGTCGACTGCGGGCCGCACATCTACGACGCCGAGGACGACTACCCGCCGTTCTGCCTGCGCGCCGCCGAGCGCACCGCCGCCGACCCGGAGGCGCTGGGCGTCGTCATCGGCGGCTCGGGCAACGGTGAGGCGATCGCCGCCAACAAGGTCAAGGGCGTGCGGGCGGCGCTGGCCTGGAGCGAGCAGACCGCCGGGCTCGGCCGCGAGCACAACAACGCCAACGTGGTCTCCGTCGGCGGCCGCATGCACACGCTGGAGGAGGCCACCAAGTTCGTCGAGGTCTTCCTCAACACCCCCTACAGCGGCGAGCCGCGGCACACCCGCCGGATCGAGATGCTGAGCGAGTACGAGACCACCGGCGAGCTCCCGCCGATCCCGGCCCACCACCCGCAGGGCTGATCCCTCCCCCCGTCCACCCCCCCCGTCGGCCGGCCGCACGCTCCACGCGGCCGGCCGCCGCCGTTCCCGGGCCCGTACGGCTGTGTCATCGGCCACAGGGCCGGGCGCGCCGGCGCCGGCGCGCGCGGGGCGCGTGCGCCGCCCGCGTGGTTCGTACGCCCAACCGGCGCACGCCTCCTGACGCCGCGCCCGCCGTCGCGGCAATCGGCCGAAACCGACTGACGGGCCCGCGCCACGGCGCACCCGCTCGTGTCCGGCCCGTCGACGCCGGGCGGTGCCCGTGGATAAGGTCGGGCCCCATGGCTGGCAGACCGCCGGGCGCACCGCCCCAGACGACTGCGACGAGGCCCGGCGCCGCCACGGCGTCCGGACCCGTGACGGCCCGGTTGCGCAGGAGGCTCCGCCGGGTCCGCCGAAGGCTGCGCACGGCCGGTGTCGACTACTTCCGCGGCGGCGCCGCCGACTGGCCGGTGCTCTGCGCGCTCGCCCTGCTCGTCCCGCTGCTGATCCTGCTCAACATCTGGATCCCCGCCTGGGCCCCGCCCACCGCGCTGGTCCTGCCGATCCTGGCCGGCGCGCTGCTGCTGCGCCCCGGCAGCCTGGTGGTGCTGTACGCGCTGGCGGCGCTCGGCCTGTCCGCCGAGTCGGTGATCCACACCGGCCAGCGGGTGGCCAGCGAGAACCCCGAGGCCTACGTCTACGGCGTCACCCCGGGCGCGGCCCTGGTGGTCGGCGCCGCCGGGGTGGGCGGCCTGCTGCTGGCCCAGTTCCGGGCCCGGGTCGGCGTGCCCTGGTGGGGCGGCTCGACCATGCTGTTCGACCTGCGCGAGCGGCTTCGGGTGCAGAGCCGGGTGCCGGAGCTCCCGGACGGCTGGCACGCCGACATGGCGCTGCGCCCGGCCGGCGGGCAGTCCTTCTCCGGGGACTTCGTGGTCGCCGCCCGTACCGGCCCGGGCCAGCGGCTGCTGGAGGTGGTCCTCGCGGACGTCTCCGGCAAGGGCATGGACGCCGGCTCCCGCGCGCTGCTGCTCTCCGGCGCCTTCGGCGGCCTGGTGGGCTCGCTGCCCGCGCACGACTTCCTGCCCGCCGCCAACGGCTACCTGCTGCGCCAGTCCTGGGAGGAGGGCTTCGCGACCGCCGTCCACCTGGTGCTGGACCTGGACACCGGCGAGTACGAGCTGCTGTCGGCCGGGCACCTGCCGGGGATGCAGCGGCTGGCGGGCGCCGGGCGGTGGGAGGTCAAGGAGGCCGAGGGCCCGCTGCTCGGGATCTACGACGGCGCGAAGTTCGACGGGGTGCGCGGCCGGCTGAACCGCGGCGACGTGCTGATGCTGTGCACCGACGGCATGGTCGAGGAGCCGGGCCGGGACCTCTCCGAGGGGATGGACCGGCTGATGGGGGAGGCGGACCGGCTGGTGCCCGGCAGCGGTCCGGGCGCGGGGGCCGGCGCGGCGGCCGCGCTGATCGAGACGGTGGCCCGGGACATCAACGACGACCGCGCGGTCCTGCTGCTCTGGCGCGACTGACGCCCCCTCGCCCCGGCCGTCCGTCACCGGACGGACCGGCACATGCCGCAGGCACCTGCTGTCAAGCCGGGCAGCCGATCTTCGGCCAAATCGGCCGCCCCGTCGACTGACCGGACCTGCGGCTTCCGTTACCCGCCCCCGGCCGCCTTCCGGCCGCTCAGCGCCGCCCCGGCGACGATTCGTCAGAACGGCTCCGCTATCGTCCCGGTCGGCGGAAACTCGTCTCGCATCGCAGGATATCGGCGTTGGGCTGACTGTCAGACCTTTACGCAATCGGCACGGTCGACCACACTGAGTCCGGGCGGGACTGTTCAGGATTCGGGGGATGGGGGGCGTCACGTGCGGCACGGCAGACAACGTTCGACCGCGCCGGGCTCCCTCGCCGGTGGTGTGCCGGTCGATCCGCGATTCCGCCTCGGGACCGTCGGACAGGCCGGGGTCCGGCTTCGCAGGTGCCGCCGGGCGGCGGCACCACGCTATGAAACGAGGAAGTGAGTCCGGGTGGCACTCTCCGTCTCCGCGCTGGTCCTGTTCGCAATCCTGTGCATCATCTTCATCCGCAACAAGCAGTTGAAGATCGCGCACGGCATCATCGCCGCCCTGTTCGGCTTCATGCTGCACGAGACCACGGTCGCGGGCTCGATCAACTCCCTGCTGGCGAACCTCGCCCACAGCATCTCGGGCATCACCGGCGGCTGACCCGGCCGGGCCGTCCGCGACCCCCGCGAGGGGATCACCGGCCGGCCCGTCTGGCCTCCCGCCAGCGAGCGAACAGTCCCCGGGGGCGGGCCGCCGCCGGGGCGGGGGCGCGCATCGGCGCGGGTGCCGCGGCACCCGCCGCCGCGGCCTGCCCCGGCGCCGCCCGCTCGGCCGTCAACAGCACGAACAGCCGCGCCCAGCACAGCCGTTCGCCCCGCGGCCAGTCCATCGCGCGCAGCGCCGCCGACGCGGCCTCCGACACCTCGCCGTCGACCCGGACCTCGGCGACGTCGTCGCCCGCCTTCCCGCCCAGGAAGAGCTTCACCCCGACCGGCCCCGGCCCGGCCAGCTGCGGCCGCAGCGCGGGCGCGAGCGCCGGCAGCACCCGGTGCTCGGCGAGCCAGCCCGCCAGGTGCTCGTTGCCGAAGCCGAACACCGCCGCCGGCCCCTGGACGGCGTGCCAGCCCGGGAGTTCGGGGTGGTCCGCGTGGTCGGCGTGCACGCCGCGCCCGTCCGTCAGCTCGACCAGCACCGAGGCGGTGGTGGTCGCCCACATCTTCACCGCGTTGGCGAGCTTCTCCTCCTCGGTCTTGCCGAGGCCGGCCGCGCAGTCCCACACCACCGGCGCGTCCGCCCGGCCCAGGTGCAGCACGTAGCCGAGGTCGACGTGGCCGGCGCCGTCGTTCCCGGGGTGCTCGCGCACCGCCACCGCCGTCGTCCCCGGGCCGCGCACCACCTCGCCGTCGGCGCTGAACTCCTGTCCGAGGCGTGCCATCTCCCGGACGACACAGCGCTGTATGACGGCCAGCCGCTCCTGGGGACGCACCGGGACTCCTCCACCTCGGAGCGCGGCGGGTGAGCTCCCGCTCGAACTGCGCTCGAACGCCGCCGAGGCTATCGGCCCGGCAGCCAGGCGGGAAACCGTCCGGTCTCCCCGGTTCTCCGGTCGCGGAAATGTCTGGAATGCACCACTTTGGGAAGCGGAACCGCCCCGTGGCCGCCGGCCGGGGCCCTACCGCCCGCCTGGAGAGCCCGCATGACCCGCGCCGCCCCGACACCCCCTCCGTCGCTCCTGACGGCCCCTCCGGCACCCCTTCCGCCCCTCCTGGCGGGCCCGGACGGCTCCGGCCTGGCCGCCGAGATCGAGGCCTACCTCGCCTCGCTGCCCGCCCCCGCGCGCCGCCCGGTGCCGTACGTCTGCCCCCACGGCACCGCCGTGCGGCCGTGGTGCGCCGGCCACCCGGCGCCCCGGGCCACCCTGCTCGACCGGGCGCTGCGCCGCCCGGCCCGCCCGGTGCCGGTCAGCGCCGCCGACCACCTGTGGCTCGCCTCCCGCTACATCGGTGCCCACGGCTGGCTGCAGGGCGCGATGTGGGACGCGCGCGGCCGGGTCTGCCTGCTCGGCGCCCAGGCCGCCGTCCTCGCGCACGGCTACGGCACCCCGGCCACCGTGCGCACCGCCCGGGTCCAGCTGATGGAGGTGCTGCACGCGACCGGCCGCCCGGCGCACTCCCCGGACGAGTACAACGACCGCCCCGCCACCAGGGAGGCCGACGTCCACCGGCTGCTCGACCGGGCGGCCGCCCGGGCCGCCCGGCTCGGACTCTGAACCGGCCCTTCCGGCCTCGCGGGGCCGGGTGGACCGCCCGGAAACGCCAACGGCCCCGGTGCGTGGAGACGCACCGGGGCCGGGCCGATGAGCGGGCGACGAGAATCGAACTCGCGTGACTAGTTTGGAAGACTAGGGCTCTACCATTGAGCTACGCCCGCGCGATCCCCCGGTCGTTGCCGGCCGGAAGTTCGGGGGACAGCGTACCTGGTCCGGTCGCTTCCGTGCACACCGGATTCTGCGCGCGCTCCCTCGGACCGCCCCCGAATATGTCGGCGAGCCGCCAGGGCCCGACGTGTACGCTTCCTCTCGGCACCACGGGGTGTGGCGCAGTTTGGTAGCGCGTCCGCTTTGGGAGCGGAAGGCCGTCGGTTCGAATCCGGTCACCCCGACAGTGCGGCAGGGTCTCGTCCACCGTGGCGGGGCCCTGTTCTGTTCGGGCCCGACGGTGGCGCCTGGCGTCCGCCTTTCGTGGTACCGGTAGGATGGGGCGCTGGCGGTAGTCCCTGCGGTGTCAACCCAGGTCAACCGCACGAGGGCGAGGAGTCACTCTCACCGTCCACCCCCCACGGGAGATGCAGCTCCAACCCTTCATCGCCCGTCTCGCCCGACCCATTCGTACGGCCTCGGCCGGCGGCCGGGAACGGCGGAGGCAACCTGACCGCAAGCCCATAGGAGACCTAACCGTGAAGAGCGCCGTCGAGACTCTGAACCCGACCCGGGTTCGACTCACCGTCGAGGTGCCCTTCGAGGAGCTCAAGCCCAGCCTCGACGCGGCGTACAAGAAGATCAACCAGCAGGTCTCGGTCCCGGGCTTCCGCAAGGGCAAGATCCCGAACCGGGTCATCGACCAGCGCTTCGGCCGTGGCGCCGTGCTGGAGGAGGCCGTCAACGACGCCCTCCCGCGCTTCTACACGCAGGCCGTCGACGAGGGCAAGATCGAGGTCCTCGGACAGCCCGACATCACCAACATCGAGGGTGTCGAGAAGCTCGCCGATGGCGGCGACCTGAAGTTCACCGCCGAGGTGGACATCCGTCCGGAGATCACCCTTCCGGACTTCGCCTCCATCGAGGTGACCGTCGACCCGATCGTCGTCTCCGACGAGGACATCGAGAAGTCCCTGGAGCAGCTGCGCGAGCGCTTCTCCTCGGTCAAGGACGTCGAGCGCGCCGCGGCCGCCGGTGACATCGTGGTCGTGGACCTGATCGCCAAGGTCGACGGCGAGGTGCCGGAGGACGGCACCGCCAACGGCGTCAGCTACGAGATCGGCTCGGGCCGCCTGATCGACGGCATCGACGACGCCGTGACCGGCCTGGAGGCCGGTGGCACCGCCACCTTCTCCACCGAGCTCAAGGGTGGCACCCAGGCGGGCCAGACCTCCGAGGTCACCGTCACCGTCACCGCCGTCCAGGAGAAGGAGCTGCCCGAGCTGGACGACGAGTTCGCCCAGCTGGCCAGCGAGTTCGACACCCTGGAGGCCCTGCGCGACGACTCCCGCAAGCGCCTGGAGCGCATGAAGGAGTACGACCAGGCCACCCAGGCCCAGGAGAAGGTGCTGGACGCCCTGCTCGGCCTGGTCGAGATCGAGTTCCCGGAGAAGCTCCTCAAGGACGAGGTCGAGACCCGCAAGCACAACCTGGAGCACCACCAGCTCCAGCCGATGGGCCTCGACATCGACAGCTACCTGGAGACCCAGGGCAAGACCCGCGAGGAGTGGGACGCCGAGATCGAGGAGCAGGCGAAGAAGGGCATCAAGACCCAGTTCGTCCTGGACCAGATCGTCGCCGACGAAGAGCTGGGTGTTAACCAGGAGGAGCTGACCGAGCACCTCATCCGCCGCGCCGCCGGCTCGGGTCTCACCCCGGACCAGTTCGCGCAGCAGGTCGTCCAGGGTGGCCAGGTGCCGCTGCTGGTCGGCGAGGTCGCCCGCGGCAAGGCGCTGGCCACCGTGGTCGAGGCCGCCAAGGTCGTCGACACCGAGGGCAACGAGGTCAACTTCGACGACGAGGACGAGACGGCCGAGACCGTCGAGGCCCCCGCCGCCGAGGAGACCGCCGCCGAGGAGAAGACCGAGGCCTGAGTGCCCCGGTAACCCCTGAGGTCTGCGACGGGCCCGGACGCCGTACGGCGTCCGGGCCCGTCGCAGACCCCCAGGGAAGAACCCAACCCCCCCCCCCCACAAAAAACCCTTCTCTGGAGGACCTGTCGTCCCGCCCTCTCCTTCCGGTCCCTTTCCCACCCC
>NZ_JBHVWW010000035.1:47326-86335 GCF_042882025.1 Kitasatospora sp. NPDC058243
AAGAGGAGGACAGAGAGGAGGAGGAAGGGGGACGGGGCACTCAAGGACCCCTGAGGCTCCGGGAAAGCTCCGACCGCCGTATGGCTCTCGGGCCCGTCGTCGTCCCCCGGGGCGGACCCGACCCTGCGCTCACAGCGAACAGTTCTGCGTGAGGGATTCTGCGGCCCGGCCTGCGCGTTAGGGTCCTTGGACAGCACCAATCACACCGTGATACCCGGAAGCTGTGCGACATCGTGACGGCCGTGGAGCGACCGTCCAAATCGACTGAGCAGGTGGCTAAGTGACGTTCCCGCAGATGCAGATGCCTGGCCCGATGGCGCCGCACGCCGCCTCTGGTGACGTGCTCGGCGGCCTGGGCGACCAGGTGTACAACCGGCTGCTCAACGAGCGGATCATCTTCCTCGGCCAGCAGGTCGACGACGACATCGCCAACAAGATCACCGCCCAGCTGCTGCTGCTGGCCGCGGACCCGGAAAAGGACATCTTCCTTTACATCAACTCCCCGGGCGGTTCGATCTCGGCGGGCATGGCGATCTACGACACCATGCAGTACATCAAGAACGACGTCGTCACCATCGCGATGGGCATGGCGGCCTCGATGGGCCAGTTCCTGCTGACCGCCGGTGCCAAGGGCAAGCGCTTCTCGCTGCCGAACGCCAACATCCTCATGCACCAGCCGTCCGCCGGCCTCGGCGGCTCCGCCACCGACATCCGCATCCAGGCCGAGCAGCTGCTGCGCACCAAGAAGCGGATGTCCGAGCTGATCGCCTTCCACAGCGGCCAGTCCTTCGAGCAGATCACCAGGGACTCCGACCGCGACCGCTGGTTCACGCCGGAGGAGGCCCTGGAGTACGGCCTGATCGACGCGATCATGCACAGCGCCGCGGACGTTCCCGGCGGCGGCGGCACGGGCGCCTGAGCCTCGGCCCGGCCCACGAGACCACAGCCACAACGCCCCGGAGGACAAGAACCCCCATGATCATCCCCAGCCTGTCGGCCGCCCAGGCCCGCGTCGAGGACATGCGCGCCGAGGGTCGCTACATCGTCCCGCGCTTCGTCGAGCGCACCACGCAGGGCATCCGCGAGTACGACCCGTACGCCAAGCTGTTCGAGGAGCGCATCATCTTCCTCGGCTCGCAGGTCGACGACGTCTCGGCGAACGACATCATGGCGCAGCTGCTGTGCCTGGAGTCGATGGACCCGGACCGCGAGATCCAGATGTACATCAACTCGCCCGGCGGCTCGTTCACGGCCCTGACGGCCATCTACGACACCATGCAGTACGTGAAGCCGGACATCACCACGGTCTGCATGGGCCAGGCGGCCTCCGCCGCGGCCGTGCTGCTCGCCGCCGGCACCCCCGGCAAGCGGATGGCGCTGCCGAACGCCCGCATCCTGATCCACCAGCCGTACACCGAGACCGGCCGCGGCCAGGTGTCCGACCTGGAGATCCAGGCCAAGGAGATCTTCCGGATGCGCGAGCAGCTGGAGCAGATGCTCTCCAAGCACTCCAACAAGCCGGTGGAGCAGGTGCGCGAGGACATCGAGCGCGACAAGATCCTCACCGCCGAGGAGGCCCTGGAGTACGGCCTCGTCGACCAGATCATCTCCACCCGCAAGACCTCGCTGACCTCCTGAGGCCGGCACCCTCCGAGGCGGGGCGCGCATCCTGCGTGCGCGCTCCGCTCCGGGTCGTCGGCGGCCTCCGCAACGGCATCTGTTCGGTATCAATTCGCCCAGGGCGTAGGGCAGACCCGGCGAAGAGGACGGAATCAGGGGCCCGGCAGAGTACCGTCGGATAGCGAGACCGATCGCCGTCGGCGTTGACGGTCCACAGCACCAGGCCCCGGAACTTCTGCGGGGCCCCTGGCGAAGGGGAAGCACCTCGTGGCACGCATCGGAGACGGTGGCGACCTGCTCAAGTGCTCGTTCTGCGGCAAGTCGCAGAAGCAGGTGAAGAAGCTGATCGCCGGCCCAGGCGTGTACATCTGCGACGAGTGCATCGACCTGTGCAACGAGATCATCGAGGAGGAACTCGCCGAGACCTCCGAGGTGCGCTTCGAGGAGCTGCCGAAGCCGCGGGAGATCTACGAGTTCCTGGACCAGTACGTGGTCGGCCAGGACCTCGCCAAGAAGGCGCTGTCGGTGGCGGTCTACAACCACTACAAGCGCGTCCAGGCCGGCGAGGCGGGCCGCAGCGGCGGCAACGGCCGTGAGGACGCCATCGAGCTGGCCAAGTCCAACATCCTGCTGCTGGGCCCCACCGGCTCCGGCAAGACGCTGCTGGCGCAGACCCTGGCCCGGATGCTCAACGTGCCGTTCGCGATCGCGGACGCCACCGCGCTGACCGAGGCCGGGTACGTCGGCGAGGACGTCGAGAACATCCTGCTCAAGCTGATCCAGGCGGCCGACTACGACGTCAAGAAGGCCGAGACCGGGATCATCTACATCGACGAGATCGACAAGGTCGCGCGCAAGAGCGAGAACCCGTCGATCACCCGGGACGTCTCCGGCGAGGGCGTGCAGCAGGCGCTGCTGAAGATCCTGGAGGGCACCACCGCCTCGGTGCCGCCGCAGGGCGGGCGCAAGCACCCGCACCAGGAGTTCATCCAGATCGACACCACCAACGTGCTGTTCATCGTCGGCGGCGCGTTCGCCGGCCTGGAGCGGATCATCGAGGGCCGGGCCGGCGCCAAGGGCATCGGCTTCGGCGCCAACATCCGCTCCAAGCGGGAGTCGGACGCCAGCGACCACTTCCGCCAGGTGATGCCCGAGGACCTGGTGAAGTTCGGCATGATCCCCGAGTTCATCGGCCGGCTGCCGGTGATCACCAGCGTCCACAACCTGGACCGCGAGGCGCTCCTGCAGATCCTCACCGAGCCGAAGAACGCGCTGGTCAAGCAGTACCGCAAGCTCTTCGAACTGGACGGCGTGGAGCTGGAGTTCTCCCGGGACGCGCTGGAGGCGATCGCCGACCAGGCGATCCTGCGCGGCACCGGCGCGCGCGGTCTGCGGGCCATCATGGAGGAGGTGCTGATGTCCGTGATGTACGAGGTGCCCTCGCGTCAGGACGTCGCCCGCGTGGTGGTCACCGGGGACGTGGTCTCCAAGCACGCCATCCCCACCCTCGTCCCGCGCGACATGATCAAGCGCGAGCGGCGCGAGAAGAGCGCCTGACCCGCGTCCGCCGCATCCGCAAGGGCCCCGCACCGACCGGTGCGGGGCCCTTCGGCGTCTCCCGGTGCCGGAGGGTCACCGGCGGTTCCCGGTGGACTACTTGGGGACCTCGGCGACCGCGCGCAGGTCGCGGGTGTCGGCGGCGAGCTTGTCCAGGTCCGGCTGGGCGCTCGGGTCGGCCACCGTCATGACCATCACCAGGCCGCTGCTGTCGGCCCAGGCACAGATGCCCATCGTGGTCCCGGCCTCGCCCTCGCCGCCGACGACGGTGGCGCACTCCATCGCGCCGCCCTTGGGGCCGGCGTCCACCACGTGCCGGTTGTCGAGCTTGCGACCGGTGGACGCCATGCCCTGGAACGCCTGGTTCAGTTCCTGCTTCGGCGCCAGGACCTTGCCGTAGCCCCCGAACACGACCAGCTGAGGGTCCGACTGCGCGTTCTGGTAGAGGGCGCCCACCCCGGTGGGGCTCCAGTTGCCGTCGCCCTTGCCGAAGCTGGAGGTGAGCCCCTTCTCCAGGGTGTCGGCGACCTGGGGGTCGTCGCTCTGGCGCAGGTCCTTGAACGTGGCCGGCAGGACGATCTTCTGGGTGCCCGCGCTGCTGGCGACGTCGTAGACGAAGTAGGCGAGCGCGCCGCCGCCCAGCAGCACGAAGGCGCCGACGACGCCGAGCACGGTCCAGAGCGTCTTGCGGGACTTGCGCGGTGGCGGCACCGGCGGGTACGCGCCGTACCCGGGGTAGGCGCCCGGCTCGCCGACCGGCGGGTAGCCGGGCGGGGGGCTCTGCGGCGGGATGCCGCCGTAGCCCGGCGGGGCCGGCGGGGGCGGCGGTGCGTCGTGTCCCGGCTGCGGCGGGGGGCCGTAGGGGTTCTGCTCGGTCACGCGAGGCCTCTCTGATGGCGATGCCCGGGTGCCGCCCGGCGCGGCCGACGGCGGCGGGGACGTGGTGGTGACGTGGCGGGGCGGTGCCCCGGTTACTTGGCGACGACCATGGCGTCGCGGATCGCCCGGGTCCTGTCCGCGGCCTGGGCCGGGGTGAGGCCCTGGCCGCCGCCGGTCAGGCTGATCTTGCTGAAGGTGATCCGGCCGGTGGTGGACTTGTCCGCCCACACGCAGACCGTGGGCCCGGCCTTGCCCGCGATGACGCTGGCCACGCCGCAGGCGAGCTTCGCCGAGGAGCTGTGGCCGTCCTGCGCCGGGAAGTCCGTCAGCGGTGTGGACCAGGTCAGCCCGCCGCTGTCCTTCTTCGAGTCGTCGATGATCTGGCCGGGGTCGTTGAGCTCCCCGTAGACGCCGACCACGGAGAGCGTGTCGAGCGCGTCGGAGCCCTTGCTGTAGCTGGCCGCCAGCACGTTGAGGTTCTTGCCGAACTTCGCCGCCTCGGGCTTGGCCGGGTCGACGGCCTCCTCCTTGGCCGACTTCTGGGTGTAGCCGTCCGGCAGCGACTGCGGCGCGGAGATCTTGTACTGGCCGCCCTGGTCGTCGCCGAGGAACTTCCACGCGGCGAAACCGCCGCCGCCCAGCACCAGCGCGCCCACGACCAGGCCGACCACCAGGCCGGTCCGGCCCTTCTTCGGCGGCGGCGGGTAGCCCGGCTGGCCCGGCTGGCCGTACGGGGCCTGCGGCGGGTAGCCGTACGGGGGCTGCGGGGCGCCGTACGGCTGCTGCGGGGTGCCGTAGGGCGGCTGGGGAACGCCGTAGGGCTGGCCGTCCTGCGGCGGGTAGCCGTACTGGGGCGGCTGCTGCGGGGCGCCGTAGGGCGGCGGCGGTTGCGGCGGGCCGTACGGGGGCTGACCCCCGTACGGCTGAGGCTGTCCCTGCGGTTGTCCCTGCGGATACTGCTGGCCCTGGCCGTACATCTGCGTCCGTGCTCCCCCGCCGCACCCGCGGCCTGTCGTCGTGTCGTCCCGGGGTCCGTGCGGACACCGGACGAGTGCCCGGGAACGGTACCGTACGGTGTCCTCCGCCGAGCCGTTCGGGCGGGTCGCGTCCGCGCGGAGAAAGCGGTTCGTAACACGGGCCTGCGGTTACGTAAACTGTGCGTCGTGACCGACACGACGAACCAGCACCCCGTGAGCACCTTTGCCGGGGACGAAGCAGCCACTCTCCCGACGACCTACACCCCCGCGGACGTAGAGGGCGAGCTGTACGAGCGCTGGGTAGAGCGTGGCTACTTCACCGCGGACGCCAAGAGCGACAAGCCCCCGTTCACCATCGTCATCCCCCCGCCGAACGTGACCGGCAGCCTGCACCTGGGCCACGCCTTCGAGCACACGCTGATCGACGCGCTGGTCCGCCGCAAGCGGATGCAGGGCTACGAGGCGCTGTGGCAGCCCGGAATGGACCACGCCGGCATCGCCACCCAGAACGTGGTCGAGCGCGAGCTCGCCAAGGAGGGCAAGTCCCGCCACGACCTGGGCCGGGAGGCCTTCGTCGAGCGCGTCTGGAAGTGGAAGGCGGAGTCCGGCGGCCAGATCTCCGGCCAGATGCGTCGCCTGGGCGACGGTGTGGACTGGTCCCGCGAGCGGTTCACCATGGACGAGGGCCTGTCCCAGGCCGTCCAGACCATCTTCAAGAAGCTCTTCGACGACGAGCTGATCTACCGGGCCGAGCGCATCATCAACTGGTGCCCGCGCTGCCTGACCGCCATCTCGGACATCGAGGTGGAGTACCAGGACGACGACGGCGAGCTGGTCTCGATCCGCTACGGCGAGGGTGACGCCTCGATCGTCGTCGCCACCACCCGCGCCGAGACGATGCTGGGCGACACCGCGGTCGCCGTCCACCCGGACGACGAGCGCTACCGCCACCTGGTCGGCACCGAGATCGAGCTGCCGTTGACCGGCCGTCGGATCCCGGTGGTCGCCGACGCCCACGTCGACCCGGAGTTCGGCACCGGCGCCGTCAAGGTGACGCCCGCGCACGACCCGAACGACTTCGAGATCGGCCAGCGGCACGGCCTGCCCTCGGTCGCCGTCATGGACGAGCACGCGGTCATCACCGTGCACGGCCCGTTCCTCGGCCTGGACCGGCTGGAGGCCCGCTCGGCGATCGTCGCCGCGCTGCGCGCCGACGGCCGGATCGTCGCCGAGAAGCGCCCGTACGTCCACTCGGTCGGCCACTGCTCGCGCTGCAAGACCACCATCGAGCCGCGGCTGTCCATGCAGTGGTGGGTCAAGGTCGGCCCGCTCGCGAAGGCCGCCGGCGACGCGGTCCGCGACGGCAAGGTCAAGATCCACCCGCAGGAGATGGAGAAGCGCTACTTCGACTGGGTCGACAACCTGCACGACTGGTGCATCTCGCGCCAGCTGTGGTGGGGCCACCGCATCCCGGTCTGGTACGGCCCGAACGGCGAGGTCGTCTGCGTCGGTCCGGACGAGCAGCCGCCCACCGGCGAGGGCTGGCACCAGGACAACGACGTCCTGGACACCTGGTTCTCCTCCGGGCTGTGGCCGTTCTCCACGCTCGGCTGGCCGGAGCAGACCGAGAGCCTGGCGAAGTTCTACCCGAACTCCGTCCTGGTCACCGGCTACGACATCCTGTTCTTCTGGGTCGCCCGGATGATGATGTTCGGTCTCTACGCGATGGACGGCACCCCGCCGTTCCACACCATCGCGCTGCACGGCATGGTCCGTGACCAGAACGGCAAGAAGATGTCGAAGTCCTTCGGCAACGTGGTCAACCCGCTGGACTGGATGGACAAGTACGGTTCGGACGCGCTGCGCTTCACGCTGGCGCGCGGTGCCAACCCGGGCGTCGACGTGCCGATCGGCGAGGACTGGGTCCAGGCGGCCCGCAACTTCGCCAACAAGATCTGGAACGCCACCCGCTTCGCGCTGATGAACGGCGCCACCGTCGAGGGCCCGCTGCCCGCGCCGGAGGAGCTGACCGCGACCGACCGCTGGATCCTGTCGCGCCTGAACAGCACCGTCGCCGAGGTGGACGCGCTGTACGAGGACTACCAGTTCTCCAAGCTGTCCGAGGCGCTGTACCACTTCGCCTGGGACGAGGTCTTCGACTGGTACGTCGAGCTCTCCAAGACCACCCTGGCCAAGGGCGGCCCGCAGGCCGACGCCGCGCGCCGGGTGCTCGGCGAGGTCCTGGACGTCACGCTGCGGCTGCTGCACCCGATCGTGCCCTTCGTCACCGACACCCTGTGG
Source organism: Kitasatospora sp. NPDC058243 (assembly GCF_042882025.1). Taxonomy (NCBI): domain Bacteria; kingdom Bacillati; phylum Actinomycetota; class Actinomycetes; order Kitasatosporales; family Streptomycetaceae; genus Kitasatospora; species Kitasatospora sp. NPDC058243. The sequence continues at coordinate 54,661 of NZ_JBHVWW010000035.1, forward strand.
ACCACGCTCACCGGCGCCGAGTCGCTGGTCATCGCGGACTGGCCGACGGACAGCGGCTACCGCGACGCCGAGGCCGAGGCCGAGATCGCCACGCTGCAGCAGGTGGTCACCGAGGTCCGCCGGTTCCGCTCGGACCAGGGCCTCAAGCCGGGCCAGCGCGTCCCGGCGAAGCTGGAGCTGGACGGCACCGTGCTGGCCGTCCACGAGGACGCGATCCGCTCGCTGCTGCGGCTGACCGTCCCCGAGGAGGGCTTCGCGGCCACCGCCTCGCTCCCGGTCGCCGGCGCCACCGTCGCGCTCGACCTCTCCGGCACCATCGACGTCGCGGCGGAGCGCAAGCGCCTCGCCAAGGACCTCGCGGCCGCCGAGAAGGAGAAGGCGCAGACCACGGCCAAGCTCGGCAACGAGGCGTTCCTCGCCAAGGCGCCGGACGAGGTGGTCGCCAAGATCCGGGGCCGCCAGGAGGCCGCCGAGGCCGACATCGCCCGGATCACCGCCCAGCTCGCGGCGCTGCCGCAGGGCTGAGCCCGCACCGGTCCGTGAGGGGCCGCACTCCGCGACGCGCGGGGTGCGGCCCCTCCGGCGTTTCCGGGCGGCTCGGCCGGTCGCGGCGGCGGTGTTCTTTTTGCTACGCCTAATAGCCCATCAACATTGCTCCCTTCCGGCGAATATTCATCCTGGACCGGGTGAGGTCCTATTCCTTCCGAATTCATTCCGGTCTTGCCCGCGCGGGTTCGCGGAAGTTTGCAGGTCGGATGTGTACGGTGTGCACGGAGTTTCTGACGGGTGTTTCTGCTGAGCGTTCCTGCTGAGCCGACGGACGGGAGGGCATGGCGTGGTGGTGACCGAGGAATTGGCCGACGAACTTCCTGCCGAGGCGGTGGAGGAGGCCAAGGCCAGGGCGGCGACCCTGCTGCTGGCGTTCCGCCACGGCAACCAGCTCGCCTTCGACCACGAGCTGGACCTGCTCCTCGCCGAGCGCGCCGAGCGCGAGGTGACCACCCTGCTCGCCTGGATCGCCGCCGAGGCCGTCCGCAAGGCGTACGCGCCCGAGGTCGGCGACCGGGTGCTGCGGGCGATGGCCCGGCGCGCCCCGGCCGACAACGGCGCGGTCGCGGTGGACGAGGAGAGCGCGGACGCCGCCCGGCTGATCGAGGCGGTGGCCGCCGGCGAGGTGGCCGAGGTGCGCGGCCTGGTCGCCTCGACCGCCGACACCACCTTCCTGCTCGGCGGTCTGCTCCAGGGCGTCGCGATGATGCTGCCGCTGCTGCCCGAGGGCGAACTGGCCGAGATCACGGCCGAGTTGCGCCGCCGGCACGGCGGGCCCGCGGCCCACGTCCCGGAGGCCCGGGCCGGGGTCTGAACCCCGGTCCGGGGAGGGGCGTCACGGCATGGCGTGCAGGTGCGCGCCGATGGTGCCCGCGACCGGGTTGCCCGCCTTGGCGTCCCAGTTGGTCGACCAGGTCATCGCTCCGCCGATGCCCGGCCAGGTGGTGTCGGGCTTGTAGCTGCCGCAGTTGGTGCCGGCGGCCAGGCAGTCCAGCGCGTTGTCGACCACGCTCGGGCTGACGTACCCGCCGCCCGCCGCGCTGGTGGAGGCCGGCACCCCGAGCCCCACCTGGTCGGGCCGCAGCCCGCCCTTGAGCTGGATGCAGGCCAGCCCGGTGAGGAAGTCCTCGGTGCCCTGCGAGTAGACGTTGCCGTCGCAGCCGTTCATCGCACCGGAGTTGTAGTACTGCATGTTGACGATGGTGAGGATGTCCTTCACGTTCAGCGCCAGCTTGAAGTACTCCATGCCGGTCGACTGCATGTCGATGGTCTGCGGCGCCATGGTGAGGACGAACCCGCTGCCGCTCTTCGCCGCCAGCGAGTGCAGCGCCTGGCCGAGGTAGACGGCGTTGACGCCGTTCTCCAGGTCGATGTCGATCCCGTCGAAGCCGTAGGCCTGCATCAGCGCCCGGGCGGTGCCGGCGAAGTTGGCCGCCGAGGTCGGGTCGCTCACCGACACCGTGCCGTTCTGCCCGCCGACCGAGAGCACCACCTTCTTGCCGGCCGCCCGCTTGGCCGCGATGTCGGCCTTGAACTGGGCGTCGGTGTAGCCGCCGAGGCGGGAGGAGAGGGCGGGGTCCAGGGTGAAGCCCAGCCCGCCCGGTGTGCTGGTGGCGTCGGCGAAGGAGACCGCGATGATGTCGTAGGCGGCCGGGACGTCGCCGATCCGCTGGACGGTGGCGCCGTTGTCGAAGTTCTGCCAGTAGCCGGTCAGGATGTGCTTGGGCAGGCCGGGCGGCTTGCCGGTCGAGGTGGCGGTGGGGCTTGCGGTGCCGGTGTCCGTGGGGGAGGGGCTGCCGGTGCCGGTGGGGCTCGGGGACGTGGTGGCGGTCGGGCTCTGGGAGGGCTGCGGGCCGCCCGGGCCGATCAGTGAGACGTCGTCGGCGAGGAAGGCGGGCTGCCCGTACCAGCCGTGCAGGTAGACGGTGACGCTGGTGGTGCCCGGGCCGGTGGTGAAGCCGGTGCTCAGCTGGGCCCAGCCGGTGGAGTTCGTCCAGGTGCCGGGGTCGGTGCCGCCGGTGCCGCGGGCACCCAGGTAGACGTACGAGCCCTGGACCCAGGAGCTCAGCGTGTACGTCGAGGAGGGCTGCACGGCGACGGTCTGGGTGCACTCGCCGGTGTCGCCCGAGCCGGGGGTGGACTGCAGGGCGTAGCGGCCGGAGTGCGCGGTCGTGCTCTGGACGGCGCCGTTGCCACAGGACCAGCCGGACAGCGTGCCGGTCTCGAAGCCGCCGTTGGTGATCAGGTCGGGGTCGGCGGCCTGGGCGCCGGTGCCGGTGGCGAGGGCGAGCCCGCTCAGGCCGAGGGCGACGGCGCAGGCCCCGGCGATCAGGGTGTGGGCGGCGCGTGGGCGCCGGTGTCGGGCAGGTGGCATGACTCCATCTCCTGTGGGGGAGGCCCGGCGGCGCGCCTGAGTGGTGGGGGTGGAGCGCCGTCCGGGGTGTCGATGGTGCGCGTGCGGGAGCTACCGACAACTCAAGTCCCTGTCGGGGAAGGAGACTTGACTCACAAGGTGGAGTAGACCAATCCGGCTGTCAAGAGGGCGCTAGGCGGCCGACGGCCGTGCCGTGGAGTCGGTTGCTGCGGTACCGACTGCTCCGGGCTGGGCCGGCTCGGCGACCGCGGCGGCGACCGCGGCGGTGAGCGCGGCGATCCGCGCCGAGGCCAGGCCGTCGCCGTACGGGCTCGGGGTGGCCGCGAGCCGGGCGAGCCGCTCGGGGGTGTCGGCCAGCCAGGCCCGGGCCAGCTCGCCCAGGTCCTCGTCGGGGCCCGCCAGCGCGGCGAAGCCCGCCGCCACCGCCTCCGGACGCTCGGTGGAGCGGCGCACCACCAGCAGCGGGCGGCCGAGCACGGTGCACTCCTCCTGCACGCCGCCGGAGTCGGAGACCAGCAGCGCGGCGTGGCTCGCCAGACCCAGGAAGTCGGCGTACCCGACCGGCCCGGTGACGGCCAGGCGCTCCAGCAGGGCGTCCAGTGCGAAGCGCTCGACGGCGGCCCGGGTGCGCGGGTGCATCGGGAACAGCACCGGGGTGCCCGCCCGGGCGATCCGGTCCAGTTCGGCCAGCACGGCGCCCAGCGCCTCGGCGGTGTCGGTGTTCTCCGGGCGGTGCACGGTGGCCAGCACGTAGCCGTCCGGGCGCAGCCCGTGCGCGGCGAGCAGCGCGGCGCGGTCGGCCGCGGCCGGCAGCTGACGGCGGACCACCTCGACGACGGTGTTGCCGGTGAGCGCGATCCGCTCCTCGGCGAGGGCCTCGGCGCGCAGGTTGGCGACGTTGTCCCCGGTGGCGGCGCAGAGCAGGTCGGAGACGTGGTCGACCATCACCCGGTTGTGCTCCTCGGGCATCGCCCGGTCGAAGCTGCGCAGCCCGGCCTCGACGTGCACCAGCGGGATCTCCCGGGCGTTGGCGGCCAGCGCCCCGGCGAGGGTGGCGTTGGTGTCGCCCTGGACGACGACGGCGGCGGGGCGGTCCTCGGCGAAGGCGGCGTCCAGCTGGCCGAGGGACTGGGCGATCTGGCCGGCCCGGGGGCGCCCGCCGACGCCGGTGAGCAGCTCGGGGCGGGGCAGGTCGAGGTCGCGCAGGAAGCGGCCGGACATCGCCTCGTCCCAGTGCTGGCCGGTGTGCACCAGGCGGGTGGCGTCGCCGAGTTCGTGGATCAGCGGGGCGAGCTTGACCAGTTCGGGGCGGGTGCCCAGGACGACGGCGACGCTGGCGGGGGGAAGGCACATGCTCATGGGGAGGCTCCGAGGGGGTGGGGCAGCTCAGGGCTCGGGCGCGGGGCTCAGGCGCGGGGCTCAGGACTGAGGCTCAGGACTCAAGGGCGGTGGGGGAGCCGAGGGCGACCTTCTCGGCGTTGCGCCGGGTCTTGGCCCAGCCGTTGCGGCCGAGCAGCATCCGGGCGGCGGCCCGGGTGGCGACCACGAAGAGGTGGTAGGCGTAGAGCCAGATCAGGACGCCCCAGAGCAGTCCGGTGAGCCGGCCGCGGTCGGGGTGGACGAGCCGGCGGTAGGCGAAGCCCCAGAACACCATCGGCAGGGTGGCGACCGCGAAGGCGAGCAGCATCCACGGGCCGAACCTGACGTGGAAGTCGGCGGTCTCGGCGGGGAAGAGCACCAGCCCGGCCGCCGTGATCCCGAGCGAGAGCGGGAACAGCAGGACCAGCAGCACGCAGACGACGGGCTGCAGGAAGGTGTACAGCACCTCGGCCTTGCCGGACCAGGTGTAGAAGGGGGAGCGCAGCACCCGGCCGGTGTAGCGCAGGCACTGCATGTTGCCCTGGGCCCAGCGGGTGCGCTGGGTGAGGAAGCGGCGCAGCGAGATCAGGCCCTCCTGGGAGACCTGGGTCTCGGTGACGTGGGTGAGCCGCCAGCCGGCCAGGCGCAGGTCGAGGCCGGACTCGTAGTCCTCCAGCAGGGCGCGCTCGGGCCAGGGGCGGCCGGCCCGGCCCTCCTCGGCGGTGAGCGAGTCGAGGGCGGTGAGGCGGGCGAACTGGCCGTTCCCGCCGAGGCCGACGCTGCCGGTGCGGCGGCGCAGCAGCTGCATGCCGGCGTTGTTGGCCTGGAACTCGACGTCCTGCATCCGGACCAGGGCGCGGGCGAACGCGTTGGCGGCCCGGCCGCGGCCGGGCAGCGGGAGTTCGTCGTCGGCGTTGCGCATCCGCACGCCGATCTGGACGGCGCCGGTGTCGGGGCGGCCGAGCGCCTTGCCGTTGCAGACCTGGGGGAGGGTGCCGGGGTCGAGCCGTCCGTCGGCGTCGACGACGCCGATCACCACGCGGGAGCGGTCGGTGTCCTCGGGCAGCCAGGCGGTGATCTCGCGGTAGGCGGCGTTGAGGGCGGCGCCCTTGCCGATCCGGGCGTGCGGGCGGCGGCGCTGGACGAGGTGGACGCGGTCGTCGTGGGCCGCGGCGGCGAGGACGAGGTCGCGGGTGGCGTCCTCGCTGTCGTCGTCGATCACCCACAGGTGGGCCTCGGGCGCACTGGCGCGCAGGCCGGCCAGGGTCTGGGTGACCACGGCCTCCTCGTCGCGGCAGGGGATCACCAGGTGCCACTGGAAGGCGGCCGGGTCGCCGGGCTCGGCGGGCCGGTTGTGCCGGAAGGCGTGCCGGGAGCCGGCCCAGTACAGGAGGAAGCGTCCGAAGACGAAGGCCATGTAGCCGACGAGCGCCAGTGAGACCAGTCCGGCGAACCAGACGACGGCGTCCTGGCGGAGCACGATCCAGTCGTGCAGAGCGTCGGGCATGGCGTAGTACTCCTCGTGATCAAAGGCGGCGCGGCTCCAGGGGGTGCGAATCGATGCTTCGTCGCGGTTCAAATTCGCCAAAGAGATAGTAAAGGGGGCAAATTGGAAACTCCGACCAAAGTGGTCGTTCTCACCCCGTGAGGACGGCCCGCCAACCCTCCGTAGACTGTGGTCGTGAGCGACAAGGCCGACCCGAACCCGTACACCCTCCGCCCCGCCGACGGCGACACCGACGACACCCTGCGCGATGTCGAGGTGGAGCTCTCCAAGCGCTGGCCGGAGAACAAGCTGGAGCCCTCGCTCGACCGGATCGAGGCGCTGATGGACATCCTGGGTCAGCCCCAGCGGTCCTTCCCCTCCATCCACATCACCGGGACCAACGGCAAGACCTCCACCGCCCGGATGATCGAGCAGCTGCTCAACACCTTCGAACTGCGCACGGGCCGCTACACCAGCCCGCACGTGGAGAGCGTCACCGAGCGGATCACCCTGGACGGCGCCCCGATCACCCCCGAGCGCTTCGTCGAGGTCTACCGCGACATCGAGCCGTACGTGCAGATGGTCGACGCGGCGCAGCCGGTGCCGATGTCCTTCTTCGAGGTGCTGACCGGCATGGCCTACGCCGCCTTCGCCGACGCCCCCGTGGACGTCGCCGTGGTCGAGGTCGGCATGGGCGGCTCCTGGGACGCCACCAACGTCATCGACGCCGCCGTCGCCGTGATCACCCCGATCGGGCTGGACCACACCGACAAGCTCGGCGAGACCACCGGCGAGATCGCGGTCGAGAAGTCCGGGATCATCAAGTCCGGTGCCGTCGCCGTCGTCGCCCAGCAGCAGCTGGACGCCGCCCAGAACATCCTGCGGCGCGCCGTCGAGGTCGACGCCACGGTGGCCCGCGAGGGCATGGAGTTCGGCGTGATCCGCCGTGAGCTCGGCGTCGGCGGCCAGCTGGTGACGCTGCGCGGGCTCGGCGGCGAGGAGTACGAGGACGTCTTCATCCCGCTGCACGGCGAGCACCAGGCGCACAACGCGGTGCTGGCGCTGGCCGCGGTCGAGGCCTTCTTCGGCGTCGGCGGCGCCCGCGGCGGGCAGCTCGACGTGGACAAGGTCCGCCAGGCCTTCTCCGGCGTCTCCTCGCCCGGCCGCCTGGAGGTCGTCCGCCGCAGCCCCACGATCATCCTGGACGCCGCGCACAACCCGCACGGCGCCCGCGCCACCGTCGCCGCCCTCGGCGAGTCCTTCGGCTTCACCCGGCTCGTCGGCGTGATCGGCACCTCCGGGGACAAGGACGTGGCCGGTGTGCTGGAGGCCTTCGAGCCGGTCCTCGCCGAGGTCGTCATCACCCAGAACTCCACCCACCGCGCGATGGACGTCGACGAGTTGGCGGCGCTGGCCGTCGACATCTTCGGCGAGGACCGCGTCCAGGTCGAGCCCCGGCTCGACGACGCCATCGCGGCCGCCGTCACCCTCGCCGAGGAGGAGGGCGACCTCGGCGGCGCCGGGGTGCTGGTCACCGGTTCGGTCATCACGGTGGGCGAGGCCCGCCTGCTGCTCGGGAGGAAGTGACATGAGGACCCTCTGCTCCTCGACCCTGATCGGCGAGGCTCTCCTGGCCATGTTCGCCGCGCTGGTCGCGATGCAGCTGTCGAGCGTCTCCACGGCCACGATCTGGATCGTCACCGGGATCGTCATGGCGCTGTGCATCGCGCTCTGCGGCATGATCAACCGCCCTGGGGCGGTGGCCGTCGGCTGGGCGCTGCAGATCGGCCTGATCGCCAGCGGCTTCATCCTGCCGACCATGTTCGGCCTCGGTGTGGTCTTCGCCGGCCTGTGGTGGTGCTCGGTGCACTACGGCCGCAAGGTGGACGAGTTCAAGGCCGCCCGGGCCGCCGCCGAGGCGGCCGCCGTACCGGTCTAGGGCCCGGACCGGCGGGCCGACACGCCGCACACGCAAGGTAATCTCTGCCGTGTCGGCTCCCGCCCGTCGGCCCGACTGCCTTGCCGTACCGAATCCCCAGGAGACGCACCGTGTCCCAGCGCACTCTCGTCCTGCTCAAGCCCGACGCCGTCCAGCGTGGCCTGGCCGGCGAGATCATCAGCCGCATCGAGCGCAAGGCCGGCTGGCGGCTCACCGCCGTCGAGCTGCGCACCTTCGACCGGGCGACGCTGGAGCAGCACTACGCGGAGCACGTCGGCCGCCCGTTCTACGAGCCGCTGCTGGAGTTCATGACCTCCGGTCCGTCGATCGCCCTGATCGTCGAGGGCGAGGAGGTCGTCCGCGGCATCCGGATGCTGGCCGGTGCGACCAACCCGCTGGAGGCCGGGGCCGGCACCATCCGCGGCGACTACGCGACGATCACCCGCGAGAACCTGATCCACGCCTCGGACTCCCCGGAGTCGGCCGAGCGCGAGATCAAGATCTTCTTCCCGGCGCACGCCTGAGTCCAGCCGGGCGACACGCCCGAGGGACCTTGGCACTGCCCCGGTCGGGACCATTGGCCCGGCCGGGGCACTTTTATCGTGAAATAAGCAACCAGAGGTGCCGACACGGCGTCCCAATGCCCGGAGAAGCGAACACGCTCCGGACAATGGACGGTATGCCCCGCATCGACGTCCGTGCCGCGCCGCGTGACTACGATGGACGCGACTCAAGGGCCCGGTAAGGCAGCTCAGCTGGCTCCGCCCGAGCGTGGGCGCGCTCTCGTCCAACCCCCCTATGAACTCCGAGCCCGGGAAGGCAACCACACCCCATGGCGAGCAACCTGTCGTTCATCGGCCGCGACTTGGCGATCGACCTTGGAACTGCCAACACGCTGGTGTACGTCAGGGGCAAGGGGATCGTCCTCAACGAGCCGTCCGTCGTCGCGGTGAACACCAACACCGGCGGCATCCTGGCGGTCGGTGCCGAGGCGAAGAAGATGATCGGCCGGACGCCGGGCAACATCGTCGCCATCCGCCCGCTCAAGGACGGCGTGATCGCCGACTTCGAGATCACCGAGCGGATGCTCCGCTACTTCATCCTCAAGATCCACCGCCGCCGCTACCTCGCCCGCCCCCGGGTCGTGGTCTGCGTGCCCTCCGGCATCACCGGAGTCGAGCGCCGCGCCGTGATCGAGGCCTCCTCGCAGGCCGGCGCCCGCCAGGTGCACATCATCGAGGAGCCGATGGCCGCCGCCATCGGCGCCGGGCTGCCCGTCCACGAGGCCACCGGCAACATGGTCGTCGACATCGGCGGCGGCACCACCGAGGTCGCGGTCATCTCCCTCGGCGGCATCGTCACCGCCCAGTCCATCCGGGTCGCCGGCGACGAGCTGGACAACGCGATCGTCCAGCACATCAAGAAGGAGTACTCGCTGCTCCTCGGCGAGCGCAGCGCCGAGCAGATCAAGATGAGCATCGGCAGCGCCTTCGGCCTGGAGGGCGAGAAGGACGAGCACGCCGAGATCCGCGGCCGCGACCTGGTCAGCGGCCTGCCCAAGACCGTGGTCATCTCCGCCGCCGAGGTCCGCGAGGCCATCGACGAGCCGGTCAACTCGATCATCGACGCCGTGAAGACCACCCTCGACCAGTGCCCGCCCGAGCTGGCCGGCGACGTGATGGACCGCGGCATCGTGCTCACCGGCGGCGGCGCCCTGCTGCGCGGCCTCGACGAGCGGCTGCGCCGCGAGACCGGCATGCCGATCCACATCGCCGAGAACCCGCTCGACTCGGTCGCGCTCGGCTCCGGCAAGTGCGTCGAGGAGTTCGAGGCGCTCCAGCAGGTACTGGACGCCTCCCCGCGCCGTTAGCACCACCGAGACATCCGACACTCAACTGAACGGGCTGCCGCCCGGGCCCCACAGCCCGGGCGGCCGACCAGGTACGAAGGGGCAGTACCAGCACCGTGAGGGACACACGAGAGAGCCGGCTGCTGCTCATCCTGCTGGTGGCCGTCGCCTTCGCACTCGTCACCGTGGACATCAAGGGCGGTGAGAGCTCCCCCCTCGGCGGTGCCCGACACGCCGCCGCCAGCGTCCTCGGCCCGGTCGAGCGCGGCGCCGCCACCGTCGTCGACCCGGTCGCCGACACCGTCCGGGCCTTCCGCGACGCCGCCTCCAACAACGGCCGCACCGACGAGCTCGCCCGCGAGAACACCGAACTGCGGCAGAAGCTCGCCTCCTCCGACATGGCCACCGGGCGCACCAAGCAGCTCGACGACCTGCTGCGCACCGCCGGCGCCGGCGGCTACACCGTCAAGGCCGCCCAGGTCATCGCGATCGGCCCCGCCCAGGGCTTCTCCTGGACCATCACCATCGACGCCGGCAGCGACGACGGCCTCACCCGCGACATGACGGTGATCAACGGTCAGGGCCTGGTCGGCCGGATCACCACCGTCGCCCCGACCACCGCCACCGTGCTGCTCGCCTCCGACCCCGGCTTCTCGGCCGGCACCCGGCTGGAGGCCTCCGGCGAGATCGGCTTCGCCTCCGGCGGCGGCACCAGCCCGATGAAGGTCTCGCTGCTCAACGGCAAGGCCCAGGTCAAGGCCGGCGACCGGCTGGTCACCTTCGGCTCGCAGAGCGGCCGCCCGTTCGTGCCCGGCGTGCCGGTCGGCAAGGTCGTCGAGGTCGAGGCCACCCCGGGCCAGCTGACCAAGACCATCCTGGTCGAGCCCTTCGTCCAGTTCACCCGGCTGGACCTGGTCGGCGTGGTGGTCGTGCCGCCGCGCGCCGACCCGCGCGACGCCGTCCTGCCGCCGGCCCCCGCCCAGACCCCGGCCGCCCCGGCCCAGACCCCGGCCGCGCCCGCCGCCCCGCCCGCCAAGCCCACTGGGGGGAACTGAGCCATGCGCCTCGCCCGCATCCCCGTCTCCGCCGGCCTGATCCTGCTCGGCCTGATCCTCCAGGTCAGCGTCTTCGGACGGCTCCAGCTCCCGGGGGCCACCCCGGACATACTGCTGCTCGTCGTGGTCGGCCTGGCCATGGTCTACGGGCCGTCCGGCGGCTGCGTGGTCGGCTTCTCGGCCGGCCTGCTGGCCGACCTCGCGCCGCCCTCCGACCACGCGATCGGCCGCTACGCGCTGGTGCTCTGCCTGATGGGCTACGCCGCCGGGCTGCTGCGCCCGGACCACGGCCGCCAGCGGTCGGTGTCCAGCGCGCTGATGGTGGTGGCCGCCGCGGCGGTCGCCTCCACCCTGCTGTACGCGATGGTCGGCGCCCTGGTCGGCGACACCGCGGCCCGGCACGTCGGCCTCGGCGGCCTGGTGGTCAGCGCCCTGCTGTACGACGTGCTGCTGGCGCCGTTCGTGGTGCCGCTGGTGATGCTGGTCGGCCGCCGCTTCGGGCGCGACCCGGTGACCGCGGCCACCGATGACGACCAGGGCGGCTCCGGCCTGGGCACGCTGGCCCGCTACCGCACCACGCGCGAGGCCTCGTCCGGCCCGTCCTACAAGAAGCGGCGCATGCCCGGCTTCGTCCGGCGCCCGTAACCGGCCCGGCCCCCGACCTCCCGACTTCCCGCATCCTGGAGCGCACGAGACGTGAGCAACATCCCCGAGACCGGCCGTACCCGGCGGGTGACGATCCGTCTGGTGGTGCTGCAGATCCTGGTCCTGTCGCTGCTCGCCACCCTCGGCGGACGGCTGTGGTACCTGCAGATCCGCAACGCCAGCGTCTACACCGCCAAGGCGACCGGCAACCACATCCGCGAGGTGGTCGAACCGGCCGTCCGCGGCGAGATCCTGGACGCCTCCGGGCGGATCCTGGCCGGCAACGAGGCCCGGCTGGTGGTCTCGGTCAGCCGCACCTCGCTGCTGCAGCAGAAGGACGGCGGCAAGGCGGTGCTCGGCCGGCTGGCCGAGGTGCTGGGGATGCCCGCCAAGGACGTGCAGGAGAAGACCCGGCTCTGCGACGCCAAGACCCCGCAGCCCTGCTGGAACGGCTCGCCCTACCAGCCGATCCCGGTCACCAAGGAGGCGACCACCCAGCAGGCGATGCAGATAATGGAGCGCCGCGAGGACTTCCCCGGGGTCACCGCGCAGCCCACCGCCGTGCGCCGCTACACCGGCGCCGAGGGCGCCAACATGGCGCAGGTGCTCGGCTACCTCTCGCCGGTCACCGACGAGGAGGTCAGCAAGACCGCCTCCAAGGCCGGCCTGGACCGCTACCTGCCGGCCGACCAGATCGGTCGGGCCGGCCTGGAGTCGGTGTACGACCGCGACCTGCGCGGCACCGCCGGCATCACCCAGCTGGAGGTGGACAACCTCGGCCGGGTGATCGGCACCGCCGGCACCGCCGCCCCGCAGACCGGCAACAACCTGGTCACCAGCATCGACGCCCGGGTGCAGAAGGTGGTCGAGGACAACCTGGCGCAGGCCATGGCCGACGCCCGGAAGACCTTCGACAAGGTCACCAACCGCAACTACGAGGCCGACTCCGGCGCCGCCGTGGTGATGGACGTCCACACCGGCCGGATCGTCGCGATGTCCAGTGCGCCGACCTACGACCCCAACCTCTGGGTGGGCGGCATCACCGGCAAGGACTACCAGTCGCTGACCAGCAAGGACTCCAACTTCCCGCTGCTGAACCGGGCCATACAGGGTCAGTCCGCCCCCGGCTCGACCTTCAAGGTCGTCTCCACCACCGCCGCCGTCGAGGCCGGCTACTCGCTGGACGGGACGTACGCGTGCCCGAAGAGCATGACCATCGGCGGCCGCGAGTTCAAGAACTTCGAGAGCGAGAACTTCGGCTCCATCTCCCTGGAGAAGGCGCTGGAGGTCTCCTGCGACACCGTCTTCTACGGCCTGGCGTACGACCAGTGGATGAAGGACGGCGGCATCAAGCCGAAGAAGGAGCCGGGCGACTGGTTCTTCAAGACCGCCCACCAGTTCGGCCTCGGCGCCAAGACCGGCATCGACCTGCCCAGCGAGGTCACCGGCCGGGTGCCGGACCGGCAGTGGAAGCAGTCCTTCTACGACAACAACAAGGACGCCTGGTGCGCGCAGGCGCAGAAGGGCGGCACCAGCTTCTCCGACCAGATCGCCAAGGAGAACTGCGTCGACGGCTACCAGATGCGCGCCGGTGACGCCGTCAACTTCGCGATCGGCCAGGGCGACACGCTCGTCACCCCGGTCCAGATGGCCCGGATCTACTCGGCCCTGGCCAACGGCGGCACCTTCTACCGGCCGACCGTCGCCAAGGCGGTGATAAGCCCGAGCGGGGACCTCGTCCGCGAGATCGCCCCGCACGAGGACGGCAAGTTCCCCGGCTCCCAGAAGCTGCTGAGCTACATCGACCAGGCCACCGCGGGCGTCATCACCGGCGGTACCGCCGCCTGGAAGTTCTCCGGCGCCGGCTGGCCGCAGAACAAGATCGAGCTGCACGCCAAGACCGGCACCGCCGAGGTCGAGGGCAAGCAGACCACCTCCTGGCTGACCACGTACAGCAAGGACTACGCGGTCGTCATGACGATAAGCCAGGGCGGCACCGGCTCCGGCGGCTCCGGCGACGCGGTTCGCCGGATCTACCAGGCGCTGTACGGCGTCGACGACAAGGGCAACATCGACAACGGCAAGGCGCTGCTGCCCGCGCCGCAGGCCGAACTGCCGAAGTTCAACCCGGACGGCACCGCGATCATCAAGCCGGCGGCCTACACCGTCGACACCGCCGACACCGTCGGCCCGGCGCCGGCCTTCCTGGAACAGGTGCCGGGCGAACCCGCCCCGGCCTCGGCCTTCCTGGACCCGGCGCAGCCGAACGACCGGCCCGCCCCGGGCACCGCGGCCGACGCCGCACTCGAACCGAACCGCGGCCCGGGAAGGGGGCGGGCATGACCTCCTACGGCTCCTACCGGCAACTGCGGCTGAGCCCGCAGCGCAGCGGGGTCTCCAAGGCCCTGGCCAAGGACTCCCCGCTGTGGCGGCTGGACTGGATACTGCTGCTCGCCGCGCTGGCCCTGTCGCTCGGCAGCTCCCTGCTGGTCTGGTCGGCCACCCGCGGCCGGGACTCGCTCACCCACGGCGACCCGCAGTACTTCCTGTACCGGCACCTGACCAACCTGGTCGTCGGGCTGGTGCTGTGCTCGGTGGTGATAGGGATAGGGAGCCGGCGCTTCCGCACCCTCGTGCCGTTCCTGTACATCGGCGTGATCCTGATGCTGCTCGCCACGCTCAGCCCGCTGGGCTCGACCATCAACGGCGCGCACTCCTGGATCCAGCTGGGCGGCGGCTTCTCCATCCAGCCCGCAGAGTTCGCGAAGCTCGGGATCGTGCTGGCGATGGCGGTCGTGCTGTCCGACCAGGTGGACGCGGGGGAGCGGGAGTACCCCTCGCACCGGGCGGTGTTCCGCGGCCTGGTCTGGGCCTTCCTGCCGATGTGCGTCGTGCTGCTGATGCCGGACGCCGGCTCGGTGATGGTGATGGCCGCGATCGTGCTGGGCATCCTGCTCGGCTCGGGGGCGGCCAACCGCTGGGTGCTCGGGCTGCTGGTGGCGGGCACCGGTGGGTGCGTGGCGATCTGGAAGCTCGGGGTGCTGAGCAAGTACCAGATCGACCGCTTCGCGGCCTTCGCCAACCCGCAGCTGGACCCCTCCGGCGTCGGCTACAACACCGCGCAGGCCCGGATCGCGATCGGCTCGGGCGGGCTGACCGGCAAGGGGCTGTTCCACGGGACGCAGACCACCGGGCAGTTCGTGCCGGAGCAGCAGACCGACTTCGTGTTCACGGTGGCCGGTGAGGAACTGGGCTTCGTCGGGGCGCTGGCGATCATCCTGCTGGTCGGCGTGGTGCTGTGGCGGGCCTGCCGGATCGCCCGGCAGGCGACCGACCTGTACGGGACGATCGTGGCCGCGGGGATCATCGCCTGGTTCTCCTTCCAGGCCTTCGAGAACATCGGGATGTGCCTGGGCATCATGCCGGTGGCGGGCATCCCGCTGCCGTTCGTCTCCTACGGGGGGTCGTCGATGTTCGCGGTCTGGATCGCGATCGGGCTGCTCCAGGCGGTCCGCAGCCAGCGGCCGATAGCGGCCTGAGCGGACTGTCCGTCCACGCGTTCGTCGGTCGAGGGCCGGCCCGGGAATTTCTCGGGTCGGCCCTTGGTGTTTTTCAACTGGGCTCTGTGAGTGGGTAGTTGTTGCCCGGTTGCGGCGGGCCGTGGCCCCGGTCAGAGCAGGCAGTCGGCGGCGGTGAGCGCCGCGCGGACCTGGTGGGCCAGCTGCTCCTGGACCGGCACCCAGCGGGCACCGAAGCGGTGGTGCAGCTGACCCAGGCTCTCGGTGACGATGTCGCGGGCCCGGCCCCGGGCCGCCGCCACGGTCGGACCGCCGCTGTCCGCCAGCAGCCGCAGCACCGTCGACGCCACCCGCAGCGGGATCCGGGCCGCGACGATCCCGGCGGTGGTCACCCGGGACACCGTGAGCGGCTCGGCGCACCAGCGGGCCAGCCACTCCTGGGCCACCGACGGGCAGAACTCCAGGGTGAACCCGGCCGCGCGCACCAGTGCGCCGTGCGCCGCCCGGGTGTGCGCGGGCACGTGGGCCAGCAGCCCGGAGAGCTCCTCGGCGCGCTCGCGCAGCGTCCGGGCCGCGGCGCCGACCGCCCGGTCCGCCGTCGGGTGCGGACGGCGGTCGCCGACCGCGTCCACGGCCCACATCGGCACCTCCAGCACGGCCGTCACCCCGCCGTGGCGGCCGGCGTACGACCAGGTGGACAGCTCCGGCTCGTCCGGCAGCGCCCGTGACCGGCCGGCGCCGTCCGCCGAGGGCATCAGATAGGTGCCGGGGAAGGGGCTGGCCCAGCCGACCGCGTCGAAGGGGTCGACGTCCAGCGGGATGCCGGCCCGGCGCACCGAGGCGGCGAAGAGTTCGGGCAGCCCGGGCACCGGAGCGGTCAGCTGGATGAAGGCGCCGCCGAAGTCCACCCCGTGCATCGAGCACTGCAGGAACGGGCGCAGCTCGTCGATCAGGCCGGTCAGCGCCAGGCTCTCCGGCATCGGGGGCCGGCCCGCGTCGGCGGCCGGCAGCAGTTCGGGCTGCTCCTCGAACGAGGGGCGGAAGAAGTGCTCGTAGTGCCGGCGCATGGTGAGCGGCCCGTCCAGCCAGCCCGCGTTGAGCGCGGCGCCGTCCGGGTCCAGGCAGAGCAGCAGGTGCCAGGACAGGCCGGGCCGGGTGGGGCGCGCCAGCAGCACCTCGGCCAGCCGCAGGGCGCCGGCCGTGCCGATCGGCTCGTTGGGGTGCGGGCCGCCGACGACCAGCACCGTGCGCGGGCCCCGGTCGACGGACAGCAGCAGCAGCGGGCGCCCGGCCCGCGAGCGGCCCACCTCGCGCAGCCGGCACCGCTCCGGGTGGCGCAGCGCGAGCCGCCGGGCCGCGGCCTCGGCCTGGGCCGGCGCGGGGTAGCGGGCCGCCCGGCTGCCGAGGGGCCGGGGCGGGCGGACCCGCCGGTCGGTGTCGGTCATGGCTCTCCTAGGGCGTGTCCCCTGGGGTGTGTTCGCGCGGCCGCCCGGCTCGTCGGGCCGCCGGGGCGCGCGGGGGCGCCGGCGGACGCGGCCTGCGGGGCCGGGGGCGGGGCCCTGCGCGCCGGGGACGGGTCGCCGGGGGGAGTCGGCGAGGGTTGAGCGTACGGCCCAACTCCCTTGTCCGGAAGGGGTGCAGAGGTCTCTGGCGGGGCCCTGTCAGTACCGCATGGGTGGTCCGGGCATGTCAACGGCGGACGGTGCCGGGCGGCGGGTGCGCACTGCGCGTGCCGGGGCGGGCCGGACCGGGGCGGCCGCGCCGGAGCGCGGGCGGGTGCCCGGCCCGGGCGGGGGGTGAGCCAGCGGGCCTTTCCCCGGATTGGGCTACCCTTGAGGGTCACCCCTCCCCGCCGTCGCCTGCCGATGCGCGCGGCACCGAATCACGTCGTAAGGGTTCCTAGTACATGACTGTCGAATCGGTCTTCCCACGCCTGGAGGCCCTCCTCCCGCACGTCCAGAAGCCGATCCAGTACGTCGGCGGCGAGCTCAACTCGACCGTCAAGGACTGGGACGCCTGCGACGTCCACTGGGCGCTGATGTACCCCGACGCCTACGAGGTCGGCCTGCCCAACCAGGGCGTCATGATCCTCTACGAGGTGCTCAACGAGCGCGAGGGCGTGCTCGCCGAGCGCACCTACAGCGTCTGGCCGGACCTCGAAGCGCTGATGCGCGAGCACGACGTCCCGCAGTTCACCGTGGACGCGCACCGCCCGGTGAAGGCCTTCGACGTGTTCGGCCTGTCGTTCTCCACCGAGCTCGGCTACACCAACATGCTGACCGCGCTCGACCTGGCCGGCATCCCGCTGGAGGCCAAGGACCGCACCGACGAGGACCCGATCGTCCTGGCCGGCGGCCACGCCGCGTTCAACCCCGAGCCGATCGCGGACTTCATCGACTGTGCGGTGGTCGGCGACGGCGAGCAGGCCGTGCTCGACATCACCGAGCTCGTCCGCGGCTGGAAGGCCGAGGGCCGCCCGGGCGGACGCGACGAGCTGCTGCTGCGCCTCGCCCGTACCGGCGGGGTGTACGTGCCGAAGTTCTACGACGTGGAGTACCTGGCCGACGGCCGGATCGGCCGCGTCGTGCCGAACGCCCCGGGCGTGCCGTGGCGGGTGTCCAAGCACACCGTGATGGACCTCGACGAGTGGCCCTACCCGAAGCAGCCGCTCGTCCCGCTCGCGGAGACCGTGCACGAGCGGATGTCCGTGGAGATCTTCCGCGGCTGCACCCGCGGCTGCCGCTTCTGCCAGGCCGGCATGATCACGCGCCCCGTGCGGGAGCGAAGCATCACCGGCATCGGCGAGATGGTGGAGCGCGGGCTGAAGGCGACCGGTTTCGAGGAGGTCGGCCTGCTGTCGCTGTCCAGCGCCGACCACACCGAGATCGGGGACATCGCCAAGGGCCTGGCCGACCGCTACAGCGACGACAAGATCGGCCTGTCGCTGCCGTCCACCCGCGTCGACGCCTTCAACATCGACCTCGCCAACGAGCTGTCGCGCAACGGCCGTCGCTCGGGCCTCACCTTCGCCCCCGAGGGCGGCAGCGAGCGCATGCGCAAGGTGATCAACAAGATGGTGTCGGAGGAGGACCTGATCCGCACCGTCGCCACCGCCTACGGCAACGGCTGGCGCCAGGTGAAGCTGTACTTCATGTGCGGCCTGCCCACCGAGACCGACGAGGACGTGCTCCAGATCGGCGCGATGGCGAAGAACGTCATCCAGAAGGGCCGCGAGGTCACCGGCCAGAACGACATCCGCTGCACCGTCTCCATCGGCGGGTTCGTGCCCAAGCCGCACACCCCGTTCCAGTGGGCCCCGCAGCTGTCCGCCGAGGCCACCGACGCCCGGCTGGCCAAGCTGCGCGACTCGATCCGCGGCGACCGCAAGTACGGCAAGAACATCGGCTACCGCTACCACGACGGCAAGCCCGGCATCGTCGAGGGCCTGCTGTCCCGCGGCGACCGCCGCATCGGCGCCGTCATCCGCGCCGTCTACGAGGACGGCGGTCGCTTCGACGGCTGGCGCGAGCACTTCTCCTACGACCGCTGGATGGCCTCCGCCGAGAAGGGCCTGGCCGGCACCGGCGTCGACGTCGACTGGTACACCACCCGCGAGCGCACCTACGAGGAGGTGCTGCCCTGGGACCACCTGGACAGCGGCCTCGACAAGGACTGGCTGTGGGAGGACTGGCAGGACGCCCTGGAGGAGGTCGAGGTCGACGACTGCCGTTGGACCCCGTGCTTCGACTGCGGCGTGTGCCCGCAGATGGACCTCAAGATCCAGATCGGTCCCACCGGGAAGAAGCTGCTGCCGCTGGCCGTGGTCAACGGGGCTGCCCCGCAGGGCTAGTTGACGGCGCGGGTGGTACGGATGGCGCGGATCGGGCGGGTCCGGGCCGCGTGACGTGCTCGAAGTGACGGATGGAGCCCTCCCCGGGAATCGGGGAGGGCTCCATGCGTTCGCCGGGCGGACGGCGGCCGGGGGCGTCGGGGTGCGGCTGACCAGGGGCGGGACGAGGGGGGTGGCGGGGCGCGTACCCTTTGAGGTGACAGAGTCCGGACAGCGGCGGCAGCCGTCGCGCCGGACGGGGACAACTGACTAAGGACTGAGCGACCCTGGCACGCCGTACGCCCGACGGTCCTCCGCCCGCGCCGACGGTGCAGCGGATCCGTCTCCGCTACACCAAGCGCGGCCGGCTCCGCTTCACCAGCCACCGCGACTTCCAGCGCGCTTTCGAGCGCGCCCTGCGCCGGTCCTCCGTGCCGATGGCCTATTCGGCCGGCTTCACCCCGCACCCGAAGGTGTCCTACGCCAACGCGGCCCCGACCGGGGTGGCGAGCGAGGCGGAGTACCTGGAGATCGGCCTGGCCGCCCTCCGTGACCCGGAGGAACTGCGGGCACAGCTGGACGAGTCGCTGCCGACCGGACTGGACGTGATCGACGCGGTCGAGGTCCGGACGCCGAACTTCGTGGAGCGCCTGGAGGCCTCCGAGTGGCTGGTCCGGCTGGACGGCGTCGAGCCGCAGGAGGCCGCCCGCGCGGTCGCGGTGTTCCTCGCCGCCGAGCGGGTCGAGGTCGAACGCGTGACCAAGAACGGCGTGCGGGTCTTCGACGCGCGCGGTCCGGTGGCGGCGCTCGAGATCGCCGCGCCGCAGGTCGTCGACGGTGCGGACACGGCGGCCGAAGCGGACCGCGATGTTCGGACCGGCCGTCCCTGTGCGATACTGCGCCTGGTAGTACGACACGCCACACCAGCCGTACGACCCGACGACGTATTGTCCGGTCTCCGTGTGACGGCCGACCTGGCGCCGCCGGTCCCCGCAGAGGTGACCAGGCTGGCGCAGGGGCCGCTCGACGAGGAGTCCGGCACGGTGACCGACCCGCTGGCGCTCGACCGCGCCGCGGCCCCGGCCGGCTGACAGCCGCCGGGGTGCGCGGGGCCGCGTCCGCCTGACGGGCGGAGGCCGGGTCCAGTGCCTCACTGGGCCCGACGGTCCTCCAGGTTCCCGCGGCTCCCCAGGGGAGCGAGCGTCGTCGCAGCACAGGCCGGCCACCTGAGGCCCGCCGACCAGGACGGTCGGTGGGCCCGGGAACCCCGTCCGGGAGCCACCCGGGGTTGGGGAACGGCGCAGCTTGGGAAAACCTCAGAAGACTGGTCAGACCAGAAGACTTTCGACACCCCGCCGTGCGGCGGGGCGCCGAGCGAGACTACGAGCCCCTGTGCGGCCTCGCGTCCGCGCGGCGGCACCGTGAAAGGGTCCGGCCCGAGCATCCTCGCGATGCCGGCCGGCCACGGGTGCCGTGCCGTGCCCGGATGTGGAGCCCGGGGGCCTGACGGGAGATCCACCCGCATGCTCGATAACACCGATCCGCAGCAGAACGCGGCGACGGAACAGAACGAGACCGCCCCGACCGGCGGCGAAGGCACCTCCGCGGCGCCGCCGCGCCGCCGTCGCCGTGCGGTGTCCCGCCCGGCGGGCACCCCGCAGGGTGCGGCCGCCGAGACGGCCGAGACGGTCGTCCAGGCCGAGGCACCCGCCGCCGAGGCGCAGGCCGCACCGGCCGCCGAGCCGGTGGCCGAGAAGCCGGTCCGGGCCCGCCGGACCCGCAAGCGCGCCGAGGCTCCGGCCGGGACGCCGGAGGCGACCCCGGTCGTGGTCACCGAGCCGGCCGCCGCCGAGGCGCCCGCCGCCGAGAAGACGGCGAAGACGAGCGCGAAGGCGACCGCGAAGCCGGTCGAGAAGGCCACTGAGCCGGCCGCCGAGAAGGACGAGAAGGCGGAGAAGCCCGCCCGGGCCCGCCGCACCCGCAAGCGCGCCGAGGCGCCCGCCGGGGCGCCGGCCGCCGCCGAGACCCCGGCCGAGGAGCCCGCTGCCGCCGCCCCGGTGGCCGAGGCCCCCGCCGCCGAGCCGGCTGCCGAGGAGGCCCCCGCCGCTCCGGCCCGCCGGGCCCGTCGCCGCCGCGTGGTCGAGGCCGCGCCGGTCGTCGAGACCCCGGTCGAGGAGCCCGCCGCCGCGGAGGAGCCCGTCGAGGAGGAGCCGGTCGAGGAGGCCGTGGCCGTCCAGCCCGCGCCGGCCGCCGAGCCGACCCACCGGGTGCGCCGCCGTGCGGTCCGCCCGTCCACCGCGATCTTCCAGGCTCCGGTGTTCCAGGAGCCCGCCGCCGCCCCGGCCGCCGCCCCGGCTCCCGCCCCGGCTCCCGCCGTGCAGCCGCAGGCGCAGCAGCAGCCCGCCGCCGCCCCGGCGCCGGTCGAGGCCCCGGCCGCCGCGCAGCGCGAGGAGGACGAGTTCGAGTACAGCGGCGTCGGCCGCCGCCGCCGGGTGCGCACCTCGGTGCGGGTGCAGCCGCCGAGCCGTTCGAAGGCCGCCGAGCGGAAGGCCGCCGAGCGGGCCGAGCGGGCGGAGAAGGCCGAGAAGGCCAAGGCCGTCGAGAGGGCGAAGGCCGCCGAGAAGGCGAAGCCGGTCGAGCGGGTCGTCGAGGTGCCGGTCGAGGCGCCCGTCGTCGAGGCCCCCGTCGCCGGTCCGGAGACCGAGGGCGAGTGGGAGGACGACCGTCCGTCGCGCCGTCGCCGTCGGGGCGGCCGCCGTCGTCGCCGTGGCGAGGCCGAGGAGTTCGAGGCCGAGGCCGTCGAGACCGGGCAGTCCGTCGTCGAGGAGCCGGCCGCGGACGTCGAGGAGGACGTCGAGGACGACGACGACCTGGCCGCCGGCCTGTCCTCGTCCCGCCGTCGTCGCCGTCGTCGCCGCCGCAGCGGTGAGGCCGGTGCCGTCGAGACCGCCGAGACCACCGAGGACGGGGTCCGCACGGTGGTGAAGGTGCGCGAGCCGCGCCGCCGTTCCACCGAGCCGTCCTTCGACCCGGACGAGGTGCAGTCCATCAAGGGCTCGACCCGTCTGGAGGCGAAGAAGCAGCGCCGCCGCGAGGGCCGCGAGCTGGGCCGCCGCCGGGTGCCGATCATCACCGAGGCCGAGTTCCTGGCCCGCCGCGAGTCGGTCGAGCGCGTCATGGTGGTGCGCCAGAACGGCCAGCGGACCCAGATCGGCGTCCTCGAGGACGGCGTGCTGGTCGAGCACTACGTCAACAAGGAGCAGGCCACCTCGTACGTCGGCAACGTCTACCTGGGCAAGGTCCAGAACGTGCTGCCGTCGATGGAGGCCGCCTTCGTCGACATCGGCAAGGGCCGCAACGCCGTGCTGTACGCCGGCGAGGTCAACTTCGGTGCGCTGGGCCACGGTGGCCCGCGCCGGATCGAGTCGGTGCTGAAGTCCGGCCAGTCCGTGCTGGTGCAGGTCTCCAAGGACCCGATCGGCCACAAGGGCGCCCGCCTGACCAGCCAGATCTCGCTGCCCGGCCGCTACCTGGTCTACGTGCCCGAGGGCTCGATGACCGGCATCTCGCGCAAGCTCCCCGAGAACGAGCGCGCCCGCCTGAAGCAGATCCTCAAGAAGATCGTCCCGGACGACGCGGGCGTCATCGTGCGCACCGCCGCCGAGGGCGCCTCCGAGGAGGAGCTGACCCGCGACGTCCAGCGGCTGCAGCAGCAGTGGGAGGACATCCAGAAGAAGGCCGCGACCGGCAACGCCCCCGCGCTGCTGTACGGCGAGCCGGACATGACCGTCCGGGTCGTCCGCGACATCTTCAACGAGGACTTCACCAAGGTCATCGTCTCCGGCGACGAGGCGTGGAGCACCATCCACGACTACGTCTCCAACGTGGCCCCGGACCTCGCCGGGCGGCTCCAGCGGTGGACCTCCGAGGTGGACGTGTTCGCCACCTACCGGATCGACGAGCAGCTGATGAAGGCGCTGGACCGCAAGGTCTGGCTGCCCAGCGGCGGTTCGCTGGTGATCGACCGCACCGAGGCGATGGTCGTCATCGACGTCAACACCGGGAAGTTCGTCGGCCAGGGCGGCAACCTGGAGGAGACGGTCACCCGCAACAACATCGAGGCGGCCGAGGAGATCGTGCGCCAGCTGCGGCTGCGCGACCTCGGCGGCATCATCGTGATCGACTTCATCGACATGGTGCTGGAGTCCAACCGGGACCTGGTGCTGCGCCGCCTGCTGGAGTGCCTGGGCCGGGACCGGACCAAGCACCAGGTGGCCGAGGTCACCTCGCTGGGCCTGGTCCAGATGACCCGCAAGCGGGTCGGTCAGGGCCTGCTGGAGTCCTTCTCCGAGCCGTGCGTGCACTGCAACGGCCGCGGCGTGATCGTTCACATGGAGCAGCCGAGCGCCCACGTCCACACCCCGGCCGTGTCGGCCGAGGCGGCCGCGGGCAGCAGCAAGCGCCGTCGCCGGGGCAAGGGCGGGGCGGCCGCCGAGGAGCCGCAGGCCGTCGAGGCCGCGGTGGCCGAGGTGGTCGTCGAGGGCGAGCCGGTGCGCGAGGAGATCGAGGGCCAGCTGGCCCTGGAGGTCCCGGGCGTCGAGGCGGAGGCCGTCGAGGAGGCCCCGGCCGCCCAGCCGGACCTGGTCGAGATCCCCGCCGCCGCGGCGGCTCCGGCCGGCCGCACCCGCCGCCGCGCGGTCCGCAAGGCGACGGCTCCGGCCGGGGCGCCGGGCGAGGCCGAGATCGTGGTGCTCCAGGCGCGGGCCGACGCGGCGCTGGAGGCGGCCCTGGAGGCTGCCACCCCGGCCGCCCCGGCCGTGGTGACCCCCGAGGCCGTCGAGGCCGTGGAGGCCGTCGTCGAGGCGCCCGCGGAGGAGACCCCGGCCGTCGAGACCGCGGAGGCCGTCGTCGAGGCCCCGGCGGAGGAGGCCCCGGCCGCCGAGGCCGAGGCCGAGGAGCCGTCCGCGGAGGAGGCTCCGGCGCCCAAGAAGCGGGCCGCCCGCAAGACCGCCGCGAAGAAGACCGCCGCCAAGAAGACGACCACGGCGGCCAAGAAGACCACCGCCCGCAAGACCGCGACCAAGCGGACGAGCGCGGCGGCCAAGAAGGCGGCGGCCGCCGAAGGTGATACGGCGGCCGAGTAGTGCCCACGCGCCCGGGGCGGGACCCTTCCCGCCCCGGGCCGTACGGGCCGGTTTGCCCCCCGGGCGGCCGGTCCGTATTCTTGACCCTCGGCGTGTCTACGCCACACGCTCCCGAGCACATCACCTTCCCGAAGCGCCGCGTTCGCGCGGCAGCGGGCGGGGAGAGGCCCCTGTGTCCGTACCCAGGCGGCTGGCGTCGGGAGTTCCGACCGAGTAAGGAAAGCAGGTACCGCATGTACGCGATCGTTCGCGCAGGCGGCCGCCAGCACAAGGTCGCCGTCGGCGACGTGCTGGAGATCGACCGTATCGAGGCCAAGCCGGGTGACTCGGTCGAGCTCTCGACCATCCTGATCGTCGACGGCGAAGCCGTCACGTCCGACCCGTGGGTCCTGGCCGGTGTGAAGACCCACGCCGAGGTCGTCGACCAGACCAAGGGTGACAAGATCATCATCCTGCGCTACAAGAACAAGACCGGCTACCGCCGTCGCCAGGGTCACCGTCAGAAGCACACCGCGGTGCGCATCACCAGCATCGACTCGGTCAGCAAGTAAGGGGATAGCGAGATATGGCACACAAGAAGGGCGCAAGCTCTACCCGTAACGGCCGTGACTCGAACGCCCAGCGCCTCGGCGTGAAGCGCTTCGGTGGCCAGGTCGTCTCCGCCGGCGAGATCCTCGTGCGCCAGCGCGGCACCCACTTCCACCCGGGTGCGGGCGTCGGTCGCGGTGGCGACGACACCCTGTTCGCGCTGACCGCCGGTGCCGTGCAGTTCGGCACCCGCCGCGGCCGCAAGGTCGTCAACATCGTGGCCGTCGAGGCCTGAGTCACACCAGACTCACAGTGAAGGGTGGGCCGGAATGTTCCGGTCCACCCTTCATGCTTTACGCAGGTAGCAGCAGACTTTCGCACACTGGAGGCACACCATGACCACCTTCGTGGACCGCGTCGAACTTCACGTCGCCGCGGGTAACGGGGGCCACGGCTGCGCCTCCGTGCACCGGGAGAAGTTCAAGCCGCTCGGCGGCCCCGACGGCGGCAACGGCGGCGAGGGCGGCAGCGTCATCCTCACCGTCGACGCGCAGGTCACCACCCTGCTGGAGTACCACCACTCGCCCAAGCGCAAGGCCACCAACGGCAAGCCCGGCGCGGGCGGCCACCGCACCGGCGCGGACGGCGGCGACCTCGTCCTGCTGGTGCCGGACGGCACCGTGGTGCTGGACCGCAACGGCGAGGTGCTGGCCGACCTGGTCGGGCACGGCACCAGCTTCGTCGCCGCCCAGGGCGGCCGCGGCGGCCTCGGCAACTCCGCGCTGTCCTCGGCCCGCCGCAAGGCGCCCGGTTTCGCGCTGCTCGGCGAGCCCGGCGAGGCCCGCGACATCGTGATGGAGCTCAAGTCCGTCGCCGACGTGGCCCTGGTGGGCTACCCGAGCGCCGGCAAGTCCTCGCTGATCTCGGTGCTCTCGGCGGCCAAGCCGAAGATCGCGGACTACCCGTTCACCACCCTGATCCCCAACCTCGGCGTGGTCACCGCCGGCGACACCGTGTACACCATCGCCGACGTGCCCGGCCTGATCCCCGGCGCCAGCCAGGGCCGCGGCCTGGGCCTGGAGTTCCTGCGGCACGTCGAGCGCTGCTCGGTGCTGGTGCACGTGCTGGACTGCGCCACCCTGGAGCCCGGCCGCGACCCGCTGACCGACCTGGAGACCATCGAGGCCGAACTGGCCGAGTACGGCGGTCTGGAGGAGCGCCCGCGCCTGGTCGCGCTCAACAAGGTGGACGTGCCGGACGGCCAGGACATCGCCGACCTCACCCGGGAGTCCCTGGAGGAGCGCGGCTACCAGGTGTTCGAGGTCTCCGCCGCCTCCCGCAAGGGCCTGCGCGAGCTGAACTTCGCGCTGGCGCAGATCGTCGCCGAGGCGCGCGCCGCCAAGCCGGTCGAGGAGTCGACCCGGATCGTGCTGCGGCCCAAGGCCGTGGACGACGAGGGCTTCACCATCACCGAGGAGGACGGCGCCTACCGCATCCGCGGCACCAAGCCGGAGCGCTGGGTCCGCCAGACCGACTTCTCCAACGACGAGGCCGTCGGCTACCTCGCCGACCGGCTGGCCCGCCTCGGCGTCGAGGACAAGCTGTGGAAGGTCGGGGCGCACGAGGGCGACACCGTCATCATCGGCCCGGACGAGAACGCCGTCGTCTTCGACTGGGAGCCGACCATGGCCGCCGGCGCCGAGATGCTCGGCCGCCGCGGTGAGGACCACCGCCTGGAGAGCCCGCGCCCGGCGGTCGACCGCCGCCGCGAGAAGCAGAAGGGCCGGGACGCGGCCGAGGCCGAGTTCCTCGCCTTCGAGGCGCTCTCCAGCACCCGCCCGGCCGCCATCGACGAGGGCGACGACGAGGAGTGACCCGGCCGGCCGGGACGCGTCCTGAGCCGGCCCGGGCGAACGGCCCCCACCACCCTCCGGGGCGGTGGGGGCCGTTCGCGTGTCCGGCCCCCGTCCGGAACTGACGGAGCGTCACTTCGCTCGGGAGGCCCGGGGCTTCAGCGGGTCGGCCGGGCCGTGCCGGCCGTCCGGACCGGCGGCCCGGCCGTGGCGGCGCCGGTCCAGCCGGTGAAACACCCTGCGGGCGACCTGCGCGGATCGCGTAGATTTCGGGGGTGACGGCCGGGCCCGGCCCGCCGCACCCGCACCACACCGGAAGGGCGTACAGCGAGATGAGCGAGGACTCACTGCGCGAGGAGGTGCTGACCGCCCGGCGGATCGTCGTCAAGGTCGGCTCCTCCTCCCTCACCACGGCGGCCGGCGGCCTGGACGCCGACCGGGTCGACGCCCTGGTGGACGCCCTGGCCAAGGTGCGCAGCCGCCCGGACGCGCCAGAGGTCGTCCTCGTCTCCTCCGGCGCCATCGCCGCCGGCCTGGCCCCGCTCGGCCTGGACCAGCGGCCCAAGGACCTGGCCCGCCAGCAGGCCGCCGCCAGCGTCGGCCAGGGCCTGCTGGTCGCCCGCTACACCGCCTCCTTCGCCCGGTACGGCATCCGGGTCGGCCAGGTGCTGCTCACCGCCGAGGACGCCAGCCGGCGCGCCCACTACCGCAACGCCTACCGCACCCTCGACCAGCTGCTGGCGATGGGCGCGATGCCGATCGTCAACGAGAACGACACCGTCGCCACCGCCGAAATCAAGTTCGGGGACAACGACCGGCTGGCCGCGCTGGTCGCCCACCTGGTCCGGGCCGACCTGCTCGTGCTGCTCTCCGACGTGGACGGCCTCTACGACGGCGACCCGGCCCGGCCCGGCACCAGCCGGATCGACCAGGTGAGCGGCCCGCACGACCTCGACGGCGTCGAGATCGGCAGCGCGGGCAAGGCCGGCGTCGGCACCGGCGGCATGGTCACCAAGGTCGAGGCGGCCCGGATCGCCACCGGCGCGGGCATCCCGGTGGTGCTCACCGCCGCCAGCCAGGCCGCCGACGCGCTGGCCGGACGGCGCACCGGCACCCTGTTCCTGCGCACCGGCAGCCGCACCTCCGACCGGATGCTCTGGCTGGCCCACGCGAGCAGCCCGCGCGGCGCCCTGCACCTCGACGCGGGCGCCGTCACGGCCGTCGTCTCCGGCGGCGCCTCGCTGCTGCCCGCCGGGGTCACCAAGGTGGACGGGGAGTTCACGGCGGGTGATCCGGTGGACCTTCTTGCCGAAAACGGCCACATCGTGGCTCGCGGACTGGTCAACTTTGATGCGAGGGAGTTGCCCCGCCTGCTCGGCCGGTCCACCCGCGACCTGGCCCAGGAGTTCGGCGCCGCGTACGAGCGTGAGGTCGTCCACCGCGACGACCTGGTCGTTCTGCGCGGCTGACCGGCCGGTGTGCCGGTACCGGCCGATCGGTTGAGCGCGGTCGGCGGGCCGCTCCGTACGGGGAGTGGCCCGGCCGCGGGCGAGGAGCGGTGCAGCCGTACCGGTCGGCCGCGGGCCGGCGGGTCCGGTGCGGGGGACGACACGACATCGCCGAACAGGAGGCCGCCGGTGGAACGCAGAAGCGAGGCAACGCTGACCGCAGGGACGGCGGGCCGGCGGCTGACCAGCATCGACGGCGGACGCGGGGACGGACCCGCCGAGCCGGCCGGTCCGCCGCCGCAGGGGCCCGGCGGGACGCGCAGGCCGCGGTCGCAGCACGCGGACCCGGGGGAGCCGCCCACCGTGCCCGAGCAGGCCAGGCTCTGGCACGTGGTGCTGAGCGTGTCCGGGCAGGTCACCCCGCTGTCCTCGCTGCGCGTCTCGTTGGAGCGGCTGGCGTACGACCACTCGTTCTTCCTCACCGCCCGCTACGCCGCCGACCATGCCGAGATCCGGTACTGGGAGCAGGCCCGGGACCTGCACGACGCGGCGGCGATCGCGCTGCGGCTGTGGGGCGAGCACAAGGTCACCGCGAACCTGCCGCCGTGGGAGATCGTCGGCCTGGAGGTGGTCGACCGGGCGACGTACCACAAGCGGGTGGCGGAGGGCTTCGGCGATCCGCCGCCGCACCTGGGCGGGGTGCACCCGTACTGAGGGGGGCGAGCCGCAGGGGAGAACCGTCTCGCCGGGCCGTCCCGCCAGGCGAAATGGCCGCTCGGCGGGCCCTGCGCAGTCGCTACCCTTGGCGCATGACCAGCGACCTCGCCACCGCCGACAGCCCCGTCCTCGCCGTAGCGCGCCGAGCCCGGGAGGCCGCCGCCGCGCTCGCCCCGCTGCCGCGCAAGGCGAAGGACGCCGCGCTGCTGGCGATCGCGGACGCCCTGGTGGCCCGCAGCGCCGAGATCACCGCCGCCAACGCCGAGGACGTGGCCCGGGCCCGCGCGGCCGGCACCGCCGAGTCGGTGATCGACCGGCTGAGCCTCGACCACGAGCGGATCGCCGCGATCGCCTCCGACGTGCGCGACGTCGTCGGCCTGCCCGACCCGGTCGGCGAGGTGCTGCGCGGCTACACCCTGCCCAACGGCCTGGACGTGCGCCAGGTGCGGGTGCCGCTCGGCGTGGTCGGCATCATCTACGAGGCCCGGCCGAACGTCACGGTGGACGCCGCCGCGCTCTGCCTCAAGTCCGGCAACGCCGTGCTGCTGCGCGGCTCGGCCTCCGCCTACCGCTCCAACACCGCGCTGGTCGCCGTCCTGCGGGACGCGGTCGCCGCGGCCGGGCTGCCCGCCGACGCCGTCCAGCTCGTCCCGGGCGAGAGCCGGGACTCCGTCCAGGAGCTGATGCGCGCCCGCGGCCTGGTCGACGTGCTGATCCCGCGCGGCGGGGCCTCGCTGATCCGCACGGTGGTCGAGGGCTCGACCGTGCCGGTGATCGAGACCGGCACCGGCAACTGCCACGTCTACGTGGACGCGCAGACCGACCTGGCGATGGCCGTCGGCATCCTGCTGAACTCCAAGGCGCAGCGGGTCAGCGTCTGCAACGCGGCCGAGACGCTGCTCGTCCACCAGGACGTCGCGGACGCCTTCCTGCCGCTCGCGCTGGCCGCCCTCGCCGAGGCCGGGGTGACCGTGCACGGCGACGACGCGGTGCTCAAGGCCGCCGAGGGCGGCGCCGCCACCGTGGTGCCCGCCACCGACGAGGACTGGGGCGCCGAGTACCTGTCCTACGACCTGGCCGCGGCCGTGGTGCCCTCGCTGGACGCCGCCGTCGAGCACATCCGCCGCTGGTCCTCCGGCCACACCGAGGCGATCGTCACCACCTCGCAGGCCGCCGCCCGGCGCTTCACCCGGTTGGTCGACTCGACCACGGTGGCCGTCAACGCCTCCACCCGCTTCACCGACGGCGCCGAGTTCGGCTTCGGCGCGGAGATCGGCATCTCCACCCAGAAGCTGCACGCCCGCGGCCCGATGGGCCTGCCCGAGCTGACCAGCACCAAGTACATCGTCACTGGTGACGGGCACGTGCGCGGCGAGGCGACGCAGACCGTGGGCGGGGACGCGGACGTGCGCTGAGCGCGGCCCGCGCGGCGGGCCGGCCGGGCCCCGGGGCGGTCGGCAGCGGCCCGCGTCACACGTGTGACGGACCAACTGCGATGAGCCACAGACAAATCGGCCGCCCGGTAATACGCTGAATCCGTGGCTGACGATGTGGGGGGCTCGCCGTACCCCGACGGCGCCGACCACGGTGGTGCGGACGACGAGTTCGCCACCGTGGTCTTCGATGAGGCCTTCGTCCGGTCCGCCGCCGTGCACGAGCCGACGGCCAAGGAGCGGCAGCTCGCCGCCGCCGAGGCCCGGTTCGAGCCGGACACCGCGGGCCCGGTCTGGGGCTATGACGTCACCGCAGGGGACGGGCTGCCGCTGGAGCTGCGCCCGCACCCGAGCGGACTGGACGACGACCACCTGTACCCCGATCCCTGGTCGGGCCCCGGCCGGGCGACCGGCCGCCCGGGCCGGCGCCGACGCGGCTACGACCCGG
The DNA here is from genome assembly GCF_042882025.1 of Kitasatospora sp. NPDC058243. NCBI lineage: Bacteria > Bacillati > Actinomycetota > Actinomycetes > Kitasatosporales > Streptomycetaceae > Kitasatospora > Kitasatospora sp. NPDC058243. Next base: position 84,835 of record NZ_JBHVWW010000035.1, read on the forward strand.
GGCGCGGTCGCGGGCGGTACGTGGCCCAGCAGCGCTGGCACCGGCCGGTGGCCTGGGTGCTCGCCGTGATCATGGGCGTGAGCCTGGTGGCCGTCGCGGTCGCGGCGATCTACCAGGGCGTGGGCGGCTCCTCCGGCGCGCCCCGGCGTCCGGAGTCCGGCAGCAGCAGCCTCGGGACCGACCCGAGGCCCGCGCCGGCCGAGCCGTCGCTCGTGGTCACGGCACCTGCGGGGTGACGTCGTAGGGCGTGGCGCAGGGGTGGTGCGCGCCGGGGCGGGCGGTTGCGGGGCGTTCCCGGGAATCTGCGGTCGCACCCTCGTGGAGGGGCGAGGGCGCGCCTTACCCTGGTGTCATGGGTGACCCGCGAGAGCCTCCTGAGGGTGCGCCCGACGGTGGTTCCGGCAATGAGGACGAGTTCCGGTCCGTCGTCTTCGACGAGTCCTTCGTCCGGGCTGCCCGGATCCAGGAGCTGTCCGCCCGGGAGCGGCTGGCCGGGTCCTTCGGCCGGGCCACCCGCCCGCGGGTGCGGTTCGGCCCGCTGGGCAGCGTGCCGCGGCAGGCGCTCGCCCTGCTGCTGCTCGTGCTGCTGGCCTTCGGGGCCGCGGTGTACTTCGGGGTCAGCTCGCCGAACCGGATTTCGGCCCGCCCCGAGGGCAGCCAACTGACCGTCAGCCTGGTCGCGTTGAGCCCGGCCTCGGTGGTCCGGCCGGTCGCCGACCCGGCCAACCCGTTCGCCGCGCTGCCGGTCGGGTACAGCGACGGGGCGATCGGACTGGGCACCCCGACCGGGGCCGCCACCGAGCACTTCAGCCGGGTCGAGGTGACCAAGGCGCTCGACACCGTCCAGCGCTACCTGGTGGCCTCCTCGCTGGCCCCGGCCACCCTCGTCCAGGGCGCGACCGCCGATGTGCGGGCCTTCGTCACCCCCGGGGAGCAGGCCCAGTTCGACACCAGCGTGACCCAGTCGGTCGACGACCGGCACCACGCGCTGACCGGCTGGCTGGTGCGTTTCGACCCGGCGCAGGTCGCGCTGGCCGCCGACACCGTGAAGGTGACCGGCGCGATGCGGATCGACGAGGCCGACGGCGGCACGCTGCAGATCACCACCGACCACACCTTCGTCTACGCGCTGAAGCCGGCCGGAGCCGCGGCCGGTGCGCCCGTCACCCTGGAGACCGTCCGGCGGCAGCTGACCTTCCAGTTCGACCGGGTCGACCTGGCCTCGGCCCAGCTGCGGCTGGTGGACTCGGTGATCCAGGCCGGGCCGGAGCCCTGCACCACCTCGATGGCCGGCTTCCTCCAGCCGGTGCTGGCCACCCCGCAGGGCACCCAGGTCCCGCCGCCGGCGCCGATCGATCCGGGCAACCACGCGCAGCCGGCCTGGCAGGTGTGCGGGGTGCTGGCGCCCTAGTGTCCTGAGTCTGGAATTCGCTTCAGATATCCGGCGAGGCGTTCGAGGATCTCGTCGGCGGTCTTGGTCCAGACGTAGGGCTTCGGGTCG